>CAMLDZ010000112.1 GCA_946478985.1 uncultured Solimonas sp.
TGTCGGCCCAGGCCGGATCGACGTGGACATGACAGGTGCCGCAGGCATTGGCACCACCGCAGTCGCCGTCGATGCCGCGCACCAGGTTCTGCACCGCGGCCTCCATCAGCGACAGGCCGTTGTCGGCGTCGACGGTCTGCGCAGTGCCGTCGGCGGCAACGAAAGTGATCTTGGGCATGGGTGTTTTCCTCCGGAAGTTTCAGCGGGCGATCTGTACCGGCACGTCGATGTAGCCGTTGATCAGGTTGGACGGCACGCGGACGATGTCGCCGACGACATGGACTGACGCGTAGCGCTTGAGGAATTCCTCCCACAGCACGCGCACCTGCATCTCCGCCAGGCGATTGCCCAGGCAGCGATGGATGCCGAAGCCGAACGACAGGTGATGGCGCGCACGCGGACGGTCGACGATGAAATCCATCGGCCGCTCGATGACCTCGTCGTCGCGGTTGCCGGACAGGTACCACATGGCGACCTTCTGGCCCTTGCGGATCAGCTTGCCGCGGAATTCGACGTCCTCCATCGCGGTGCGGCGCATGTGCGCGATCGGCGTCTGCCAGCGGATGATCTCCGGCACCATGCTGTTGATCAGCGCGCGGTTGGCCTTGACCTTGGCGATCTGGTCCGGATGCAGGTCGGCGGCCACGGCGCTGCCCGACATCGAGCTGCGCGTGGTGTCGTTGCCGCCGACGATCAGCAGCACCAGGATGCCGATGAAGTCGGTGCCGCTGAGCTCGCCCATTTCCGGCGAGTGCGCCAGCATCGAGATCAGGTCGGTTTTGGGCGGCAGCTTCTTGCGTTCGTCGTACAGCGCCTGGAAGTAGGCCAGGCACTCCATCAGCTCGGCCGTGCGCTGCTCCCAGGTGTCGACCAGGCCGTAGCCCGGCCGCGTGGTGACGATGTCCGACCAGCGCGTCAGCTTGTGGCGATCCTCGAACGGGAAATCCAGCAGCGTCGCCAGCATCATCGTCGTCAGCGGGATCGACACGCGCTCGACCCAGTTGAAGGTCTCGCCGACCGGCAGCTCGTCGAGCAGCTTCTGCGTGCGTTGGTAGATCAGCTTCTCGAAGTTCAGCAGGTTGTGCGGCGCGACGATCGGACTGCAGGCCATGCGGTGCACGTCGTGCAGCGGCGGGTCCATGCCGAGGAAGTTGGGCAGATGGATGCCGCCTTCCACCGCGTTGAGCGTGGTGTCGTCGAGCACGAAGCTGCCGTTGCTGTGATCCGACGAGAACTGCTTGTGGTTGGTGTCGATCGCCACGCAGTCGTTGAACTTGGTGATCGACCAGTAGGCGCCGTAAGGGCTCTCCGGGCAGAAATGCACCGGCTCTTCGCGGCGCAGGCGCTCGAAGTACGGGTACAGGCCGCCGCGGGCGTAGAGCTCGGTATTGCTGACGTCGAACTGGGCGAGCGGCAGGCTGCGGGCAAGTTCTTCGTCGATGAGGCTGCGTGGCGTGGGCATCCGGGTCTCCTCCGGTGGCTGCTGTCGATGTTGTGCAGCCTAGGTCACCGCTTGACTGGGCATTCAGCACTAAAGTACTGATTGCCGCCGATGGCATGACCCGCCCTTGCAGAAACCCAGAGCCGACCGGCCCCATGACAGCGCTAACAGAGCCGGACAGCACCCGCCGCGGCGAGCCGCCGCAGTACACGTTCAGGCCGGTGGCGACGCGTGCGCTGGCGGAACTCAGCGACGGCGTGCAGCGGTACAAGCTGGTCGCCATCGTCGCGCCGATGGGCTATGGCAAGACCATGCTGATGTCGGCGCTGCACGCGCGGCTGATCGCGCGCGGCGAGCGCTGCTACTGGACCACGCTGGACGAGCGCGACCTGCACGCGCAAGACCTGCTGCAGCACCTGGAGCGGCATTCCTCGCGCTACGGCAGCATGCCGCATCCGACCCAGGCGCTGTTCCGCGGCGACGAATCGCTGGACACGCGCATCGACGCGCTGCTGCGCATCGCCAGCGAGCGCGACGGCGGCTTCACCGCGTTCATCGACAACCTGCATTTCTGCGCCGACCCGCAGCTGGGGCCGATGCTCGACCGGCTGGTGTTCGAGACGCCGGACGATGCGCGCTTCGTCATCTCCAGCACCGCGGCGCTGCCGCTGCATCTGGCGCGCGCCAAGCTCGAAGGCCGCGTCCGCCAGATCGGCTACGCCGATCTGAGCCTGGACCTCGCCGGCGTCGCCGATCTGCTCGGGCCGGGCATCAGCGAGGCGCTCGGCAGCGAGCATCTGCAGGCGGTGCTGAACCAGACCGAGGGCTGGCCGGCGGCGCTGCGGATGATGCAGCTGGCACTGGCCGGCAGCCGCGAGCCGCGCGCGCTGCTGCAGCAGTTCTCCGGCTCCGACGAGGACCTGGTCGCGCTGCTCAACCGCCAGGTGCTGCAGGGACTGCCGGCGGCGCTGCGCGAGTTCCTGCTGGCGATCGCGCCGCTGCACAGCTTCGACGCCGCGCTGTGCGCCTGCGCGACCGGCGACGCCGGCGCGCAGGCGCACCTCGACTGGCTGGTGCAGCACAACGTCTTCATGGTGCCGCTGGACCGCTCGCGCAGCCGCTACCGCCTGCACGGACTGTTCCGCCAATGCCTGCAGGGCGAAGCGCGCCAGCGCCCGGACGCCGATGCACACCGCCGCCAGGTTCTGGAGCGCGCCGCGCAGTGGTGCGAGCAGCAGGGCCAGTTCCGCGACGCCGTCGAATACGCGCTGGCCGCCCAGGCGCTGCCGCTGGCGGCGCGCATCCTCGACCAGGCCGCGCCGGGCTTCGTGCGTAACCGCGGCGATCTGCCGCAGTACCTGGCCTGGGCGCGCACGCTGCTCGACCAGGGCGCGACGCTGGGCTGGGAAGCCGAGTACTGGTACATCTGGGGGCTGGCGCTGACGCAGCGCTACGACGAGGCGCGCCATCAGCTGGAACGCTTTGCCGGCCGCATCCGCCGCAGCCGCGCGACGGGCAAGACGGCCGCGGCGGCGCGCGCCGTCGAGCGCCGGCTCGACATCGTGCGCATGTGCATCGCCGTATTCACCGACGCGCTCGACGACGCCGACCGCCAGGCCGCCGCCTGGCTGGACCACGCCGCCGCCGAAGATCCCTTCGACATGACGGTGGCGCGCTGCATCCGCAGCATCCATGCGTCCAGCGTCTACCGCTTCGTCGACGCCCGCGCGGCGATCGTCGCCGCGCAGTCTTCGGCCTCGCAGACGCGCAGCGACTACGCGCAGGGCTGGCTGGTCGCGCTGGCCAACCTGCCGACGATCCTCGAAGGCCAGTACGCCAGGGCCTATCCCGCCCTGCTCGACGCGCTGGAATCGCTGCCGGAACGGCTAGGCGACAACGCCGGCATCTGCGGCACCATCGCCCTGCTCGCCGGCACCTGCGCCGTCGAGACCGGCGAGGACGAGCAGGCGCGCGCGCTGATCGAGCAGGGCCTGCGCACCGCGCATACGCACGGCTTCATCGACGCCGTGGCCTGCGGCCTCGACGGCGCGCTCAAGCTGTGGTCCGGCGCGCCATCCGACGCCGCGCTGCCGCAGCGCCTGCAGCAGATCGTCAGCCACTACCCGCCACGGCTGGCGTTCCTGCTCGGCTGCCAGCGGATCCGCCGGCTGCTGCGCCTGGAGCGCCTCGCCGAGGCGCAGGCCGAGGCGGCGAGCCTGGGCCTGGGCGCCGAACATCCGGCGACGCTGCCGGCCTGGGCGCAGGCTCCGCGGACGCGCGACGTGGTACTGGCGACGCTGATCGACCTGCAGGTCAGCGCCGGCCGCGGCCGTGCGGTCGCTGCGCTGCTGGAGGAACAGCTCGCCGGCGCCAAGGCCGACGGCCGCGTCGCGCGGCAGGTCGACCTTGGCCTGATGGCCGCGCTCAGCGAACTGGCCGAGCAACGCCCGGCGCTGGCCGCCCGCCATCTGACGCGGGCGATCGCGCTGGCGGCGCCGCGGCGCATCGTGCGGCCGTTCCGCGACCTGGCGCCGGCGCTGGCGCCGCTGATCGAGGACACCAAGCCCTCGGCCTGGGGCCTGGCGACGGCCGAGGAGCGCCGGCTGTTCGCCGACCTCTGCGCGCGGCTGCCGCTGCGCGATGCCGGCCTGCAGGACCGCCTGGTCCGCCACAACGTCGAACTGCAGCTGCACGAGCCGCTGACCGGCCGCCAGGCGGAACTGCTGCTGCTGCTCGAAGCCGGCCTGAGCAACCAGCAGATCGCCGACCGCCTCGATCTGACGCTGAGCACCGTCAAGGGCCACCTGCAGCGCCTCTACGCCAAGCTCGGCGCCTCCAGCCGCGCGGCGGCGCTGGCGCGCGCGCGGGTGCTCAAGCTGCTCTGAGCGCGGCCGGCCGCCGGCCACGCTGCAGAGCGCAGGGCGATACCGCAGAATCGCCGCATCTTCGTCTCGTCCGGGAATGGATTTGCTTGAACGCCAAGCCGACGGCGCGTACGCGCCTGCAGCCAGCCGAACGCCGCGCCCAGCTGCTGCGTTGCGCCATCGGCGCCTTTGCCGAGCACGGCGTGGCGCGCGCCACGCATGCGCACGTGGCCAAGCGCGCCGGCGTCTCGGTGGCCGCGGTGCACTCCTACTTCCGTACGCGCGACGATCTGGTGATGGCGACGCTCGACGTCGTCGAGGCCAAGCTGCTGGCGATCGTCATGGCGATCGACATCAAGCGCCTGAGCGCGACCGAGACGCTGTCGACCATCGCCCGCGATTTCGACGGCGCCGCGCGCCGCGATCCGGACGTTATCAAGGTCTGGCTCGACTGGGGCACCGGCTTTCGCGATCAGGTCTGGCCGCGCTACCGCCTCATGCAGGAGCGCGTCTACGAGCAGCTGCGGCGCGCACTGGCGCGCGGCAAGCGGCTCGGCGAGCTGTCGCCGGCGATGAACATCATGGCGGCGACGCGGCTGTTCGTCGGCGGCGGCCACACCATCGTGCTGATGCGCCTGGGCGGCGCCGGCGAGCGCGAGATCGCGACGCTGATCGATCACCTCGTCAAGAGCGTCGTCAGCATCGGCCGCGAAGCGGGTCCTGCGGACGCTCGACGCGCCAGGCGCGCATGAACAGCCTCACCAGCGATTCCACCCAGCGCCGCCGGCTCAGCGGGTGGCGCGACGGCTGGATCAGGCCGTAGCGGCCGGCGCCGCTGGCCAGGCCGGCGATCTGCGTGGCGGCGTCGTAGGCGGACTCGATGTCGATCTGGCCACTGTCCTTGAGTTGCTGCAGATAGGCCACCAGCGGCTCGATGACGTAGGCCGCGTCGCTGAGCAGCGCGCGGCCGAGCTTGGGGAAGCGCGCCGCCTCGGCGATCACCATGCGGCTGACGGCGAGATAGCGCGGATCGGTGTAGCCGTCGTAGAGCCGCTCGATGATGTCGCGCAGCACCTGGTCGAGCGGCGCGCCCTGTTCGACCAGGCCGTCGAGGCTGTTGCGCACGCGCAGCTGCGCGGCGCGGGCGACGTCGACGAACAACTGCTCCTTGCTCTCGAAGTGACGGTACAGCGTGATCTTGGCGACGTTGGCCTGGCGCGCGATGCCTTCCATGCTCGCCGCCTGGAAGCCGCGCGCGAGAAAGACGTCCAGCGCCGCGTCGATGATCGCGCTGCGCAGCGCATGCGCGCGCTCGCGCGTCGGCCGGCCGCGCATGCGCGCGCGCGTCAGCGACGGCGCGGCGCTGCGCGGCCGGGGCGAATCGAGCGTCTTGTCCATCGGCGGATGATGCATCAGCGTCACCGCGCGCGGCAGCGTCCTTGAAAATGGCGCGACCCGGCACCAGCTTCAGGACGATGCGCCGCAATCCCCTGCCGTTCCTGCTCGGCCTCAGCGTCCTGCTGCACGGCCTCGTCGCCTGGCGGCTGCTGCCACCGCTGGCGCTGTCGCCGGCCAGCTTCGGCGCCGCCTTCACGCTGTTCGTGCTGTCCGGCCTGCTGGTGCCGGCACCGCTGCTGATCCGCCTCAGCCACCTGCCGCCACGCGCCGGCGATGCGCTGGCCTGGGCCGGCTATCTGGCGATGGGCCTGTTCTCCGGCCTGTTCGTGCTCGGCCTGCTGCGTGAAATCCTGCTGCTGCCGCTGTGGGCCTGGGCGGCGCTGCAGCCCGGCAGCCTCGACCTGGCGGCGCCGCGCCACGGCTCGGCACTGGCGGTCGTGCTGCTGGCGCTGCTGCTGAGCCTGCTCGGCTTCATCAACGCGCGGCGGCTGGCGCGCGTCGTCGAGGTCGAGCTGCCGGTCGCCGGCCTGCCGGCGGCGCTGCACGGCTTCAGCATCGTCCAACTGTCCGACATCCACGTCGGGCCGACCATCAAGCGCGGCTATCTCGACGCCATCGTGCGCCGCGTCAACGCGCTGGCGCCGGATCTGGTGGCGATCACCGGCGACGTCGTCGACGGCAGCGTCGCGCAGCTGCGCGAGCACGTCGCGCCGCTGGCGAGCCTGCGCGCGCGCCACGGCGTCTACGCGGTGACCGGCAACCACGAGTACTACCACGGCGGCGCGGCCTGGGTGCGCGAGTGGCAGCGGCTGGGCCTGAACGTGCTGATGAACGAGTCGACCGTGATCGAGCGCGATGGCGCGCGACTGCTGCTGGGCGGCGTCGCCGATTTCACCGCGCATCACTTCGAGCCCTCGCATGCCAGCGATCCGGCGCGCGCGGCGCAGCACGACGGTGCCGTCGACGCCAGGATCCTGCTCGCGCACCAGCCGCGCTCGGCCGATGCGGCCGCTGCCGCCGGCTTCGACGTGCAGCTGTCCGGCCACACGCACGGCGGCCAGTTCCTGCCGTGGAATCTGTTCGTGCCGCTGCAGCAGCCGATCGTCGCCGGTCTGGCGCGCGTCGGCCGCATGTGGGTCTATGTCAGCCGCGGCACCGGCTACTGGGGCCCGCCGCTGCGCCTGGGCGCGCCCTCCGAGATCACACGCCTGCGGCTGGTGCCGGCCTGACACGCCGCCGCGGTACGATGCGGGCCCCGCCCCCGACCGGACGCCCGCGATGATCAGCATCGGCAGCGCCTACGACCCGCAGAATCCCTTCGCCAAGATCCTGCGCGGCGAACTGCCGAGCCTGAAGCTGCTCGAAGACGCGCACACGCTGGCGATCATGGACATCATGCCGCAGGCCGACGGCCACGTTCTGGTCATTCCCAAGGAAGCGGCGGTGACGCTGCTGGAACTGTCCGAGGCCGCAACGCTGGCCTGCGTGCGCGTCGCGCACCGGCTGCTGGCGCCGGTACAGCGCGCGATGAACGCCGACGGCGTGATGCTGATGCAGGTCAACGGCAGCGCCGCCGGCCAGACCGTGCCGCACGTGCACTTCCACGTCATCCCGCGCTACGACGGCGAGCCGCTGCGCATGCACGCGGCGAAGATGGAGGAGCGCAGCAAGCTCGACGCCTTCGCGGCGAAGATCGGCGCCGAGCTGCAGCGCAGCGGCTCGTAGGACGAAGCCACCGTCTCGCACTATTTTAAGCCCGTAGCCCGGCTCGCCTGCGGCGAACCGGGCTACGGGCTCATTCACGGCGCCGGCGTCGTCTCCTCGGGCACCGCCGCGCTGTCCGGATTGGGCGTGGTGTCGGGCGCGCCGCGCGCCGGATAGAGCAGCGGCGTCGCACCCGGCCGCGGCGCGCGCGGCGTGGTCGGCGTCCAGCCATTGCCGTAGCGATAGCCGGTTTCCGGATTCCAGACGTCGATCGACGAGGTATCGGTGCCGGTCTCGGTCAGCAGCTCATGCGCGGCGCCGCGATTGGCATTGCTGGACACGGTGCCGTCGCGCCGCGCGAAGGTGTAGCTGGAATCGCCGTCCATCACCCACACCGTCTCGCCGTTGGGTCCGCGCGTCGCATTGAGTTCGCCGCCGGCGCGCGCCGAGCCGCGGAACTCGCCGCCGGCACCGGGAATCAGGTCGCCATGCTTCACCGCGCGGCCAAAGCCCGGCTGGTTCTCCGGCGCGATGATGAAATTGCCCTCGCCGTCGACCGCCCACAGATAGGTGCGATTGGGGTCCAGCTGCGTCACGTCGATCGGCTGGCCGCGCCGCGCCGTCATCATTTCCGGCGGATTCTGATACGGCATCTCGGTATCGCGGATCGTCTCCGCGTTGGCCGGATCGCCGACGCGGTTCAGCAGCTCCGCGGAAGGCCGCGTCGGCTCGCGGCCGAGCAGGCGCGTGCGCACCCATTCGACGGCGCTGCTGGCGCCGTTGCGGGTGCCCGTCCACATCTCGATGCCGACCACCTTCATGCCGCGCCAGCCCTGCGGCAGCGCCGCGCGCCAGCCGACCCAGCCGCGCGGCAGCGTGTTGGGCCGCGTGAAGATGCCGCCCGGCGGGCCTTTGATGGCGCCGCGCACGCCGAGCGCCAGCGACACCATCGTCACCACGCCCATGGTGCCGCGCTCGGTGCGCTCGCCGTCGCTGAGCACGCGGTCGGTGACGAAGTCGTGGCCGCTGATGCTCTCGTGGATGCCGGTATAGCCAACCGTGTCGAGCAGGGCGATGCCGGCCGCCGTCCACGGTCGACCCGCCAGTTCCGGCTGCTGGCTGCGCGCGCGCAGCGCCAGCACGAAGCCGACCACCAGCAGGATCGCGCCGGCGATCATCACCGCCGTCCACGCCGTCAGGATCACGCCGAAGGCCGCGGCGATCGCCGCGACCACCAGCGCCACCGCGACCATGATCACCAGGCCCAGCACGATCTGCCCGACCGCGCGCAGCAGGCCCTTCCACCAGGCATCGTCGACCTGCGCGGCGGCATCGGCGGCGCGGTCCTCGACCTGATCGGTGCGCGGCAGGATGGCCTGCTCGATGCTCTCGTCGACGCCGCTCGCCAGCTCGCTGCCGAAGCGGTCGGTGATCGCGCGCATGTCGGCCTCGGCCTTGTCGATCGCGCCATCGATCTCGGCCATCACCTGCGTGACCAGCTGCGCCTGGTCGGCGTCGACGCTGACCTGCGTCTGCCCGGCCTGCTCGGCCTGCCCCTGCAGCACCTGCTCGCCGGCGCTGTCGGCGCCCTGCCGGATGCCGTCGGCGGCGCTGCCCGCAGCGGCGCT
This sequence comes from uncultured Solimonas sp., assembly GCA_946478985.1. Next base: position 9,036 of record CAMLDZ010000112.1, read on the forward strand.
CGCGCCGTCCAGCTGTGTGGCGACCTGCGCGACCAGTGAGGCCATGCCCTCGCCCGCGGCGGCGGCACGCGCCGCCAGCTGCGCGCAGCCTTCAGCCCCGCCGCTGCGTGCCGCGGCGCGCGAGGCGCCGATCATTTCCAGCATGCCGCTGACCAGCGGCTCGTCGGCGCCGTTCACCACCGCCTCGGTCTCGGCGTAGCTGGTGTCGAGATTGGCCTGCAGCGAGGCGGCGAGTTCGTCGATCTCGCCGCAGGCGTCGGCGGCCTGCGCATCGAGCTGCTGCTGCGCGGCGGCGCGGGCGCGCTCGATCTGCGCCAGCTGCGCCTGCTCGGCGGCGTCGAGCGCGGCCAGATCGGCGGCCAGCCGCTGGTCCAGGCTCGCCGCCGCGCCGGCCTCGCTGTCCTGCAGCGAGGCGATCGCTTCGCTGCCGATCTGCTCCAGCGTCGGCAGCAGATCGCCACGCGCCTGCTCGATCTGCGCGTTGACGCTGGCGGCGTACTCGGCGTACTGGCCGGACGATTCGCCGGTGCGCGAGCGGATGTCGGCGGCCAGCTCCGGTTTCTTGGCGCGGATGTCGGCGGCGCTCTCGCGCGCCACCTCGCGCGCCGCCGCACGCTTGTCCGGATTGGCGTCGCCGCTGCCCGGATGGCGCGCCGCCTCGCTGCTGCCGGCGCTGTCGCATTGCGCGGCAGCGCTCTCCAGCGCGGCCTCGGCGCGCGCCGCCTCGGCATCGGCCAGCTGCTGCGGACGCGCCGCCTCGGCCTCGGCGCTGGCGCCGATCCGCGCCGAACGCTGGGCCAGCTGCGCCTCGGCATCGGCGACCGCGGCGGCGGACGCCGCCTCGATGCCGGCGCACTGCGCGGCGATCTGCGCCGTCAGCGCCGCCTTGCGGCTGTCGTTGCCCGCCGTCAGCGCCGCGCGCGCAGCGGCGATGCTGCCGCTGATGCCCGCGGCCGCGCCGGCCGCGCGCGCCGCCAGCGCGGCGCCGTGCTCGGCGGCGGCGGCCAGCACCTGCGCCTTCTGCGTTTCCGCCTCGGCGGCGATCGTCGCCTTCTGCTCGTCGATATCGCCGCGCAGGGCCGCCAGCTCGCCGGCCAGCCGGCCGCGGTCGTCGGCCTCGCTGCTACCAGATTCGAAGTCTTCGAGGAATTCCTGCAGCGTCGGTGCGCGCGCCGGCGCGAAGGCCTGCAAGGCCGCCGGATCGGGCGCCGGCGCCGCCACTGCC
>CAMLDZ010000113.1 GCA_946478985.1 uncultured Solimonas sp.
GCCGCATCCGCGCCGATCCGGCGGCGCGCGGCACGGAGATCCTCAAGAAGGTGTTCGCCGGCCGTTGAGTGCGGTCAGGCTCCGGCGGGTGCCGTCCGCAGCCGCGTGAAAACGTTGACGGCGAACAGCAGCACGCCGAGCGCGACCATTGACGAGCCGCCCGCCACCGGTGCCAGCAGCAGCCGGCCCTGCAGCACGCCCCAGGCGAAGCCGCCCATGAAGATCACCAGCCCGAGCGTGTGAAGCCAGTAGTGCAGGCGCGGCAGCCAGCCCTGCTGCAGCTGCGGGAACGTCGTGTACAACAGTCCGGCCAGGCCCAGCGCGACCCAGCCGAGCAGGTTGAGGTGTGCGTGCACGTGCGTGAAACGAAAATCGTGAGCGGCGCCCATGTAGATGCCGAGCGCGATGCCGATGACGAAGAAGGCGACGGCGGTGCGGATGAAGCGGTGAGCGATCATGAAACAGTCCTTGTTGAAGGCTTGAGGTGGAGGGAAAGCGTTGGCGCGCGGCCGGTGGCTCAGAAATCCCAGTCGAGACGCAGGCCGTAGGTCCGCGGCGGCGCCAGCGTCACCGAGGTGCCGAAGTCCTGCTGGAATACGCCGGCCGTGTACGCCTGGTTGTCGAGGTTCTTGCCGAACAGCGTCGCGCGCAGACCCCAGGGCTCATGGAAATAGCTGAGCCGCGCGCCGAGCAGCGTGTACGCCGGCTGTCGCGACTGGCGGGCGTTCGACGCGGCGTAGAAGAAGCCGTCGTTGTAGTAGGCATCGCCGGCGAGTTCGATGCTGCCGCGCGGCAGATGCCAGTTCTTGCTCAGCGACAGCGCTGCCGACCACTGCGGCGAGCGCGGCGTGCGCTTGCCGCTGAAGTCGTTGCCGCGGCTGTAGACGCCGGCACCCTCGCTGTAGCCGGAACCGTTGGCAAACGCCAGGAACCGGCTGTCGACCCAGGCCGCGCCGCCGCTGAGCAGCAGTTCGTCGACGAAGGCAGGGAATAGCAACACGCTGCCGTCGAAATCGACGCCGCGCGAGCGGGCGCGCTCGGCGTTCTCGAAGGTGACGGCGCCGCCAGCCAGCAGCGAAATGAACTGCACCTGCAGGTTGCGGATGTCGTAATGGAAGGCGGCTGCCTGCAGCCGCATCAGCCCGCCGAACAGCCGGGTCTTGATGCCGGCCTCGTAGGCGCTGATTTCCTCCGGCTTGACGAAGCGTGGCGGCGCATAGATGTTGACGGCGTTGTAGGTCGCCGCCTTGATCGCCTGCTGGTACGACAGATAGACCAGCGTTTCCGGGCCGAAGGGATGCAAGTCCAGCGAGACCTTGGGCTTGAGGCTCTCAGTGACGTTGTGCTGCGGCACGACGTTGCCGTCCTGGTCGAGTGCGCGCTGGAAATCGAACAGCGGCAGTACGCCGCCGCCGGGCAGCTGCAGCGACGAGGTCGAGGCGATGACGGCACGCTTTTCGCGCTGGTAGCGCGCGCCGAGCGTCAGTGCCACATGTTCGTCGATGTCGAAGCTCAGCTGCGCGAAGGCCGACCAGGAATCGGTGCCGACCGGCGACTGCAGCCGCACACCGATGCCGTCGAACACGTCGAGGCCGAGCGGCGCGAGCAGCGCGTCGAGCGCGCCGAACAGGCCGCCGGGCAGCTGCAAGCGCAGGATCGAGGCGTTGTCCGAGTCCAGCGGCGCAACCTTCAGCAGCGCCGGATCGAAACCCGACTTGCCACGAAAATAGTAGCTGCCGGCGATCCAGCTGAGCCAGCCGGCACCCCAGCTGTCGTCGTTCGACAGCAGCTGCAGCTCGGCGGTCTGGATGTCGGCGAACTGGCTGACCGAGTGCACCTGCACCAGCGGCACGTCGGAACCGTCGAAGTCGAGAATGCCGGCGGTGTCGATGCGCTGGCTGCTCGCACTGAGCTTGAGATCGAAGCGGCCGGCGGCGTACTTCGCGTCGCCGTAGACGACGCGGTTGTCGATGCGCTGGAAGGTCGGATCGCTGAGATTCGCGGTGTAGCCCTGCTGCGGGCGGATGCCGAGCAGCCCGCCGAGCAGACTCGGCGCGCGGTTGAGCTGGATGATGCTGTTGGCGCCGTCGGCGTCGAGCAGCAGCGCGGCGAGGTTCAGGTCCAGCCGCTCGGCCGGCTGCCAGCGCAGCTTCAGCCGCGCACCGCGGCTGATCTCCGGCGGCGGCGGCCGGCCGCCGAGATCACCGTCGATGTAGTTGTTGGCATTGTGGTAGACGGCGGAGACGCTGAACGCGAGCGTGTCGTCGAGCGGCTGGTTGTGGTGGACGCGCAGCCGGAAATCGTCGAAGCGGCCGTAGCCGGTCTGCACTGCGGTCGCGGCGCGTTCGAAGTCCGGCGCCTTGGTGATCACGCTGATCGCGCCGCCGACCGCGTTGCGGCCGAACAGCGTGCCCTGTGGCCCCTTGAGGATCTCGACCCGTTCGACTGCGCCGAAGTCCTGGACCAGCCCCTGCGCGAACGGGAAGTAGACGCCGTCGATGTAGCTGGCGACGCTCGGATCGGCAGTCAGATAGGCGTCGGAGCCGACGCCGCGCAGATAGAAGGTCGTGTAGCCGACCTGGTTGCCGACGTCGAGCGACGGCGTCAGCTGCGGCAGCTCGCTCTGGTCGTGGATGCCGCGGGCATCGAGCTGCTCGCCGCTGAACGCCTGTACCGAGATCGGCACCTCGTCGAGGTTCTGTTCGCGCTTCTGTGCGGTGACGACGATCTCGGCGACGCGATGGCCGGCGGCGATGGGCTCGCCGCCGTTGTCCGGCAGTGTCCGCTCGTCACTGACGCGGACCGGAATCGTCTCGACGATGAGATCGTCCGGCGCCTGCGCCTGCGCCTGCGCCTGCGCCGCGGCCGCCGGCGCGAGTGCGGCGCAGCCGAGTGCGACGGCGCCAGCCAGAATGCGGTGGCGCTGCTTCGCGGCGTTTTCATGGTGGTTTGTCATCGCCATGTTCAGAAGTAGCGCCTGAGCCCGTTCGACTGCCGCTGCTTGAGACGGTGATACGCGGCGCAGGGCCAGACCATTGCCGCCAGCAGCGCGAGCCAGAGCAGGTAGGTCGGCGCCAGCCCGAAGCGCGTCTTGGCCACTGCCGCGGCGATGCCCAGCACGTAGAAATGCAGCACGTAGAAGAACAGGGGCACGCGGCCGTAGACCGCCAGCGGCCGCAGCAGCGCCGGCACGCTGGCGCGGCACAGCCGGCGCAGTGCAGCCAGGCTCAGCAGGATTGCCGCGCCGGACCAGGCGAGGAACGGCAGATCCGGCGGATACTTGGCGAAGCTCCAGAACTCGCGGCTGGCGATGCCCACGGTGGCATAGGCATTGCCGTAGCCGCCGGCCAGCCGCACGGCAAAGAAGACCAGCAGGCACAGCGCGGCGACGCGCAGCCACAGCCGCTGTGGCTCAGACCGCGTCAGCGCATCGCGGCCGGCGACGTAGCCGACGACGAGAATCGCGCTCCACGGCAGTAGCGGATACAGCGAGCGAAAGGCCCCCTCGCGCACCGGCTCGTAGAGGATGGCGCGCAATGGCAGCGGCAAGGCCGAGACGTCGAGCAGCGGATGCAGCACCAGCACTGCGAGCGCGCCGCTTAGCAGCACGCGGTCTGGCAGCTGCCGCAGCGCCGCCAGCAGCATCAGGCTGAGGCCGATGCAGCTGAGCACCATGAACGAGTAGAAGCCCATCAGCGCGCGCGGCAGACCCATCAGCAGCGTGTCGACGGCGATCAGCACCAGGCCGCGGAGGAGCAGCCGGCGCGTGATCCCGGCTTCGGCGACGCCGTGACCGCTGCGCGCGGCACTGGTCAGCGCGACCATGAAGCCGGCCATGAAGAAGAAGCCCGGCGCCACCGGCACGCCGGTGAAGCGCGTCAGGAACTGCAGCAGCTCGCCCGTCACCGCCGGCGCGGCGGCGGCGAGTTCCTCGCCGGGCCGGCCGGCGTTGAACATCAGCGAGACGTGATCGAGCGCCATATGCGCGATCAGCAGGCCGCGGAACACGTCGACCTCGGCGTGCCGCGCGGCGGGCGCCGCCGCCGGCATGGCGACGCCCGCAGTGGCGGCGGTGCCTGCGCTTGCGGCGAGGCTCACGGGAAGACGTCCGGATGACGCTGCTTGAACGCTTCGGTATCCGAATCCAGCGGCGCCGTCGTCGCGTCGATCGACCTGACGAAGGCGTCGAGCTTGGGCAGATCGGCGCCGAGCGCCTGCGCGATCGTCGCCGGGCCCGGCCCCAGCGCCAGCGTGTGCCGCGCGAACACCTCGGCCAGCGTCGTCGCCGAGCCGTCGTGGAAGTACGGCGCGTTGTACGCCACGCCGAGCAGCGACGGCGCGTTGAAGCCCACCGCGCCCAGCGCCGCCGTGCCGGTCTTGTTGATCTCGAAGTCGCTGGCGGCGTCGAAGCTGCCGACCTTGTCGAGGAAGTTCAGCGTGTCCTGAGGCGCGTCGCGGTTCGGCAGGTTGAACGAGACGATCTGCGCGGCGATGTTGGCGACGCGCGGGTCGATCGCCTTGTCGCCGGCGATCGGCGCCTTGAGGAAGCTCGGATCGTTGTCATAGACGATCTCGCTCTTGCTCCACTTGGCGCCGCCGTGGCAGCTCGCGCAGGCGGTCTGGAACAGCGCCCGGCCGGCGGCGAGCGTGCCCGCATCGCCCTGTGGCTGACGGTAGGTACGCACCACGCCGACCCAGGCCGTCATCGCATCCAGCGACTCGCTGATGCCCCGCGTGCGGCCGTGGTTGAAGACCCCGTCCACTGCCGTTACCTGCACGCCATCGACGAACGGCACGCCGCCGGCGAAGCCGCCGCCGCCCTGCTCGTCGCGCGAGTTGATGTCGAAGTCGGTGACTGAACCGCGGATCGCGCTCCAGTTGGAGATGCGCTCGTGCGCAAGGAACTGCGGCGAGCCCGGCGCTGCCTTGGCGAAGTGGCTGTCGAGCGGGATCGTCTGCCGCGGGCCGGCGCCGAAGCTCCAGGTCACGCCGTCGGCGAGTCCCTCGTTGTGGCAGGACGCGCAGCTCGACCAGGCGTTGTCGGAGGCCTGGTTGCGGAAGCGCAGCGGCTCGATCGCACGCACCGGCGTCGTCGCGAAGCCGTTGTCCGGCACGCCCAGCGCGGTGAAGAAGGCCAGTTTGCCGATGAGCAGCTTGTGCTCGACGGAGCCGGGCTCCGGCACCGCGCCGGACGGGATGTCGCGCGTCAGCACGCCGGCGCCGTCGAGTGCGATCGCGGTGACGGAGACGTTGACCTCGTTGTTGGTATAGGCGCGTTTGCCGTCGGCGCTGATCACCACGCCGCTCGGCATGTTGCCGGTCTGGAAGCGCTGCACGGCGCCCGGTGCCTGGATGTCGAGCCTGCCGCTGCCGTCGTGCCGCGCGCGCAGCACATAGTTGCCGCCACGACTGAGCAGCAGCACGTCGCTGCCGTCGGCGCTGGCGTCGAGCGCGACGATCTCGTTACCGAACAGCCGCGCCAGGCTGGTTTTCTCGTCGGCCTTCGCCGGCTGCGCTTCGAGCTTGATCTGCGCATTGAGATTGAACGGCGAAACGCCCGCCAGCTCGGTGCGGCTGGCGGTGTCGACGACGCTGACCAGCGCCTGCAGATTGATGTTGAAATTGGTCGGCGGTTCCGGCGCGGCGCCGACGCTGGGCACGAACAGTTTGCCGCCGCGGATCAGCGCTGCGAACAGCTGGTTAGGGAACGCGCCCTGCGGGTCCTTGGCGAGCTTCGGATCGTTGGCGTCGGCGATCGTCGTATCCGGACAGAACACCTCGCTCTTCAGCGTCGGCTGGGTCGGGTCGGGCTCGCTGCGGGTTTTCGCGCAGAACTGCGCGCGCCTGGCGGTGAAGCCGCTGTCGGCGAGTGGCGCCAGCGTGGTCGTCGTCAGCTGCTGCGGCTGGCCGACGACGAAGCTCCTGACGACGCCGCGGCGCGCCTGGTCGTCGACCTGGTTGCGGCCGGCGATCAGCTCGGAGAAGAACTGCGTGACGAACACCGTCTCGTCGCTGTCGTCGCCGTCGCCGTCGTTGCTGATCGCCAGCGCCATCGGATTGCCGCCGACGGCGATGCTGCCGATGGCCTTGCGCGTCTTCAGGTCCACCGCGGTGACGGTGCCGGCGGTATGGTTGGCGACGTAGAGGCGCGTGCCGTTGGGCGTCACCGCGATGCCGCGCGGCTCTACGCCGACGTCGATGTCGGCGACTTTCTGCAGGCTGTCGAGCGCGATCACCGACACGGTGCCGGCGGCGGTGTTGGCGACGTAGGCCTCGCGGTCGTCCGGGCTCAGCGCGACGAAGCGCGGCTCGTCACCGACCGCGATCTCCTTGAGCTTCTCGGCGCTGTCGCTGCCGTCGGCCTTGCGCACGGCGATCACCGAGACCGAATCGTCCTGCGTGTTGACGACGACGAGGCGGCGGTCGTCGGCGGTCAGCGCGATCGATGTGGAGCGGCTGGGGCCGGCGAGCCGTGCGCCGTTGTCGCCGTCGTCCGGATCGTTTCCGCCGTAGCCGCCGCCACAGGCCGCGAGCAGTGCGCTCGCCATCATCGCCAACGCCGCGATGGCCTTGTTCCGTTGTTCGTTCCGCATTTGCACACGCTCCCTGGCTGATCAGATCCGCTGCGACGCGGTGGCGTGCGCACGGGTGCCGGCTGCGAGCCGTGCCCGGCTCGATCGGCGGTGCGTAGTTCAGCGGAAGAGGCAGCTGCAGTCGTGAGGCGCTGGTCCCTGTCGGCGGGGCGCGGAAAGCGACGCAGTTGTCGTTTTAAGGGGCCCTGGTCCCGGTTTGGCGCGCGAGGGGCGGTGCTGCGTTGCCGAAGCCGGCATTGCGTGCCTTGACGATCGCCTCGGCGCGCGTAGTGACGGCCAGCTTGTCGAAGATCCGCGTGATGTGATTGCGCACGGTCTTGACCTGCAGGCAGAGGCGGTCAGCGATCACGGCGTTGTCGAGACCGCTGGCGAGCAACTCCAGCAACTCGTGCTCACGCCGGGTCAGCATCGCCAGGCGCGGTGGCGCGGGACTGGGGTCGGTCTTGCCGTGCCGGCCGGCGAACGTCGCCGCTTGGTCGCGCATCACGTCCATGACGAAAGCGATCACTGCCTGTACCGGCTCGACCAGCCGTGATTCACGTCGATAGACCAGCCACATGTCGGTCGTCGCGAAAACCTTGGGGGTGAGCCGTACCAGGCCGGGCTCGGTGTCGCCGAGGATGCACGGCAGGATGGCGATGCCGGCGCCGCCCAGCGCGGCCGCGACCATGTCGGCCAGTTCGCGTACGCGTATCACGATGTGGGCGCCGGCAGCGTGCTGGGCCAGCCACTTGGCCGGCGGAATCGACATCCGGCTCGGATCGAGGCCGATGACCTCGTGCCCGTGCAGGTCCTCCGGATCGTCCGGCGGCGCGCGGCGTGCGAGATAAGCCGGTGCCGCATATAGCGAGTGCCCTGATTCACCGACCTTGCGTGCGACAAGGCCGTCATCGAAGACGCCGCTGCGCAGTGCCAGATCGGCTTCGCCCTTGCGCAGATCCACAGGCTGCGAGCCGCTCAGCAACTCCAGCGAGATTTCCGGATGGCGCGCGCGCAAGTCGCCGAGCCGCGCGGTGAACAGCCGCGTGATGCCGGACGGCATTGCCAGCCGCACGCGCCGCTTCTGCTGCTCGACCTCATCTTGGACTGCGGACACCGCGCGCTCCACCAGCGTCACCAGCGGTTCCAGTCGCGCCGCCAGCGGAGTCGGCCGCAGGCCGTCTGTGCCACGCACGAACAGCGGTGCGCCGACGGTACGCTCCATCGCCGCCAGTCGGCGGCTGACGGTACTGTGCTCGACGCCCAGGGCGCGGGCCGCGCCCGCCAGCGAGCCGGTGCGGGCCAGCGCGCAGAAGTAGCGCAGGTCGTCCCAGTCGAAGGTCTTGATGTCGCTCATGAGCGCGCATTCTATGCAAGCGACGGCCGTGCGGATTTGCACGGCGCTGCGCGGTTGGAGGGAATCGACGCCTGCCTGGGCGCTGCCGATGATCGCGGCTCTTCACATCAGGAGCATCGCGATGGCCGTCATCATCACCGTTGAAGTGCAGGGACAGACACAGGCCGGTTACGACGGCATGTTGGCCTTACTGGCCGAGCGTGCACGCGCGGCGCCCGGGTTCATCCTGCACGGCGCCTATCCGTCCGCGGCTGGCTGGCGGGTCGTCGAGTTTTGGGCATCGAGGGTAGACGCCGACCGCTTCTTCACTCATAGCGTCGTTCCGCAATTGCCGCCCGGTGTGCGGCCCAAGCGCAGCGTGCAGGAGCTGCACAGCCTGCTGCGCTGAGTGCGGACTCGCTATCGGTTGTCGGTGCCCAGGCCCGCGTCGCGGGCGCGGACGATGGCCTCGGCGCGCGTGCGCACGCCGAGCTTGTCGAAGATCCGCGTGATGTGATTGCGCACGGTCTTGACCTGCAGGCCGAACTCGGCGGCGATCGCGGCGTTGTCGAGGCCGCGCGCGATTCGCTGCAGCAGTTCGTGCTCGCGTGCCGTCAGCCCGGCGATCGGCGCCGTCGCGCCGCCGGCGGCGCCGATGAAGCCGGCCACCGTCGCGCGGAACACGTCCCAGGCCGGCTCGCGCAGCAGGATGTGGTTGGCCGATTCCAGCGGCACGAAGCGTGCGCCGGGAATCTGTGCGGCGAGCAGGCGGCCCTCGTCGAACGGCACACGCTCATCGCTGCGTGCGTGCAGCACCAGCGTCGGGCAACGCACGCGTGTCGCCGCGTCCATCACGTCGATGCGGTTGAACACGTCCATGAAGCGGCCGGCGTTGTCCGGCGTCGTCGAGACGCGCTGCAATTCGTTGAACCACTGCAGCTGTTCGAGGCTGCCGCCGGGGATGAATTGCGCGGTGAAGACCTGGCGGAACGCGTGGCTCTTGCGACCCCAGCCGAGCTTGATCAGCTGTCCCATCGTCTCGGCTTCTTCGCGTTGCTGCGCTGAGCGGTCGCGCACCAGCCGGCCGCGGCCGTAGGCGCCGTAGAGCACCAGATGGCTGACGCGCTCGGGATGGCGCGCCGCGTAGGTCACCGCGACCGCTGCGCCCTGCGAGACACCGAGCAGCGGAAAGCGGCGTACGCCAACCGCGTCGACGACGGTCTCCAGATCGGCGACCCAGGACTCGAACGACAGATCGTCGACCTCCCAATCGGAGAGCCCGCAGCAGCGCTCGTCGTAGCGGATCAGCGTGTGTTGCGTGGAAAGGTCGCGTAGCCAGTGCCGCCAGACCGGGCTGTCCCAGTCGAACTCGATGTGACTGAGCCAGTTGGCGGCCTTGATCAGGACGGGCCCGCTGCCGCTGCTGGCGTAGGCGAGGCGCACACCGTCGCGCGCACGGGCGAAGCGGATCTGCTGGTCTAGAGACACATGGAACCCCGGATGAAGCGCACAGAAGGAGCGGGCGGCTCGCCGCGTGCCGATCTGAGCCGACTTTGCAGCAGTTCGGCAATCGGCCACCGGGCGGCGGTGTGACGGAAATCTCCTCGCCCGCACGACTGGCGCCGCTTTCGCAGGCCGCAACGGAGAAATGCCCCTGCTGTTCAGGGGGCGCGACTTTCAGTTCTGCGTCGCCCGCCGCACACCCTCGGTCGCCACCTCGCAGATGCGTTCGATCTCCTTCGGCGAGGTGATGTACGGCGGCATGAAGTAGATGACATTGCCGAGCGGCCGCAGCAGCACGCCCTGTTCCAGCGCGTACTGGTAGACGCGCAGGCCGCGGCGTTCCTCGGCCGGGTAGGGCTCGCGCGAGCGGATGTTCTTCGCCATCTCGATCGCCAGGATCATGCCCTGCTGGCGGATTTCGGCGACGTGCGGATGCGTGCGCAGCTCCTCGGTGCGGCGCCACATCAGGTCGG
>CAMLDZ010000114.1 GCA_946478985.1 uncultured Solimonas sp.
CCGACGTCGATGCCGTCGATCGCCTCGACGATCGGCGCATCGCCCACCGTCGGGCCGTAGACGACGAAAATGGCGCCGGCGATGTTGTCCTTGGTCACCCAGGTGTAGATGAAGGTGCCGAGGCCGTGCTCCGGCAGGGCGATGACATACGGGATCGACTCGCGCTCCAGCGGCAGGTCGCGCAGCTTGTGGCGGCCGTCGTTGACAGGGTCGAGAACGGGGACCGGACGGTCGATGGGCTTGCTCATGGTTTCCTCAGAATTATTGGAATGGTGGCTGCGGGCGTCACGCGCGCAGCGGCGCCAGCAGGGTGTCGATCGCCGGGATCGACTTCGGATCGGGCTCCCAGCCCTGCATCAGCAGCCACGAGCGATCGCGCAGCAGCTGCTCCTTGGACATCGCCAGCGTCAGCGCATGCGCCTTGGCGCGCGCGGCAGCATCGCCGTCGCTCTGCAGCGCGCTGATCACGGCGCCGGTGCTGGTGCGCAGTGCGCGCACGGCCTGCAGCACCGCGTCGGGCGAAGACTTGACGCCCTCCAGCGTCGCCGCCGCCGCCTGCTGCACGCCGGCCAGCGCCTTGCCGGCGGCCTGCGTCTCGGCGCCGCCGGCGGCGAGCGCCTGCAACGACTGCGCGTAGTCGACCATCCGCGCCAGCTCGTCGCAGTCGAAGCGGAACTGCAGCGGCAACTGCTGGCCCAGCAGCGTCAGCAGGCCGATCACCAGACGCGCCTGCTCCTGCGCCAGCTTGTTGTTGGCATCGACGGCCGGCAGGACCACGTCGGTCAGCGCCTTGATGGCGCTCTTGAGTTGAACTTCAGGACGCATTTGCATGGCTTAAACCCCTTCCTCGATCAGCGTGCGCATCTCTTCGAGCAGCATCGGACCGATGCCGCTCAGCCAGGTCACCAGCACGTCCTGGTGCGTCTTGCCGTTGCGGGCAATACGATCACCGGTCGCCAGGATCAGCGTCGCCATCGAGAAGGCGTTGTAGACCTTGTACCAATGCACGGTTTTCGGATCGACGCGCAGGCCGGAGGCCTTCTCGTAGGCCGCGATGAACTCTGCCTCCGGCATCAGACCGCAGGTCAGGAAGGTCTTGCCGTCTTCGGCGATATGGCCGAAGGCGCGGCTGGTGGTCCAGGCGATGTCCTGGTGACGATCGCCGACGCGGCCCAGTTCCCAGTCCAGCCAGGCGGAAATCTTGGTGTCGTGCTCGGTGAACAGGAAGTTGCCGAGGCGGTAGTCCGAATGCACGACGCTGACGCGGTCGAGCGTGGGCATGTTGTCGCGCAGCCAGCCGGCGGCCAGACGCATCAGCGGCACGTCTTCCTCGCAGTCCTCTTCCCAGACGCGCTCCCACCAGTTGATGCCCCACTCGGCGCATTGCGTGCTGCCGACTTCCGGGATGTCGAAGGCATCGAGGCCCTTGCCCTGGAAATCGAAGGTGTGGATCTTGGCCAGATGCTCGACGAACTGCGGGGCCAGCTTGCGGCGCAGTTCCGGCGGCAGATGCGTGCCCAGACCGGTCACGCCGCTGTGCGCGGTCGACGGCTTGGTGACGCCTTCGGCAAAGCCGTAGATCAGCGCCGGATACGGCAGATGCGCGCCTTCGGAGTCGCACCAGTAGACCGGCGGCACCGGCACCGTGCCTTCGAATGCGCGGATCAGCTGGAACTCGCGCAGACGGCTGGTCTCCACGATCGATTCCGCCGGCTCCATGCGCAGCACCATCGGCGTACGTTCCCGGCCGACGCCGGGACGGTTCCAGTCCAGCGTGAACGCCATCTGCAGCTTCGAAGCGCCGCCAGACAGCCAGCGGGCGTCGACGATCTCATAGGGATCCTTCAGCTCGGCGCGCAACAGCGAGTCGACGCCCTTGACCAGGGTGTCGAGCGGCAGCGGCGAGAACCCCGGCCCGTCGCGGCGCTCCATCTTGCGCGTCAGGACCCGGTCGATCTCCGTTTCAGTGGGGAAACGCTTGCGCAACGCCGCGATCCACGCCGGCGATGGACGGTTCTTGTCAATGATCACAGTCTCTCCTCAAAGCCTGGAAATGCAGCTGGCCTTATTAACAGGAGCCCTTGTCTCCGGGTATCTTGGTCCCGGACCAACGGCGAGTATCCAGTCTGCAGCGCCGCATCATGTGGCATCGCCAGACACGATGTCAACGAACATTTTGACAGCGTGTCTTTTTCTGTGTCTTTTTCGCGACGCCGGTCCTATGATGCGACGCAAATCCCCAGACCCTCATCCATGGCGACCTTCGAGAAACGCCCGTCGCGCCTTCGTCGCGGCAAGCCCCCCGCGGAGAAACCGAGCATCGAGGCCCGCCTGCTGGCAGCCATGGAGCGGCTGCTGGACAAGGGACAGCGCTTCGGCAATGTCTCGGTCGAGCAGCTGGCCAAGGAAGCCGGCATCGCCCGCGGCACGTTCTACGTGCACTTCCGCGACAAGGGCGAGCTGGTGGCGCGGCTGATGAGCCTGGTGACCGACGAAATCGTCGAGAGCACCGGGACCTGGCTGGCCAACACGCAGGGCGAGCGCGCCGAGATCGAGCAGGCGCTGGTCGGCATGGTCGACACTTTCAAGAAACACCAGGCCATCCTCAGCGCGGTCAGCGAGGTGGCCCCTTTCGACGAAAAGGTCGCCGAGCTGTACCGCAGCATGGTCACGACGATCTGCGCGCAGAGTCGCCGCTCGCTGGCCACGGTACGCCGCAAGGGCCTGAGCCGGCCTGGCGCCAGCGACGATGTCGCCGAGGTAATGAGCTGGATGATCGTCATGTATTGCGCCCGCTTCATCGGCGAGCGGTCCGGTAAATCCCTGCGCAAACTGCAGAAGACCCTCGGTTACATCGCTGCCAGCACAGCCCTGGCCGATTGAAACGGCGGCCCCTGCCGGTGCTCATGTAAAATTCCCGGCGCAGCTTCGGCCGTACGTCCGCTGCGTACGCGCTGTCAACCCTACACACCACACTAGATTGGGACGGAAAAAATGGCGCTATTCAATGAAAACGCCCTGTCGGGCAAGCGGATTCTGGTCACCGGCGGCGGCACCGGCCTGGGCAAGGCCATGGCCACGCATCTCGCCGGTCTGGGCGCCGATGTGCACCTCTGGGGCCGCCGCCTCGAAGTGCTGCAGGCCGCCGCCGACGAGATCAACGCGCAGGGCAAGGGCCGTGCGTATGTTCAGGCCGTCGACATCCGCAAGGCGGACCTGGTCGACGCCGCCATCGGCGAGATCTGGGAAAAGCACGGTCCGCTGACCGGCCTGATCAACAACGCCGCCGCCAACTTCATCGCGCCGACCAAGGATCTCAGCCCGCGCGGCTTCGAGGCGATCACCAGCACCGTCATGAACGGCGCCTTCTTCACCACGCTGGCGGTCGGCAAGCGCTGGATCGCCGAAGGCCGCAAGGGCTCGATCCTGTCCACGCTGGTCACCTGGATCTACACCGGCTCGGCGTTCGTCTGCCCGTCGGCGATGGCCAAGGCCGCCGTCAACGCGATGACGATGTCGCTGGCCGTCGAGTGGGCGCGCTACGGCATCCGCATCAACGCCGTTGCGCCGGGTCCGTTCCCGACCGAATACGCCTGGCAGATGCTCAACCCGACCGGCGAGAGCTCGGTGGGCGCGACGCAGGCCGACGAAGTGCCGATGGGCCGCTACGGCCAGATGCACGAACTCGGCAACCTGATGACGCTGCTGATGAGCGACGGCGCCGACTACATCACCGGCGAGACCATCATCATCGACGGCGGCCACCACCTGGCAGCGCCGTCCACCTTCGCCGGCCTGACCAAGATGAGCGACGAGGCCTGGGCACAGGCGCGCGAGTCGGCCAAGGCCGCCAGCGACAAGGCCAAGGCGCAACGCAGCGTCTGAACGCCGCGAAGCCGCCTCACGCAGCAAGAGAAGCCCCGGATATCCGGGGCTTCTTGTTTATGCGGCCTCAGCAGAGCGTGACGGGCGAAACTGCGATACTCAGCCGCCGAAGCGACGAGCACAGGAGATGCCGATCCCGTATCCCTCGTTAGTCTCGATGATCTCGCCGCCCCCGAACGCGCTCGGGATGGACGCCTTGCCGCGGACGGTCTGCGTCGCATAGTAGGACGTCATACCGGTGATTTCCCAATCGCCACGGGCCAGTGTGAAGCCGGTCGTGTAGTGCGTTGTCGGGACGATCGGCGCCATCGGGATGAACAGCGTCTCGGATTCCCGCACCGGCTGCGTGGCGTGGATGTAGCCTGCCCGCAACCGGAGCTCCGGGTTCACGCTCCAGCTCAGGCCGAGTTTGTAGGCATTCTGATTCTTCACGCCAAAGCCAGGGCCATTCGGCGAACCCAGCAGATTGCCGTCCTGAAGATTGGCCAGGCGATTGGCAAATGCCTTCTCGGCTGCGTAACGGAACTGCTGCCATTCCAGCGCGATGCGAAGCGTGGCAGTCAGATCATGCGCCACGCCAGCACCGTATACCGCCGGCAACTCCAGCGAACCGCCGTCCGGAAGCAGCCCGCGATACTCCTTGTGCTTCTGCGTCCAGCTTTTGGAGCGATACCCCGCACCCACCGAGGTACGCGGACCGAAGCGCCCGGTCCATCCGAGCACATATCCGGCGCTCAGAGAACCATCGACACCCTGGTTCGTCGTGTGAGCCGGACTGGCAGAAACGGTGAACTGCGGATCCGTCGACGAAAGAAACTGCAAGCCCTTGGCTTCGAAGGTCTGATACCCCACCACGGCACCAAACCCGAGCCAGTGCGACTCGCTGAGCTTGTAGGCGAGAACCGGCGCGGCACTGATGGAGCCCAGCGTCAACGACGCCTCGCGTGACCCGCCGAAGCGCTGGTACGGGCTTTCCGGAAAATCCGGCCCCAGCCCGGCCAGCAACACGGTGACGCCCGCCGCCCAGCGGGAGTTCAGCTGCGTGACGAAACCGGCCTGCGGAGTCGGGTAGAACATCTCGCCGTCGGCCTTGTACGTTTCATCCGGCCCAAGCGCATTGCCTTCGACGCGGGTGCGCCCATAGAAGGACATCACGTCGATGCCGATGTCGTACCGGCCGCCGAGCCCCAGCGCCTGTGACGGATTCGCCGACAAGGCGGTGGTCTCCTCGGCCGCGACGTAGGAGACACCGCCAGCACCCTGTGCCTTGATGCCATTGCCATGTTCGAATGGCCCCAGCGACGCGCCCACCGATGATGCCGCCAGCACTCCGACAGCAGCAGCCACGCCCAACGCGATCGTCCTCACGTCTCTCCCCTGTTTGTCGTTCTGATTTATCGTCGCAGCAGTCTCCCGAAGAAGGCCGTGCCCGGCGATTTTACAATGCAGGACATCGAGGCCGTGCGTTGCAGCCGCCGCCGCAGATCTTGCTTCTGCTGCGTTGGCGCGCTCAGGTCAGCTTGACGTGGTGCGCCGCGTCGACCGGCAGTACGGCGCCATTGATGAAAGATCCCGCCTCGCTCGCCAGCAGCAGCAGCGCGCCGTCGAGTTCTTCGACGTTGCCGGCGCGGCCGTACGGCAAGCCGGCCTGCAGCGCCTTGCCCGCATCCGTTGCAAAAACATCGCGCGACATTTCCGAATGGAAATAGCCCGGCGCGATCGCATTGCAGCGGATACGATGCGGCAGCAGATCAACCGCCGTGTAGCGGGTGAGGTGATTTAGCCCGGCCTTGACGATGCCGTATGCCGCGAGCTGGCTCATCACGCCGATGCCGGTGATCGACGTGATGTTGACGATGCTGCCCGGCTTCTCCCTGGCGATCAGGCGCTGCGAGAACTCGCGGCTCATGCGCATCGTGCCGTCGAGATTGACCTTGATGATGTTGTCCCAGCCCTCGTCCGGCATCTGCTGCATCGTCGCGAACAACAACTGCCCGGCACAGTTGATCAGCGTGTCGACCGCGCCGAACGCACGTTCCGAGGCGTCGAAGCCGGAGCGGATGCTATCCACATCTGCAATGTCGAGCTGCACGGCCAGCGCCTGGCCGCCAGCCGCATTGATCTCGGCAGCCAGCGTATCCAGTCGCTGCTTGCGGCGCGCTGCGCAAATCACCTTCGCGCCGGCCTTGGCCAGGGTGCGTGCGAAGCGCTCACCCATGCCGGACGCGGCGCCGGTCACCATCGCTACCCGGCCCTTCATCGAAAACAGCGCTGCAATCTCCTGACTCATGCCTGGCTCCTGGGTTTGTTGTTCATTCAATATCGCGACGTGAGACGGAAGCCGCACGCTCGCGCAGGCTCTGCTGTCGCTGCGCCGATGAGAGCCGCGCAGTGGAGACCGGCAGATCGCTATCGAGCTGCGTGAAGCGCACGCGGCGGATCGTCGGGATCGGCGTCGTGTCGGCCTTGTAGTAGCGGATCGCCAGCAAGCCCCGCTCATGGCCTCCGGCGTCCAGCCAGTTGGCGGCACCTGGATCACGGTGCGCAATCACCGCGCGGAACACGCCGTCGTCGTCGATCGTCGCTTGTGCACCATTGAGTGAGGTCTGGCGCAGATGCCAATCGCGTGCCTCCCAGAAATGGCTGCTCAGCTGGATGCTCCAGTAGTGGCATGCGGGCAGGCGGACTTCGAGAACCAGCGCCTCGTCCGGCGCGCATTCGTAGAGCCCCTTGCCGTACTTCAGATCCTTCCAGCCGAAGTCGATGGTGTCGAAGATCAGCGAATCCTTCGGCGCCTGGTAGTACGTCTTCACGACCTGCGCGCAGCGATCCGGCAAGTTGCCGAGCCAGTCGGCCAGCAACTGACTGCGCGCGGTGATGTCAGCGACGGTCAGGGCCGGCGGCGGAAACACGGCCTCGTCGCAACGGATCTGCAGGCGCGCGGAGTTCTCGCGGCTCCAGTCGTAGTAGTACTGGCGCACGATGATGTTGGCCGGACCCTCCGGCAGGCGGATCCAGTTGCCCGGCTGAGGCTCGCGGCTCAGCACGATCTCGACGCGGTTGTCCGCGTCCGTCTCGAAGTCGCCACGGCGGTCGAAAAGCTTCCAGTCGGCCACATGCGCGATGTGCCCGCTGCGCGTCTCGATATCGAACAGGTGTGCCGTGCCCCGATCGCCCGTGATGCGGTATTTGTAGTCGCCATGCAGCGCAGCCCACAGGTACTCGCAGTCGGTGGCCGGCAGGCCCCAGTGGATGCGTGTCGACAGGAACTGCAGCAGCTGCGGATAGCGCGGGTCTGGGCACTCCAGCGTCATCGGAATCGCACCGGCGAGCAGGCGCGTGAGATGGCGCAGGCCTTCGGCGCGCGTCAGATCGTCGCGGATCAGAGGATCGCCCCAGACCAGACGCTCCAGCTCGCCGACCACGCGCGTCAGCTCTCGCCAGATGGACGGACTATCGACGCCAAGCGCAGCTACAAAGCCGAGCGGAGCATTCATCGTGCCTCTCCATGGATGTACTGCGCGCGATAAGCGGCGAAGCGCTGATCGATTTCGTCCAGATTCAGGCCGTGATCTTCGGGGCGGTATTCATACGCGCCGAAGTGATGCTCGGGACGGCGCTGCTCATGCGCCTTGAACGCCGCGACGGCCTGCGGCGTCAGAGGGCGCCCGGCACGCTCGTAGATACGGCGGATGACGGCGACGACATCCGTGCGCACGTCGTCAAACTGCACGTCCAGAACACGATCGCGCGGCAGACGCTCGCGCGTGATCAGATAGCGATCCAGTTGCGCGGACCAGTAGTCGAACATGTCGCGCCCCACTTCGACCGGATCGACCTCATCGCTGCCCACCTTGCGCGCCTCGGTGATCAGCGACGCAAACGAGGGAATCACCGCGCGCGGATCACGGTGGCAGTGCACCAGCACCGCGTCCGGAAAGATCTCCAGAAACTCCTGCAAGGCGCCAATATGCGTCGGCGACTTCATCATCCACGGCCGCCCGCGGCCACCACCGTCCTGCCATTGCAGGTACTGCAGCATGGCGTGCAACCATCGGTACATCGGCCGTGGATCACAGGTCTGGGCGTGCTGGCGGAAGCTCGGCAGACGCGTGAACACCCATGACAGCATGCAGTCGAACGAACCCTCCATCAGATGCAGTTCCTCGTCGGGCTCCTGCGCCTCCAGCGGATGCCGCGCCTGGAATCCGGGAAACATCGTCGTCAGCATCTGCTCGATCTGCAGCGCAGCGTCGATGCGCGCACGCGGATCTCCCGGTGTCTCGTCGGGAAAAGGCGCCGGGTTCTGCTGCCTCCAGAGATCCAGGCGCTGCGCATCGGGATCGCAGGACAGCACCCGCTGCAACTTGGAGGTGCCGGTGCGCGGCAAGCCGATCACGACGATCGGCTTGACGATGCGCTCGTCGAGAATTTCCGGATGCGCCTTCAGATCGCGGATATAGCGCAAGCGGTTCGACAGCAGACGAATGATGCCGCCGTAGACCAGCTGCTCACCCAGCGCATTGAGCCGCGCCTCGCGCGGCGCCGCATCGACGAGGATGCGCAGCCCGGTCATGAAACCGCGATCCTCCCCGAAATCCGACAGGCCGGTCGCGGCGGAAGCGGCGGCCATCAGGCCGTCTACAGTCTTGGGTAACGATGCTGCATTCATGGCAATGGACTCGCCGTAGATAGCGGCGCGAGGCGCCGGATGCGGACGCCGCGACCGGAAGATCACCGCGTCCGCGGCTGGGCTGCCGCCGCGCGATCAGGGATCGAAAAAGACCGACTGCGCGTGCATGGTGTCGAGGTACTCGCGCACGCTGGCGATCTTTCCGTCGCGGATCCGGAACAGAAAGTGATACTGGTTGCTGTAGGTGCGCCCGCTGCGGGTATGCGTGAGCGAGACGGCTTCCACGGCAAGCTTGTCGCCGTCGATCGTCCAGTCCTTGGCCGTCAGCTTGATCGGCCCGGTGCAGGTGTCGTTGACCGAGGCCAGCAGCTTGGCAAAGGCCTGTCGATCGTAGGTCCCCGACAATCCGGTGGTCCCCGCGACCCACCAGGTGGCGTCGTCGGTCATCAGCGCCATCGTGGCGGCGGGATCTCCAGTCGAGAACACTTCCATGAAGTGCGCGACGATGCGTTGCGCCTGATCTTTATCGGTCATTCTCGGCTCCTCCAGCAATGCGCGGTTAGTCCGCGTCTGCCATCCATCTTGCCGAGGGGATGCCGTTCAGGCTCGCCGATTTCTGCCAGAACATCTTGTCTATAGCCGCCAGCAGGCGCTACCGTCACGCTTGATGATCCAGCGTCAGCGCGACAGGAGTCCGAGCGATGACCACCGTGTATCACACCGCCGCCCGACAAGGCGCAGAACGGCTCCGCTTCTGGCGGGGGCTGATGTGCCGCACTTTCGCGCCGGCCGACGGCAGGATCGTCGGCAGCGATGATTTCGATGCGCACTTCACCGTCAATGAGCTCGGGCCCACCACGGTGTGCACGGTGTCGGGGCCACGCCAGATCTGGGAGCGCTCGGCCCGCCACATCCGTCACGCACCGCGCAACGAATATCTGTTCACGCAGGTATTGTCCGGCAGTGGCGTACTACGTCAGAACAACAGCGAGCTGATCCTGCGCCCCGGCGCGATGGCGGTGTACGACGTCGATCAGCCATACAGCTATGAAGTCGCTGGCGACGTGTTGTTCGTGAAGCTGCCGCGCCGGCAGATGAGCGATCGCCTGGGCCAGCCCGGCGTACTCGCGCAGCCGCTGGATCACCAGTCCGAGCTGGCAAACTGGGCCTGTAGCGTTGTGCGCAGCGCCGCCGCGGTGGAGCCGCCGGCAAGCTCACGCACCGCCGAGATGGTCGGCGACAGCGTGCTGTC
>CAMLDZ010000115.1 GCA_946478985.1 uncultured Solimonas sp.
CTTCAGCCTCAAGGTCGAACAGGGCGAGTGCGTGGCCCTGCTCGGCCCGCCGGACGGCCGCGCCTCGGCCTTGCTGGCGATGGCGGCCGGCCTGCAGGCGATCGCCCACGGCGCCATCGTCTTCGACGGCCGCCAGATCGACGCGCCGGCGGCCGACCGCCACCGCCTCACGGCGGCGCCGAGCTTGCAGCCCTGGCGCAGCGTCAGCGACAACCTGATGCAGGACGTGCGCGCGCATTTCCCGCAGCTCGACGCCGCGGCGCGGCGCGCGGTGGTGCTGCATTACCTGGCCCGCGTCGGCCTGCAAGCCGAACAGCGGCGCGCCGGCAGCCTGCCGCCACGCGCGCAGCACAGCCTGGCCCTGGCCCGCGCCTTCGCGCTGTCGCCCAAACTGCTGCTGCTCGACGAACCGTTCGCCGCGCTCGCGCAAGCCGACCGCTGGGTTCTGCAGGCACAGCTGCTGGCGCTGTGGTCGCGCACGCGGCCGACGCTGCTGCTGGCGACGCACGACATCGACGAGGCGATCCTGGTCGCCGACCGCATCGTCGTGCTGGGCAACGAGAACATGCCGTTCGAGGTGCGGCTGCCGCGCCCGCGCAGCCGCCTGGGCATGC
Source organism: uncultured Solimonas sp. (assembly GCA_946478985.1). Next base: position 615 of record CAMLDZ010000115.1, read on the forward strand.
TGGAGCAGGCGGCCTACTACACGCTGCGCGCCCAGTTGCTGCGCACCCTGGCGGCGCGTTGAGGGCCGGCCGGGCAAAAACCCCGGCCGCTGGCACGCCGCTTGCTCCGAAGGGATTGGGCGAGCGCCGGATCCTGCTTCAGGCAGGCCGGCATCGCCCGAAAGTGGAGGACAAAGGCGTCCATCCGCAGAGCCAGCCGGCTCGTGCGGGGGCGCCTTTTTTTGTTTTCGCCGCCGTCACTTGTGTCGTGTCCTTACATATAGCCCGCAGCCACCGAGATCGACGGGCAGCCAGGACGATTCCGGCCGATGAGGCCTATTCGCAATCTGCTGATTCTCAGGGGGCTCGCTTCAAAATGTTTACCCGTGCCAAAAAACAGGGCGCCTTGCGCCCACTACAGTGGTGTGCGCGCACCTTCATCGCCTGCACCGCCGTTGTTGCACCATTGCTGTGCTCGCCCGGCTTTGCCGCGGCCAAGATCGAGAAGCCCGATCTCAAGCTCGGCTTCATCAAATTGACGGACATGGCGCCGCTGGCGGTCGCCTATGAGAAGGGCTACTTCGAGGACGAGGGCCTGTTCGTGTCGCTGGAGGCACAAGCCAACTGGAAGGTGCTGCTGGACCGCGTGATCTCCGGCGAACTCGACGGCGCGCACATGCTCGCCGGCCAGCCGATCGCCGCGACGATCGGCTTCGGCACCAAGGCCGAGGTCATCACGCCGTTCTCGATGGACCTCAACGGCAACGGCATCACCGTCTCCAACGCGGTCTGGGCGGAGATGAAGAAGAACCTGCCGATGAAGGACGGCAAGCCGGTCCACCCGATCAAGGCCGATGCCCTCAAGCCGGTGGTGCAGAGCTACGCCGCGCAGGGCAAGGCCTTCAACATGGGCATGGTGTTCCCGGTCTCCACGCATAACTACGAGCTGCGCTACTGGCTGGCCGCCGGCGGCATCAACCCGGGCTACTACGCGCCGGACAAGGGCGACGTGGCCGGCCAGATCAAGGCGGACGTGCTGCTCAGCGTGACGCCGCCGCCGCAGATGCCGGCGACCCTGGAAGCCGGCACGATCTACGGCTACTGCGTCGGCGAGCCGTGGAACCAGCAGGCGGTGTTCAAGGGCATCGGCGTGCCGGTGGTGACCGACTACGAGATCTGGAAGAACAATCCGGAGAAGGTGTTCGGCATCCGCGCCGACTTCGCGCAGAAGTACCCCAACACCACCAAGGCGCTGGTCAAGGCGCTGATCCGCGCCGCCTACTGGCTCGACGAGAACAACAACGCCAACCGCGTCGAGGCCTCGAAGATGCTATCGAAATCGAACTACGTCGGCGCCGATGTCGCGGTGATCGACAACTCGATGACCGGCACCTTCGAATACGAGAAGGGCGACAAGCGCCAGGTGCCGGACTTCAACGTCTTCTTCCGCTACAACGCCACCTATCCGTACTACTCCGACGCCATCTGGTATCTCACGCAGATGCGCCGCTGGGGCCAGATCTCCGAAGCCAAGCCGGACAGCTGGTATCTGGAAACCGCCAAGAAGGTCTACCGCCCGGAGCTGTACGCGGCAGCCGCCAAGGAGCTGATCGCCGAAGGCAAGATGAAGGCCGGTGATTTCCCGGATCTGGACAAGGAAAGCGGCTTCAAGCCGGAGACCGCCGAGTTCATCGACGGCATCGCCTACGACGGCCGCAAGCCGAACGCCTACCTCGACAAGTTCAAGATCGGTCTGAAGGGCAAGGACAAGCCCTGAGGTTCGCGGGCACGCGCGCCGCGTCACGTAAGGCGCGGCGCGCGGCCTTTACCCTTTATTTGCAGGTAAAGCTCCATGTTGATGCAAACCGCCACTCTCCTCGAACGCAGCGGCCTGACCTGGCTGGCACCGTTCGTGCGCATCGCCGCCGGCGATGACCCGCGCACGCAGCTGCGCGAGATCGTCCGCAAGATCGGCGTGCCGCTCGTCGCCTTCGGCCTCTTCCTTCTTGCCTGGCATCTGGTCGCGCAGGGTATCCAGACCAGCCTCGGCGCCTTGCCGGGCCCGGCCCAGGTCTATGCCGCCGCGCAGACCCTGATCGACGAACACAGCGCCGAGCGCGAGCGCGCAGCGGCGTTCTACGAGCGCCAGCACAAGCGCAACGCCGAACTGCTGGCCGAGGACCCGAAGGCCGAGGTGCAGATCCGGCCGTGGACCGGCAAGGCCACCTATATCGACCAGATCGGCACCAGCCTGCTGACGGTGTTCTGCGGCTTCTTCCTGGCGACGATCGTCGCGGTGCCGCTGGGCATCGTCTGCGGCCTGTCGCCGCTGGTGCAGACGGCGCTCAATCCGATGATTCAGATCTTCAAGCCGGTATCGCCGCTGGCCTGGCTGCCGATCGTCACGCTGGTGGTCAGCGCGGTCTACGTCAGCGCCGATCCGATGTTCCAGAAGTCGTTCCTGATCTCGGCGATCACGGTGACGCTGTGCTCGCTGTGGCCGACGCTGATCAACACCGCAGTGGGCGTGGCCTCGGTCGACAAGGACCTGATCAACGTCGCCAAGGTGCTCAAGCTGTCGGCCTGGTCGAAGGTGCGGCACATCGTGCTGCCGTCGTCGCTGAAGCTGATCTTCACGGGCCTGCGGCTGTCGCTGGGCGTCGGCTGGATGGTGCTGATCGCCGCCGAGATGCTGGCGCAGAACCCGGGGCTCGGTAAGTTCGTCTGGGACGAGTTCCAGAACGGCAGCAGCCAGTCGCTGGCGCGGATCATGGTCGCGGTGTTCACGATCGGCACCGTCGGCTTCATCCTCGACCGCGTGATGCTGAGCCTGCAGCAGTTCGTCAGCTTCGGCGAGAACACCCTGTGATGGGCAACGCGATGACTGCCGAAATCCTCCCCGCCACCCCGCCGCCGACACCCGCGGCCGCGACGGCACCGGCCGCGCTGGAGCTGCGCGGCGTGGCCAAGTCCTACGGCAGCGGCCGCCAGCGCAGCCGCGTGCTCGAAGGCATCGACCTGCGCATCGAGGAAGGCGAGTTCGTCGCCATCGTCGGTTTCTCCGGCTCCGGCAAGACGACGCTGATCTCGCTGATGGCCGGCCTGATCCAGGCCGACGCCGGCGAGGTGCTGGTGCGCGGCACGCCGGTCGCCGGCCCCGGACCCGACCGCGGCGTGGTGTTCCAGAGCTATTCGCTGATGCCGTGGATGAGCGTGCGCGACAACGTCGCGCTGGCAGTCGACCAGGCCTTCCGCGGTACGCCGGCGGCCGAGCGCCGCGCCCGCGTCGAGAAGTACGTGGACATGGTTGGCCTGAGCCCGGCGCTGCACAAGAAGCCGGCCGAGCTGTCCGGCGGCATGCGTCAGCGCACTTCGGTGGCGCGCGCGCTGGCGGCGGACCCGAGCGTGCTGCTGCTCGACGAGCCGCTGTCGGCGCTGGACGCGCTGACGCGCGCCAAGCTGCAGGACGAGATCGTGCGCATCTGGGAGATGGAGAAGAAGACCTGCGTGCTGATCACCAACGACGTCGACGAGGGCCTGATGATGGCGGACCGCATCATCGCGCTCGACCCCGGTGTCGGCGGCGAGGGTGCGCGCTTCGGGCCGTCGTTCCGCATCGATCTGCCGCGGCCGCGCGATCGCCAGGCGATGAACCACGATCCGGAGTTCATCCGCCTGCGCAGCGAGGTCACGCAGTATCTGATGCAGGCCGGCGCGCGCGCCCGCGCCGCCACCGACAGCCCGGTCAGCGAACTCAAGCCGCACCTGCCGCTCGGCCGCGCCGGCCAGGCGCTGACGGCGGCCAACGACGAGCAGGGCGGGGCCGTGGCCTCGCCACGAGCGGAGCGCTATGTCGAGTTCTCGCAGATCTCCAAGATCTATCCGGGCCGCCAGGGGCCGGTGCGCGTGGTCGACGGCTTCGACCTGAAGATCCGCCAGGGCGAGTTCATCTCGGTGATCGGCCACAGCGGCTGCGGCAAGTCGACGGTGCTGTCGATGATGGCCGGCCTCAACGACATCAGCGAGGGCGTGATCATCCTCGACGGCCGGCAGATCGCCGGCGCCGGGCCCGATCGCGGCATCGTCTTCCAGGCGCCGAGCCTGGTGCCGTGGCTGAGCGCGCTCGACAACGTGATGCTCGGCGTCAACCAGGTTTTCCCGCACATTGCGCGCAGCGAGCGCCTGGCCATTGCCGAGCACTACCTGGCGCGCGTGGGCCTCGGCGACGCGCGGCGCAAGAAGGCGGCGGAGCTGTCCAACGGCATGAAGCAGCGCGTCGGCATCGCCCGCGCGTTCGCGCTGTCGCCCAAGCTGCTGCTGCTCGACGAGCCGTTCGGCATGCTCGACTCGCTGACCCGCTGGGAGCTGCAGGAGGTGCTGATGGACGTGTGGACGCGCACCCGGCTGACGGCGATGGTGGTCACCCACGATGTCGACGAAGCGATCCTGCTGGCCGACCGCGTGGTGATGATGACCAACGGGCCGAACGCCAGGGTCGGCAAGGTGCTGGACATCACGCTGCCGCGCCCGCGCAGCCGCAAGGCCCTGCTCGAACATCCGGACTATTACCGGCTGCGTGAGGAGCTGCTGAGCTTCCTGGCCGATTGCGACCGGCACTGACGGGCCCGACGCGCACAGATAAAAGCAGGAGCTGGAGGATGGGGCCGCCGGGCATCCGGCGGCCTTTTTTTGCGTCTGCCCGCCCACCGAGCCCGCCGGGACCGACTTTTTCCTACACCGCCTCGCCGCCTGCCACGACAAGGCAGGCCGGTCAGATGGCAGGGCTTTTGCGTAGGCTCAGGCTGACACCAGAGGGTGTTTTCACCCAGGTCACCCGGACAACGACGTCCATCGCTGCGCGAGCGGCGGTGGACTTTTTTGTGCGCGATTCACCCAGGCGAGCGAAATTTGGACAGTTTGGACACAGGACAGCAGGCGGCAGCGCCGGTCGTCGTGGTCGGCTGCGGACCGGCCGGCATCGCTTTTGCGCGCGAGCTGCGTCGGCGCCAGCCGCAGCGGCCGATCACCCTGTTCGGCGCCGAAGGCTACGCGCCGTACGACCGCGTGAAGATCTCCTCGGCCCTGGCCGGCGAGCTGCCATGGACGGCGCTGAGCGCTGGCGCCGGCCTGCCCGACGACGCGCAGACGCGGACACACTACGGCACCGCGGTGACGGCGATCGACCGCGCGCAGCGCTGCATCGTCGACGGCCGCGGCCAGCGCCATGCGTATTCGGTGCTGGTGCTGGCCACCGGCTCGTCGGCGCATCGCCCGCAGATCGCCGGCATCGAGCGCGCCGGCGTCTTCACCTTCCGCCATCTCGACGACGCGCAGCGGCTGATCGCCCGGCGCGTGCGCTCGCGCCGTACGGTAGTGCTCGGCGGCGGCCTGCTCGGCCTGGAAGCGGCGCGGGCGATGCGGCGCTTCCATACCGGCATCACGGTCGTCGAACACGCCCAGCGGCTGATGCCGCGCCAGCTCGACGACGAAGCCGCCGCGCTGTTGCGCCGCGAGGTCGAGAGGCTGGGCATCGAGGTCATCACCGGCGACGGCGTCGTCGCCATCGACGGTCGCGAGGCGGTCGAGTCGCTGCAGTTGCGCAGCGGCCGCCGGCTCGACTGCGACACCCTGATCGTCGCCACCGGCATCGTCCCCAACGTGCGGCTGGCACTGGCGGCGCAGCTGCCGATCGGCCGCGGCATCAAGGTCGACGATCAGCTGCGCAGCGCCGATCCGCAGATCTTCGCGATCGGCGAATGCGCCGAGCATCGCGGCCTCGTCTACGGCCTGGTGGCGCCCTGCCTGGAGCAGGCCGCGGTGGCCGCCGGCGCCGTCGCCGGCGAAGCGGTGCAGTACGCCGGCTCGCTGACCGCCACCAAGCTCAAGGTGCTGGGCACCGCGGTGTTCAGCGCCGGGCAGACGCCGGAGCAGCTGCCGGCGGGTGCCGCGCGAAGCATCTGCCACCGCAATCGCAACGATGCGACGTACCGGCAGCTGCTGCTGCAGCGCGGCCGCCTGATCGGCGCGATGGCGGTCGGCGACTGGCCGGAAAGCGCGCTGCTGCTCGACGCCGTGCAGCGCGGCGAACGCATCGGCCTGTGGCGGCGCTGGCGCTTCTCGCGCAGCGGCCGGCTGTGGAGCCAGGCGCAGGGCCAATCGGTGACGGCCTGGCCGGACGGCGCGATCGTCTGCAACTGTGCCGGTGTCAGCCGCGGTACGCTCGGCGCCGCGATCCGCGGCGGCTGCGCGACACGGCAGGCGCTGGCCGCCTGCACGCGCGCCTCCACCGTCTGCGGCTCCTGCGCCCCCTTGCTCGATGAACTGCTCGGCCAGCGCAGCGCGCCGGTCGCCGCCTGGGGCTCGCGCTGGCTGCTGGCGCTGGGCGTGCTGGCGGCGCTCGCCGGCCTGCTGCTGGCGCTGCTGCCGGGCCTGCCATACGCGACGCACTGGCCGCTGGCCGGCGCGCGCTGGGACCGCCTGTGGTTCGACGCCACGCTCAAGCAGCTCAGCGGCTTCAGCCTGATGGGCCTGGCCGTCGCCGGCCTCGCGGTGTCGCTGCGCAAGCGCTGGCCGCGCTGGCGATGGGGCCGCTTCGCGCTGTGGCGCAACCTGCATGCCCTGATCGGCACGCTGCTGCTGGCGCTGCTGGTGGCGCACACCGGCGGCCGCGCCGGCCATGGCCTCAATGCGGCGCTGTCGATGGTGTTCGTGCTGCTGGCGATCGCCGGCGCGGCGGCCGGCGCCCTGATCGCCGTCGAGCACCGGCTGGCGCCGGCACGCGCCAAACGGCTGCGCGGCCAGCTGGGCTGGCTGCACATCCTGGCGTTCTGGCCGCTGCCGGCGCTGCTGGCCTTTCACGTCCTGAAAACCTACTACTTCTGAGCGCCGCCGGCCGATGACACGCAAGACCCGCTGGTGGTTGCTGGGCTGGACGCTGCTGAGCCTGGCGCTTGCCGCCGGCCTGCTGCTGGTGCTGCTGCGACCGGCGCCGACGCCGCTGCGCAGCCTGTTCACGCCGGGGCCGATGACGCAGGGGCATCACGGCATCGAGCTGGCCTGTGACGCCTGCCACACGCAGAAGTTCGGCGGCGGGCCGGTGCTGCAGCAGGCCTGCGTCAACTGCCACGGCGCGGCGCTGGCGGACGCCGACGACTCGCATCCGAAAGCCAAGTTCAGCGATCCGCGCAACGCCGATCGCCTCAAGGTCATCGACGCCCGGCAATGCCTCAGCTGCCACGTCGAGCACCGCCCGGAAATGACCGGCGCGATGGGCGTCACCGTGCCGCAGGACTTCTGCTATGGCTGCCACGCCGAGATCGGCCAGGAGCGGCCGACACACAAGGACTTCAAGTTCGACAGCTGCGCCAGCGCCGGCTGCCACAACTTCCACGACAATCGCGCGCTCTACGAGGATTTCCTGCTCAAGCACCTGCATGAGCCCTCGCTACTGGAAAAGCGGCAGCTGCAGGCGCGCGACTTCGACACGCGCTGGGTCGCCACGCACGGCGCCAAGCCGCTCACCACGCCCGATCACGGCGGCGCCGATCCGGCGACGCTGCGCGACTGGCTGGAAACCGCGCACGCGCAGGCCGGCGTCAACTGCACGGCCTGCCATGCGCCGCAGAAGCAGTCCTGGACCGACCGGCCGCCGCCGCAAGCCTGCAAGAACTGCCATGCCCGCGAGGTCGAAGGCTTCTTCGGCGGCAAGCACGGCATGCGCGAGGCCGCCGGCCTGCCGGCGATGACACCGGCGCAGGCGCGGCTGCCGATGCAGCCCGAGGCCGCGCATCGCCAGCTCGGCTGCGGCAGCTGCCACGGCGCGCACCGCTTCGACACGCGCAGCGCTGCGGTCGACAGCTGCCTGGGCTGCCACGCCGACCGTCACAGCCTGGCCTTCAAGGATTCACCGCATTTCAAGCTCTGGCAGCGCGAGCAGGCCGGCGAGCTGCCGGCCGGCAGCGGCGTCAGCTGCGCCAGCTGCCACCTGCCGCGACTGGCCGAGGATCACGGCGGGCAGATCGAAGTCCGCGTCGAGCACAACCAGAACGTGACCTTGCAGCCCAACGAAAAGATGCTGCGTCCGGTCTGCATGCAATGCCACGGCCTCGGCTTTGCGATCGACGCGCTGGCCGACCGCGAGCTGATCGGGCGCAATTTCCGCGGCGCACCGGCGGCGCACATCCCGTCACTGGACATGGCCAAGCGCGCTTTCGATGCCGATCAGTCGCGCCGCGAGAGCGGCAGCAAGCCATGAATCTGCAGCGATCGGGTGTCTGCGCATCGCCAAAGGCGGCGCCATGCTGCATCATCACGTGCGACGCAAGCTTTATGGTCTGCGCGGCACGACGCGGTCGCCGCGTGGCGGCATCGGTACGAGAAGTAAGACGAGGTGAAGGCAGCGGTGGATGACAAGGCGGCAGCAAGCTCCGGCACAGCGATGGCCGGAAGCCAGCCCTGAACCCCTCCGGCGATACGCCAAGATGACGCCCCAACAAATCCTTTTGCTGCGTGCCAGCTGGGCCCGCCTCGACGCCGAGCAGGACGCGGTGGCGGCAGCGTTCTATGACCGCCTGTTCAAGCTCGATCCGCAGCTGCAACGGCTGTTCCGCGGCGACATGCACGCGCAGGGGCGCAAACTGATGCAGATGATCGGCGCCGCGCTGCGCGGCCTCGACGAACTCGACCAGCTGCTGCCGGTGGTCCGCGGCCTGGGTGCACGTCATGCCTCGTACGGAACGGTCGCGGCGCACTACGGCATCGTCGGCTCGGCACTGCTGTGGGCGCTCGGCGAGCAGCTCGATCAGGAGTTCACGCCGGAAGTCGAAGCGGCCTGGACCGAGTTCTACACCCTGATCGCCAACAACATGCAGGGCCAGTCCGGCTAGGGCCTGTTCCGCGGGCACAGCCCTGGGCGCCCGGCGTGCCGGGCGCCGCCGCGCGCGGCGATGGCACATCGCTTGCTTTGTCTTAGCACGCTCGCCGCGCCGTCCGGCGCGACGATTGTTTTCCCCGGACAACGACGTCCATGCAGCGGCTTCGCAGCCGCGTCATGGGCGTTTTTTTTGG
>CAMLDZ010000116.1 GCA_946478985.1 uncultured Solimonas sp.
TAACAGGCCCTAGCGCGGCAGCCAGCCGGCCTGGCGATACCAGGCCACCGCATCGGCAAAGCCGTCGGCCAGCGTGAAGCGCGGCGCCCAGCCGGAAGGCGTCGCCAGCTCGGCTGACGTGACGCCCCAGTCCGGATGGCGCAGCTCGCGCAGCTTCTGCGAGGTCAGCATGTTGGCCGCGCCGAACGCGGCGCCGGCATCACCGACGAAAGCGAGCGTCTTGAGCAGCGCAGTGGGCGCATGGAACAGCGTCGGCCCGGCATTGCCGACGGCCTGCGCGGCGGTGGCGAACACCTCGCGCCACAGGTAGCCCTCGGCGCGCGCGTCGGCAGCGGTCAGCACCCGTGCCTGCGGTGCGCCGGCCGCCAGGCCGGCGATCAGGCGCACCAGGTCGTCGACATGAATCATTGCCGCGCGGGCTTGCGGCGTGCCGAGCAGCGGCACATAGCGCTTCAACGCCAGCTGGAAGAACACCAGCGTCTCGCGGTCGCCGGGGCCGTAGACGGCGGGCGGGCGCAGCACCGTGGCGCGCGTGCCGAGGGCATCGAGCACCGCGTCCTCGCCGGCACGCTTGCTGGCGGCGTAGTGCGAAAGCTGCGGCTCACGCGCGGCCAGGCTCGACACCAGCAGCACATGCGCATGCGGGGCGTGGCTGAGCACCGCTCGCGCCAGCCGTGCCGCGCCATCGCGGTTGACGGCGAAGAACTGCTCGCGTCGCGCCGCCTTGATCAGCCCGGCGAGATGGATCACCGCGTCGGCGCCTTCCACCAGCCGCTGCAGTGCGGTCTCGTCCTCCAGGCCGCCGGCGACCACTTCCGGTTGCAGATCGCCCCAGCCGACGCTGAGCGGATCGCGGCGCAACAACAGGCGTACGCGCCAGCCGGCGTCGCCGAGTGCCCGCAGCAGATGGCGGCCGATGAAGCCGGTGGCGCCGGTCAGCGCAACCAGGGGCGCGGCGGGCAGCGGATCGGGATGAGAAGCGTCGAAGGGCAAGGGCAGGACCTGTTAGGCGAAACCGGCGCGGGTCGCGGCCGATATGATAGTGCGCTCCCTGAGCTGACAGAGACGAGAAGATGAGACTGCTGGTCGTCGAGGACGATGCGCCGATTGCCCATGGCCTGCAGCGCGCGCTGCAGCACGGCGGCAACGCCGTCGATCTGAGCAGCGATGGTCGCTCGGCCCTGCGCGCCGTCGCCGAAACCGATTACGACTGCGTGATTCTCGACCTGGGCCTGCCTGATATCGATGGCATGCAAGTGCTGCGGCAGCTGCGTGACGAGGGCCTGCAGACCCCGGTGGTGATCCTCAGCGCCCGCGACGATACCGCCGACCGCGTGCGCGGCCTGGACCTGGGCGCCGACGACTACATGGCCAAGCCCTTCGCGCTCGACGAGCTCGAGGCGCGCATCCGCGCGGTGGCCCGCCGGGCGCTGGCGCGGCGTGGCGACGATCTGCGCGTCGGCGAGCTGCGCTTCTCGCAGAGCGAGCGTCGCGCCTACATCGGCGAGCGGCCGCTGGAGCTGCTGCCGCGCGAGTTCTCGGTGCTGGAGTGTCTGCTGCTGCGGCAGGGCCGCGTGGTCAGCAAGCGGCACCTGCTCAAGCATCTGGGCGGCGAGTCCGAGCTGTCCGAGAACGCGGTGGAGCTGTATGTGCACCGCGTGCGCCGCAAGATCGAGAACTCTGGCTGCACGATCCGCACCCTGCGCGGTTTCGGCTATCTGCTGCAGATCGAAGGCCTGCAGGTCGATGGCGCCGGCTGAGCCGGCCGCAGTCGCCAAGCGCTCGCTGCGCGGGCGTCTGCTGCTGGCACTGGTGGCGCCGCTGGCAGTGCTGTTCCTGCTCGGCGGCGCGGTTTCCTATGGCCTCGCACAGCACTTCGCCAACTCCGTCTACGACGGCTGGCTGTTCGATTCGGTGAGTTCGCTGGCGCTGTCGCTCGAGGCCGAGCGGGGGCCGGACGGCGCCTCGGCGGTGACCATCGCGCCGTCGACGCGGCGGCTGTTCGAGTGGGACGTCAGCGACAACACCTACTTCCGGGTTGCCAGCGCCCACGGCGGCGTCATTCTCGGCCGGCCGGATCTGCCGGCGCCGCCGGACAAGGTCAAGCACTACGAGGCGGCCAGTCTCTACAACGCGTACATCGAAGGCCAGCCGGTGCGGGTTGCCGTGCTCGAGCTGCCGGCAGCGCGGTTCGGCGAGGCGGTGACGGTGACGGTGGCCGAGACCATGCGCAAACGGCGCGAGCTGGCGCACGCCATCCTCGTCAGCACGTTGGTGCCGCAATTGCTGCTGATCGTCGTGGCATCGGCGGCGATCCGCCGGGCGATCGGCCACGGCCTGGCGCCGCTGCGCACAGTGACGCAACGCCTGCAGTCGAGCAGTCACCGTCAGCTGGCGCCGATCAGCGACGACGACGTGCCCAGCGAGATCCGGCCGATGACGCGGGCGCTCAACGAGCTGCTGGCGCGGCTGGAGTCGGCGTTGTCGGCGCAGCAGCGCTTCATTGCCGAGGCCGCGCACCAGCTGCGCACGCCGCTGACGGCGATCAAGCTGCAGGCCGACGCGATGGCCCGCGAGCCGGTGCTGGAGGATGCCAGGCCACAGCTGGAGTCGCTGCGCATCGCCACCGACCGCGCCGCGCGTTTGTCCAACCAGCTGCTGTCGCTGGCGCGCGCGGAGCCGGAAGGCAGTGCCGCGCTGGCGTTCGCGCCGGTCGATCTGGTGGCCCTGGTCCGCGATCTGGGCGCCGAGTGGGCACCGCGCGCGCTGGCACGCGGCGTGGAGATGCAGCTGGCGGCCGACAGCGAGGAGCAGGCGGCCTGGATCGAAGGCAACGCCGAGCTGCTGCGCGAGGCGGTCGCCAACCTGATCGACAACGCCATCAAGTATCACGCCGGTCCGGGCAGCATTGAACTGCGCGTCACCGCGGCGCCGGCGATCGAGGTCGAGGATGACGGCCCCGGCGTGCCGTGCTCGCAGCGCGCACAGATGCTGCAGCGCTTCATTCGCGGCGGGCAGGGGCAGGGCAGCGGCCTGGGCCTGTCGATCGCCCTGGAGATCGCGCGCCTGCACGGCGGCGATCTGCAGCTGCGCGATGGCCGCGGTGGCCGTGGCCTGCGCGCGATCCTGCTGCTGGCTGCGCGCGGCGGACAGTCATAGGCAAGGCCGGGCGGCGCTTACAGGCGGGCGGACGCGACGCGCGCGGCTAGGGTCCTGCGGCTAGGGTCTTGCCGCGCCTGCCTGCTCGCCGCCGCTCGCGGATGCCGGGCCCTCGGCGGCGAGGCGGAAGTCGCGCCAGCGGCGCTGATGCCAGCTCCACAGCTGGGGCCGGGCCAGCACCATGTCTTCGCAGATCCGCAGCAGCGCGGCCAGATCGGCTTCCAGCGAGTTGCCGGCAACGCGCGGCACCGGCGCGCCGATCGCGAAGCGCCAATCCGGCTCAGCCGCCAGGGTCGTCACCGGCAGCAGCGGTGCGGCGCTGTGGCGTGCCAGCTGCGCGGGTCCGGCCGGCATCGGCATGTCCTTGCCGAGGAAGCGCATCATCAGCCCGTCCTGGGCGTGCTTGACGCCCTGGTCGAGCATGATCATCACGACGCGGTTCTGGCGCAGCGCGCCGAGCATCTTGGCGTAGGCTTTGAGGCCCTCGTTGGCGACGATGCCTTCGACGCCGTACGGCTGCAGCCCGGCGGTGAACAGATCGTCCGACATCATCAGCGCCTGGCGGTAGATCACGCTGACGGGAATGCCGCGCCGGGCCAGCTGCACCGCCATCATCAGGGCATTGCCGGAATGCGTGGCCAGCAGGATCGCGCCGCGACCGCCGCCGCGCGCGGCCTGCAGATGCTCGATGCCGTCGACGTGGCAGCGGCGATTGAGGGTGTCGTCGTCGAGCGGCCGCTCGAACATCGCCAGCACTTCGAGTGCGGCGATGGTGTTGACGCGATAGGCCTCGCGCAGCTGCCGGGCCAGCGCCGGATCGTCGGGCCGCCGCTGCAGCAGCCGGGCGGCGTCGTGCAGGCAGCGGCGCCGCAGCGGGATGTTGAGCAGATAGTGCAGCTGGCCGAGCACGGCGCCGATGCGGCGCATGCTCGCAAAGCCGAAGCGGCGCACCAGCGCGCGCAGTACCAGAAACAGGGCGCGCTTGCGGCGGCGGCCGAGCGCGCGGCGCCAGTGGCGCTTAGCCATGGGTTTGTTGATAGCCGGCCGGTGCGGCTACGGCACCGATGCGGCCGTCGCACAGGCGGTAGATCTGGTCGGCGGCATCGATCAGGCGGCCCTGATGCGCAACCGCGAGTATGGTCAGCGAGCCCTTGAGCTTGCTGACGGTTTCAACCACCGCCGCCTGCGCCTCCGGGTCGAGGCTGCTGGTGGCTTCGTCGAGGATCAGCAGGCGCGGCTTGTGGATCAGGGCGCGGGCGATCGCCAGGCGCTGGCGCTGGCCGCCGGACAGCCGCGAGCCACCTTCGCCGACGCGGGTGTGCAGGCCCTCCGGCATCGCTTCGACGAAATCGAGGGCGTCGGCGGCGCGCAGCGCGGCGCGGATCTCATCCTCGTCCAGTGGTTCGCCGAGCGTCAGGTTGTAGGCCACCGATTCGTCGACCATCACCGATTCCTGCGGTACGTAGCCGATCTGCCGGCGCCAGTCGCGCAGGTTCATTTCCGGCAGCGGCACGCCGTCGATCAGGATCCGGCCAGCCTGCGGCTGCAGCAAGCCGACGACCAGATCGATCAGCGTGGTCTTGCCGGCGCCGGAGGGGCCGATCAGCACGGTGAGCCGTCGCGCCGGCACGGTGAAGCTTTGCGCGTCGAGAATCGCCCGGCCGCCGCCGTCGTGCGTATAGCTGACGCGGTCGAAGCGGATCTCCTGCGCCAGCGGCACGCGCCGCTCGCCGCCGCTGGGCTCGCGCTGCTCGCGGGCGGTCTCGATGGCCTGCGTCATGGCCCAGTAGGCACTCTCGCGCACCACGACCTGCTGGTAGGCCTTCTGCCCTTTCGACAGATAGCTGACGACACGGGCCAGCATGAACAGCATCACCAGCACCGCCGACATGGGCATCTTCAGCAGGACGATGCTGAGGAAGAAGCCGACGCCGACCATGATCGCCAGCATCGGCTCCTGCAGCGCCGCCAGCGCTTCGCGGCTGATCACCTGCTGGCGCAACGCGCGTTCGAGCTGCTTGGTCTGGTCGGACAGCAGCGCGTCGACGTGGTCTTCGCGAGCCATCGCCTTGAGCGGCTTGGCCGCCGACATCTGGCTGCTGATCAAGGTCAACAGCGAGCGCTGCAGATGGGTCTGGTGCTGGCCGGCGCGGCGCGAGCTGCGGATCAGGGCCTGCAGCAGGATGATCAGCAGCGCGCCGGCGACGCCGGCGGCGACGCCGCCCTCGATCGAGATCGACAGGGCGAACAGGAGGTAGATGAAGGCGTTGAGCACCATCGCCGCCATTTCCGCGCCCTGCTGAAACGACTCGGCGGCGCGTTGCGCCTCGTTGGCGATGGCGTTGGACAGGCGGCCGACCGATTGCTGCAGATAGTGCTGCCAGCGCGAGCCCATCAGCGTGCGGATCAGGCCCAGGCGCAGATCGGTGGCGATGAAGGCGACGGTGTAACCCACCTGGCGGTTGGCCAGCAGCGACATCACCGCCTTCAGCGAGATCGCCAGCGTTGCCAGCAGCAGCAGGACCAGGGGCGTCGGCTGCAGGCCGACCAGGCCGGTGATCTGCAGCGCCGCGCGCTGCGGCGCCGATGGTGTGCCGGTGCCGGCGTCGCCGGTCGCCAGCGACAGCATCGACAACAGCATCGACATGCCCAGGCCGTCGAGCAGGCCGGCGCTGAACACGGCGAGCAGTGCAAAGGCGCTGCGCGATGGATAGGCGCGCACGAAGGACGCCAGCATCTGCAGGGCACCGCGACTGCGGGGAGCCGTCAACGGCCGTTCGTGATGCATGCTCATGGGTGCAGGAAGCGGAGGCGCGGGCCGGCGCTGAGGATCAGGGGGACGGCAGGATCGGTGTTGAAGGGCTCGCCGTCCAGTGTGTAGCGCGCCAGGCCCTCGATGCTGACGCGTCTGCAGCGCCCGCTCAGGTAGCCCTGCTCGGGGCGCATCGCCGCATCGAAGCGGCCCTGCAACAACCGCGGCAGGCGACGCCGGAAGCGTGGCGCATCGGCGCTGACCGCGGTGATCCGCAGTGGCCCGTTGCCGCAGGCAGCGTAGGGATTGAGCCAGGCGCCCGGGTGTTCGAGCGTGCTGATCGCCAGCACGCGCATGGCGCCCTCGAGCCGGCCGCCGTCGCCGGCGTCGATCCGCAGCGCCGGGGGTTCCGGCAATTCACTGCGGCCGAGCAGACTGCGCCAGGCGATTCTCGACAAGCTCAGCGGCGTGCTGAGGCGCCCGCTGCGCAGACCGCCGCCCGCGCGATCGCGATGGCAGGTGCGGATCACGGCGTCGATCAGCGCACCGGCGAGAAAGAAGCCGAAGTGCGGCGGCGCGCCGGCCTGGTCGATGCGCAGCACCTCACGTTCGACGAGGCGCAGACCGGCCGGTTGCCGCAGCGCCTGGTCCAGCTTGCGCAGCAGGGCGCCGCGGCCGTTGAAGTCGGCGGCGATCAAGTTGCTGCGGCCGCCGCCGAGGATCAGCAGGCGCGGCATCGGCGTGCCGGCCGGCTGTAGCGCCAGCTGTTCGATCAGCGCCTGCACGGTGCCGTCGCCAGCGAGCACGACCACGCTGCCGGCCGCCAGCAGCGCCGGTACGGCGGCCTGCAAGGCCGGCGGACTGCTGGCCTCGATCACGCTGCCGCCGGCGGCGCGGACGCGCTGCGCCACGGTCGCCGGCAGCTCGCCGCGCGAGACGCGGAAGCTGAGCGGGTTGATCAGGACGGCCGGCGGCAGCGCTGAACCGGCCCGGATCACAGCCGGGCCGATGCTATGCAGGGCAGCGTTCAAGGCTTGCGGCGTTCCGGTCGCCAGTGCCGCATCGCCGACTGCTGCGGCGACGTCCGCGATGCCGAGCCCCAGAGTTCGGCCACGGCGGCGAAGAAGCTGTTGCGGCTGGCGGCGTGATAGGGGGAATCGGGCGGCAGATTCTCGACCAGCCGGCGATGGGCCTTGCCCAGCGCGTGATAGGGCAGCGAGGGGAACAGGTGATGCAGGGCGTGATAGCGCAGGCCGACCGGGAACAGCAGTGCGGTCAGCCAGGTCTGGCCGGTGATGTTGATCGAGTCCGCGAACTGCGCAGCGCGCGTCATCTGCTGGCCTTCATTGCCATAGCGGTGTGCGGCGAGATTGCGAACCCAGTTCAGGCTCAGCGCCATGCATACCAGCGCATAGGCCATGGCCAGCTGCGTGCCGCTGACATGTCCGCCGGCGACCAGCCCCGCCACGGCGACGATGTAGACGAAGCAGAGGATCTCGACGATCAGCAGGTGGCGCTGTTCTGCCTTCGGAAAGCGCTTGCTGTAGTACGGATTGGAGACGGCGGCCGAGGCGCGCGTCAGCACCCATTCGCGCAGCGGCGGGTGCAGCCATGACAGCGGCCCCAGCAGGCCGAAACGGACCATGCTGAAGAGCGGCAGCAGCGGCGCCTGCGCGAGGTATTTGATCGTCTCCGACACCGGCGACGAGGCCAGCGGCAGGTACTCGCCGTCCTCGGGCGTGCCGAAGTGGCGTGCGTTGTGGTGATCGACGTGATTGCGATACATCACCCAGGGCATCAGCAGCGGGATGCCCATGAACAGATTCCAGGCTCGGCCGAACCACTGCATCTGCCGTGGCGGCATGTGCACGATTTCGTGGATGAACGTGCCGGCCCGGAAGAACAGGATGCTGGCGGCAACGAAGACGAAGATCTGCAGCGCGCTCCAGGCCGGCGCCATGAAATACGTCGCCGTCAACGCCCAGGCCAGGCTGGCGCTCAGCAGGAAATCCAGCCAGTAGAGGCCGGGTGCGCGCTGCTGCAGGTCCTTGATCAAGGGGTAAGCCTGCTGGATCCAGGCGTCCTCTCGCGACCCCATCGTAGCGCCGGGCTCCGGCTCCTTGGAGGGCGAAGCCGCATGGACGGTGAGCAATGACATAACGGCCAAGGATACCGGGGCGGATCGCCGTGGGACAAGAACCGCGCCAGAGAACAAATTGGTGCGTTTGATGTTAGATTATGGTGCGGTCAGTCTGGTGTTGTTGAGATTTATCTGCATCACTATCAATTCATTGAAGAAAGGTTATGGGAATGAATTCCGCAAAGCTCGTTTTTGGTGCGTTGCTTCTTTCCGCCCCGGCCTTGGCCGTGGCCAGCGCGAAGCATGAGGTTCCGTTCGAGCCGATTAAGGCCTATGACGTGAGTCATCACCGGCTCGACGCACATCACGTCGGCCGCGCCCTGAAGTGGAGTGCGCTGTCCTCAGACTGGTCGGTGATCGAGGAAGGCGCAGGCTCGTTCACGGCGGCGCTGGCGGACGGTGAGCAGACCGTCAAGGTGAAGTTCCATCACAGCGCGGGCGAAGTGCGTGCCGAATATGTCGACAGCCACAAGCTGGGCTTCGGCAACTGCACGCTGCCCGCACCGTGGGCCAAGTTCGAAGTGCGCCGCGTCGACCCCGACAAGCAGTGCATCCACAAGGCGTATTACAGCTGGCTGGGTGAAGTAGTGGGCCGTCTGGGCGTGTCGGCGCAGCAGCTGCAGATGGTGGACTGACAGGTACTGAAAGTAAAAATAGAAGGCCCGCTTATGGCGGGCCTTTTTCGTGAAGCCGGGCGGCTCGCGCTCAGCTGCGGCTGAAGCCGTAGAACTTGCACTGCGACAAGGTTTCGCGAACGACCAGCGGAGTGGTGCAGGCGTACAGCGCCAGCGACTCGCCATCTTCCGAGATCGCTGCGCCGACCACGCGCCCGCTTTCTTCGCCATGCCAGGCGCCGGTGGCGTCGAAGTCGGTCAACAGCACAAAGAACGAGGACTCGCCTTCGATGAGGCAGTCCTGATCCTCGCAGTTCATCAGCGCCGCCCGCTCTGAGCCGGCGCGAACCGACGGCGCATAGCTGAGCTCGTAGCCTTCCCAGTCGCCGTCGATCGTCGAGCGGCTCTGAGTCACGGTGCGCGGCGTGCAGTTGTCGCTGCTGATCGAAAAGTCCGGCGTCTCGATGTCGGCGGATGCCAGCGCTTGGCTGTCCGAGCGGTAGTAAAAGTAGGCACGGGCATCGTCGCGCAGGCCGGGGATGACGAGCTCGATCTCGCGTTCCGCGGGCGTGCCCGGGTAGAACGCATCCGTCACCAGAGAGCCTCCGGCTCGCAGCACGCAGTAAGTCTGCGAGGAGGTTTCGCCGCACCATTTGTCCGCGGTGGACTCGGTAACCTCGCCGCCGACCTCGCGCAGATCGTTTTCGATCTCGCGCAGCGTTGGCACCACGTTGTAGCCGCACAAGGTGCCGGCGCCGGGCTCGCTCTGTACGAGGTCCAGTCCAACCGAGCGCCAGCCACCGTGCTGGGCGGCCGCCAGATCATCGAACAGCAGCGCGGCCGGATCATCGCGGCGATCGTCGC
>CAMLDZ010000117.1 GCA_946478985.1 uncultured Solimonas sp.
TCGAGATCGCCGGCGACATCGAGCTGTTTGCGCGCGAGGCGCGCGCGCCGGTGATCGGCATTACCGGCAGCAACGGCAAGAGTACGGTGACGACGCTGGTCGGCGAGATGGCCAGGGCGGCCGGCCTGCGCGTTGGCGTCGGCGGCAACCTGGGCACGCCGGCGCTCGATCTGCTGCGCGACGAGGCCGAGCTGTACGTGCTGGAGCTGTCGAGCTTCCAGCTGGAGACCACGCGGTCGCTGCGCTGCGCCGCGGCGACGATGCTCAATCTCTCGCAGGACCATCTCGACCGCCACGGCACGATGGAGCACTACGGCCGCGTCAAGGCGCGCATCTTCGCCGGCGCCGCCCAGGTGGTCGTCAACCGCGACGACGCGGCGGTGATGGCGCTGGCCCCGGCCGGCGCGCTGAGCTTCGGCATCGATGCACCGTCGCCGGGTGCCTACGGCCTGCTCGACGGCGCCGACGGTCCGGCGCTGGCTGTCGGTGCCGACGCGCTGCTGCCCTTGTCGGCGCTGAAGATCTTCGGCCTGCACAACGCCGCCAATGCGCTGGCGGCGCTGGCGCTGGCCGATGCCGTGGGCATCGCGCGCGAGGCCAGCCTGCGCGCGCTGCGCGAGTTCCCCGGCCTGCCGCACCGCTGCGAGTTCATCGCACGCCAGCACGAGGTCGATTACTTCAACGATTCCAAGGGCACCAACGTCGGTTCGACGCTGGCTGCGCTCAAGGGTCTGCCACCGGGCATCGTCTGGCTCGGCGGCGGGCAGGGCAAGGGTCAGTCCTTCGTCGAGCTGCGCGAGGCGCTGGCGAGCAAGGGGCGCGCCGCCGTGCTGTTCGGCGAGGATGCGCCGCTGATCGAGCGCGACATCTACGGCGCGCTGCCCATCTGGCGCGCGCCGGACCTGCGCAGCGCGCTGCAGCGGGCCCGTGAGCTGGCGCAGCCGGGCGATCGCGTGCTGCTGTCGCCGGCCTGCGCGAGCTTCGATCAGTTCAAGAGCTACGTCGATCGCGGCGAGCAATTCCGCGCCGCGGTCCGGGAGTCCGACACATGAGTCTCGCGCTACCCAGCTGGGGGCTGCCGAAGGCGCGCTACGGTCTCGACCTGTGGCTGTGCGGTGCGCTGCTGACACTGCTGGTCTGGGGACTGGTGATGGTCGCGTCGGCGTCGGTGGCGCAGGCCGAGAAGCTGACCGGGCAGCCGTTCTATTTCTTCTACCGCCAGCTGCTGTTCATCGTCATGGGCGGCGGCCTCGGCTTCGCCTTGTATTGCGTGCCGATGCAGCAGTGGCAGCGCAGCGCGATCTGGCTCTACGTGTTCGCGCTGGCACTGCTGGTGCTGGTGCTGGTGCCGGGCATCGGCGTCAAGGTTAACGCCGCGCGCCGCTGGATCGATCTGCCGTTCTTCCGGCTGCAGGCCTCCGAGCCGGCGCGGCTGGCGCTGATCATCTACGTCGCCAGCTACATCGCGCGCCGCCAGGCGCAGCTGCAGAACAGCTTCAAGGGCCTGGCGATGCCGCTGATCGCGGTGATGATCCCGTCGTTCCTGCTGCTGCTGGAGCCGGATTTCGGCGCCACCGCGATCCTGATGGGCGTGGTGTTCCTGATGCTGTTCCTCGGCGGCGCGCGCGTGCATTACTACCTCGCCTTCGTCGGACTGGCCGCCGCCGGCCTGCTGACGATCGCGGTCGCGGCGCCGTACCGTGTCAAGCGCATGATGAACTTCATGAACCCCTGGGCCGACGTCGAGAACGCCGGCTGGCAACTCGCGCAGTCGCTGATCGCGGTTGGCCGCGGCGAGTGGGCCGGCGTCGGCCTCGGCAACAGCATCCAGAAGCTGCTGTACCTGCCGGAAATGCACACCGACTTCATCTTCGCGATCCTCGCCGAGGAATTCGGCCTGCTTGGCATCGGCTGCCTGATCGTGCTGTTCGGTATCGTCGTCTGGCGCGGCTTCAGCATCGCCAGGATCGCCGAGGACGATGGCCGCCACTTCCAGGCCTACCTCTGCTACGGCCTCACCGCCTGGCTCGGCCTGCAGTCGCTGATCAACATGGCGGTCAACATGGGCCTGCTGCCGACCAAGGGCCTGACCTTGCCGCTGCTCAGCTACGGCGGCTCCTCGCTGCTGACGGTCTGCGCGATGCTCGGCCTGATGCTGCGTGTCGATTATGAGAATCGCGTGGCTTCGTTCGGCGTGACTTCGGCGGAGGACCGCAAGTGAGCGCGCCGCTGAAATTCGTGGTGATGGCCGGCGGTACCGGCGGCCACGTCTATCCGGCGCTGGCGATCGCCCAGGCGCTGCGTGAGCTCGGCCACCAGATCGTCTGGATCGGCGCGCCGGACAGCTTCGAATCGCGCGTGGTGCCGCAGCACCAGTTTGCGATCGAGTACATCCGCGTCAGCGGCCTGCGCGGCAAGGGCCTGCTCAAGCTGCTGCAGGCGCCGCTGCTGATCGTCCGCGCGGTGCGCGAGGCACTGGCGATCCTGCGCCGGCAGCAGCCGCATGCGGTGCTCGGCATGGGCGGCTTCGCCGCCGGACCCGGTGGCATCGCCGCCTGGCTCGGCCGCTTCCCGCTGGTGATCCACGAGCAGAACGCCGCCGCCGGGCTGACCAACCGCTGCCTGGCGCGGCTCGCCCGCGTGGTGCTGCAGGCGTTTCCGGGGGCGCTGCCGCGCGGCCAGACCGTCGGCAATCCGGTGCGCGGCGGCTTCGCCGAACTGCCGCCGCCGGCGGTGCGCCTGGCCCATGAGGGTCCGGCGCGGCTGCTCGTGGTCGGCGGCTCGCAGGGCGCGCGAGCCTTGAACCAGCAGGTGCCGGCCGCACTGGCCCTGCTACCGGAAACGCAGCGCCCGCAGGTCCGTCATCAGGGCGGCCGCACGCTGGAGGTGGCCGAGGCCGCTTACCGGGACGCCGGCGTGCAGGGCGAGCTGAGCGCCTTCATCGACGACATGCCGGCCGCCTACGCCTGGGCCGATCTGGTGGTCTGCCGCGCCGGCGCCTCGACGATCGCCGAACTCGGCGCCGCCGGCTCGGCCTCGGTGCTGGTGCCGTTCCCGGCCGCGGTCGACGATCACCAGACCCGCAACGCCGAGCACCTGGTCCGTGCCGGCGCCGCGCTGCTGCTGCCGGAATCGGCGCTCACGCCGCAGGTCCTGTCGGCGACGCTCGCCGGCCTGCTGGCCGATCGCGCCAAACTGCAGGCGATGGCCGAGGCCGCGCGCACACAGTCCTGGCAGACCGCGACCCGGCAGATCGTCGACGCCTGCCTGGCGCTGGCTCGCACGCGCGCCGGAGCATCCGCATGAGTGCCTGGCGAAGCGGAGTTGCGAAACGCAGGTGCGGTGCGAGCCAGGCGGTGCGCTCATGCCGCTTGCCCGCTGATGAAGCCCGGCGGGGTGCGGCATGAGTGCGGTACTGCAGAACCTGATGATGGCGCCGATGCGCCGCGTGCGGCGCATCCACATGCTCGGCATCGGCGGCTCGGGCATGGCCGGCATCGCCGAGGTGCTGCTCAACCTCGGCTATCAGGTCAGCGGCACCGATCTCAAGGACAGCGCGGCGACGCAGCGTCTGCGCGCGCTCGGCGCGACGATCCACTTCGGTCACGCCGCCGACAATGCCGTCGGGGCCGACGCTATCGTCGTTTCCACCGCGGTCAAGGCCGACAATCCGGAACTGGTCTGGGCGCGCGAGCACCGCGTGCCGGTGGTACGCCGCGCCGAGATGCTGGCCGAGCTGATGCGCTTCCGCTACGGCATCGCCATCGCCGGCACGCACGGCAAGACGACGACGACCAGCCTGGTCGCCAGCGTGCTGGCCGAAGGCGGGCTCGATCCGACCTATGTGATCGGCGGCAAGCTCAAGGCCGCCGACAGCAATGCGCGGCTCGGCAGCGGCAACTACCTGGTCGCCGAGGCCGACGAGAGCGATGCCTCGTTCCTGCACCTGTCGCCGATGATCGCCGCCGTCACCAACATCGACGCCGATCATCTCGAAACCTACGACCACGATTTCCGCAAGCTGCGCGCGACCTTCGTCGAATTCCTCGCACGGCTGCCGTTCTACGGCCTGGCGATCGTCTGCATCGACGATCCGGTGGTGCGCGAGCTGCTGCCGCAGATCGGCCGCCCGGTGCTCACCTATGGATTCGCCGACGACGCCGATCTGCGCGCCGTCGAGGTGCGTCCCGAAGGCAGCGGCGCGCATTTCGTCGCCGTGTTTCCGGACGGCGCGCGCGAGGATTTCCATCTCAACCTGCCGGGCCGGCACAACGTGCAGAACGCGCTGGTCGCGCTGGCGCTGGGTCGCGAGCTGGGCGTCGATTTCGCGGCGATGCAGCGCGCGCTGAGCGGCTTCGCCGGCGTCGGACGCCGCTGCGAGCCGCATGGCGCACTGCGGCTGCCGCAGGGCGAGGCGCTGCTGGTCGACGACTACGGCCATCACCCGCGCGAAGTCGCCGCGACATTCCAGGCGATGCGCGCCGCGCATCCGGATCGCCGCCTCGTCGTCGCCTTCCAGCCGCATCGCTACACCCGCACGCGCGATCTGTTCGACGACTTCACCGCCATCCTTTCGGAAGCCGACGCGCTGCTGCTGGTCGAGGTCTATGCGGCAGGCGAGGCGCCGATCGAAGGCGCCGACAGCCGCGCGCTGGCGCGCGGCATCCGCGCGCGCGGCAAGGTGGAGCCGGTATTCGTGCGCAGCGTCGCCGAGGCGCCGCAGGCGCTGGCCGGCATCGTCCGCGACGGCGACCTGCTGCTGACGATGGGTGCCGGCGATGTCGGCGGCCTGCCGGCGCTGCTGCAGAAGCAGTTCGGAGCCGCGCCGTGAACGCCGCTGCCCGCGATCTGGAGCCGCCGGTGCGCGGCCTGCTGCGCGTCGACGAGCCGATGTCCCGGCATACCTCATGGCGTGTCGGCGGTCCGGCCGACCGCTACTTCGAGCCCGCCGACCGCGCCGATCTTGCGGCTTTCGTCGCCAGCCTGCCGGCCGGCGAACCGCTGCTGTGGATCGGCCTCGGCAGCAATCTGTTGGTGCGTGATGGCGGCGTGCGTGGCACCGTGATCGCGCTGCACGGCGCGCTCGATGCGCTCGATGTCGATGCAGCCGCACGCTGTGTGCACGCCCAGGCCGGCACGCACTGCGCGCGGCTCGCCAAGTCGGCCACCGCCGCAGGGCTGGCCGGCGCCGGATTCTTCGCCGGCATTCCCGGCACCATCGGCGGCGCGCTGGCGATGAATGCGGGCGCCCATGGCGGCGAGACCTGGAACGTGGTCGTCGAGGTCGAGGTGATGTACCGCGACGGCTCGACCGCCTGGCTGCCGAAGTCGGCGTTCCGCTACGGCTATCGGCATGTCGAGGCGCCGGCCGAGATCGCCGGCTTCATCGCCGCGCGCCTGAACTTCGCGGTGGACACCGATGGCAGCGCCGCCGCCGACATGAAGACCTGGCTCGCGCGCCGCAAGGCGACGCAGCCGGTCGGCAAGCCAACGGCTGGCAGCACCTTCCGCAATCCGCCGAACGACCACGCGGCGCGCCTGATCGAAGCTTGTGGCCTCAAGGGTCATCGCCTCGGCGGCGCGCAGGTGTCGATGCTGCATGCCAACTTCATTATCACTGACGAGACGGCGCGCGCCGCCGACGTCGAGCAGCTGATCGCTCACATCCAGAACACCGTGCGTACCCAGACAGGCATCGAGCTGCAACCGGAAGTCCGCGTCGTCGGAGAGGCCGCATGAGGCGCACGGACAATCCCGCCGATTTCGGTCGCGTCGCCGTGCTCGGCGGCGGCTGGTCGGCCGAGCGCGAAGTGGCACTGTGGAGCGGGCAGGGCGTGCATGCGGCGCTGTGCGAGAAGGGCGTCGACGCGACACTGGTGGATGCCACGCCGGAGCTGATCCTGAACCTGCGCGCGCACGGCTTCGATCGCGCCTTCAACGTGCTGCACGGCACCGGCGGTGAGGACGGCACCGTGCAGGCGGCGCTGGAGTTGCAGCAGATCCCGTACACCGGCAGCGGCGTGCTGGCCTCGGCGCTGGCGATGGACAAGCTGCGCAGCAAGCGCATGTGGAAGGCCGAAGGCTTGCCGACGCCGGACTGGCTGTGGCTGGAAACCGAGGCCGATCTCGACGCGGCTGCCCGGCGCTTCGGTTTTCCGCTGATCATCAAGCCGTCCGAGGAGGGCTCCAGCGTCGGCGTCAGCAAGGTGAAGTCGGCCGAGCAGCTCTACGCCGCCTGGCAGCTCGCGCGCGGCGCCCAGCGGCGGGTGACGATGGCCGAGCGCTTCATCGCCGGCGGCAGCCAGGGCCATGAGTTCACCTGCGCGATCCTGCACGGTGAGGCCTTGCCGACGATCCGCATCGTCCCCGACGGCGAGTTCTACGACTACAACGCCAAGTACCTGTCGGACAACACCCGCTACCACTGCCCGAGCGGCCTCGACGCCGGCCTGGAAGCCGAGGTGCAGGCGATCTGCCTGCGCGCGTTCCAGCTGCTCGGCGCGCGCGGCTGGGGCCGCGTCGACTTCATGCTCGACGCCGACAACCGGCCGTGGCTGATCGAAGCCAATCTGGTGCCGGGCATGACTTCGCACAGCCTGGTGCCGATGGCGGCGCGCGCGCGCGGCATCGACTACGCGGCGCTGTGCTGGTCGGTGCTCGAAGGGACCCTGGAGGGCGAATGACGGCAATGACGATGAATGCCGACGACGGCCTCGACGACGTGATCGCGCCTCCGGCGCGACGTCTGTTGCAGCTGCTGGCCGGCGTCGCCGCCTTCGCCACGGTGCTCGGCGTGGGCTGGTCGGCGATGCAGTTCACCAATCGCCAGCCGGTCACGCGCGTGCAGATCGAGGGTCGCTTCGCGCGGCTGAAGATCCCCGACATCGACGCCGCGGTGCGGCCGCTGGCCGACCGTGCCTTCGGCGATCTGGATCTGATCGCCGCGCGCGATGCCGTGCAGGCACTGCCGTGGACCGCGCACGCCAGTGTCGAGCGCGTGTGGCCGGCGACACTGCGCGTGCGCGCGGTCGAGCGCCGTCCGTTCGCGCGCTGGGGCGAGACCTCGCTGCTCGACATGGAGGCGCAGGTTTTCACGCCGGCCGCCGACGAGATTCCCGGGCAACTGCCGCGCCTGGGCGGCACGCCGGGCAAGGAAACGGTGGTGCTCGACATGTACCGCCGCCTCAGCGCGCAGCTGGCGGCATCGCCGTTCGCGCTGCAGGGCCTGCAGCAGGATGCGCGCGGCGAGTGGACCGCGCAGACCGAGGACGGCGTCGAACTGCGCTTCGGCCGCGACGACCCGCAGGACAAGCTCGAATTTCTGCTCGGCCCCGCCGAGCGTGTACTCAAGAACCGGATCAGCGAAGTGAAATACGTGGATTTGCGCTACACCAATGGTTTCTCCGTCGGCTGGCGGGATGCTCCGTCCGCGGCCAAGAAGGAGCAATAACGATGGCTCGTCGTGAAGAACGCAAGCTGCTGGTCGGTGTCGACATCGGCACTTCCAAATGCACCGCCGTGGTCGGCCAGCTGCTGCCTGAAGGCAATGTCGAGATCGTCGGCTATGGCAGTGCCGCCTCGCGCGGCATGAACCGCGGCGATGTCGTCAACATCGAGCTGACCACCCAGGCGATCAAGCGCGCCGTCGAGAACGCCGAGCACATGGCCAATTGCCGTGCGCAGTCGGTGTTCGTCGGCATCTCCGGCACGCATATCCGCAGCCTCAACTCCGCCGGCGTCGCGCCGGTGCGCGCCGGCAGCGTCTCCGAGCGCGACGTCGACAGCGTCATGGACGCGGCACGCGCGATCGCGATTCCGTCCGACCAGAAGATCCTGCACGTGATTCCGCAGGAGTTCGTCGTCGATGGCCGCGAGGGCATCCATGATCCGGTCGGCATGCACGGCGTGCGGCTGGAAGCCAAGGTTCATGTCGTCACGGGCTCGATCTCGGCGGCGCAGAACATCTACAAATGCATCGAATCCTGCGGGCTCAAGGTCGACAAGCTGATCCTGCAGCACCTGGCGTCGAGCTATGCCACCTTGCTGCCGGACGAGCGCGAGCTTGGCGTGGCGATGCTCGACATCGGTGCCGGCACCACGGACATCGCGGTGTTCCGCGGCGGCACCATCCGCCACACCGCGGTGCTGCCGATCGCCGGCAACCAGGTCACCAACGACATCAGCGTCGCCTTCCGCACGCCGGCGCCGTATGCCGAGGAATTGAAGGTGCATTACGGCTGCGCGCTGCCGCAGTTCGCCGGCAGCCACGAGGAGATCGAGGTCAAGGGCGTCGGCGACGCGCCGTCGCGGCGCCTGTCGCGGCTGACGCTGGCCGAGGTCATCAAGCCGCGCTACGAGGAGCTGTTCCGCTTCGTGCGCAAGGAACTGCAGCGTTCCGACTGGTACGAACTGCTGGCGGGCGGCGTGGTACTGACCGGCGCCGCGGCACAGATGCCGGGCGTGATCGAGCTCGCCGAGGACGTCTTCGAACTGCCGGTGCGCCTGGGCGTGCCGCAGAACGTCGAAGGCCTCAAGGACGTGCTGCGCGATCCGGCCTACGCGACCGCCGCCGGCCTGCTGCTGTACGGCCGCCAGAACCAGCCGCAGCAGACCGCTACGCCGGGCGAGGGACTGGGCGCCTGGGTACAGCGTGTCAACGACTGGATCAAGGGCAACTTCTGAGGGCCGGCGGTGAGGCCGGCGAGCTGTGATTTTTTATTTGATTTTGATGATTTTATGTTGACATTTTCACTGCAGCCTCGTAACGTAATTTTGCGGAATTCTTTCGCAATAAAAAACTACTAGCGGGCCGGGTCTGACAAGGCTGCGACACGGGCGTCGAGCGGCATGGACGCGATTTGGGTGAACAGTGACGAGCGCCGCAAGGCGCGGGAGCTTCAAAATGAGCGGACAGACACGGGAAATCTTTGAATTGCTGGACGGTCAGCGCAAGCGCGCGGTGATCCGCGTCGTCGGTGTCGGCGGCGGCGGCTGCAACACCGTCAACCAGATGGTCCAGGCGGGCATCGACGGCGTCGACTTCGTCGTCGCCAACACCGACCGCGACCACCTCGAACGCTGCACGTCCACCAACCAGCTGCAACTGGGCGTCGAGATCACGCGCGGTCTCGGTGCCGGCTCCAATCCGGAAATCGGCCGCCAGGCCGCCGAGGAAGATCGCGATCGCATCCGCGAGATGATCGAGGGCACCGACCTGCTGTTCATCACGGCAGGCATGGGCGGCGGCACCGGCACCGGTGCGGCGCCGGTGATCGCGCAGATCGCCAAGGAACTCAACATCCTCACCGTCGCGGTGGTCACCAAGCCGTTCGCGCACGAGGGCAAGAAGCGCATGGCGGTGGCCTCGCGCGGCATCGACGAGCTGCGTCAGTACACCGACTCGCTGATCCTGATTCCCAACGAGAAGCTGTCGCTGGTGCTCGGCAAGAAGGTCACGCTGCTGAACTGCTTCCGCGCCGCCAACGA
>CAMLDZ010000118.1 GCA_946478985.1 uncultured Solimonas sp.
GCCTTGCCTGGCCGCAAAGCGGGTGGCATCACAGCGGCGGCCATAGCGTTAACAGACCCTAACCTTCAGCCGCCACTGGCGTCCGGCAGCGCGGTCTCGCCGGCCGCCAGCACCCGCTCGCACAGCTTGCCGGTCTGCTCGCGGATGATCGCCGCCAGCCGCCCGGCACCGCGGCCGGGGTAGTCGCGATCGGCAAACACCAGATACAGCTCGATGAATCGCTCCGCGTCTTCCTGCATCGGCAGCGGCTGGAGCGCGCCGCTGCGCAGCTCGTCGTGGATCGTGTGCTCGGCGTACCAAGCGAAGCCGAGGCCGAGCTTGGCGGCGGCGATCGAGGTGGCCTTGTTGGAGACGGTCCAGCGCTGACTGGCGCCCAGCCAGGCGCCGGAGTCGCGTACGCGGCTGTGCGCGGAATCGCGCACCACCAGCTGGCGGTACGGACGCAGATCGCGATGCGTCAGCGTGCGGCCCAGCTTGTGCAGCGGATGTTCGGGGTGCGCGGCAGCGACGAAGCGCACGCGCATCAGCGCGTCGCCATAGAAGCCGGCGGGAATGTGGCTGGCGATGGCGAAATCGACCTTGTGCTCCAGCAGTGCCTCGTCGGTGCCGCCGAGCACCGTCTCGTACAGCTGCAGCCGCGTCTCCGGATGCTCGACGGAAAACCGCTCGCAGCAGCGCAGCAGCAGCCAGGTCGGGTAGACGATCTCGACGGCGATGTTGATCTCCGCCTCCCAGCCCTGCGACAGCCCTTCGGCGCCGCGCTCCAGCGCCAGCGCTTCGGACAGCAGGGTCTGCGCGCGGCGATACAGTACCTCGCCTTCGCGTGTCAGCTGCGCCTTGCGGCCGCGGATCTCGAACACCTTCAGGCCCAGCAGGCGCTCGATCTTCTGCACCGCGTAAGTCACGGTGGACTGCGTCTTGTGCAGCGCCTCGGCAGCCTGCGCGTAGCCGCCGGCCTCGATGACGGCGGTCAGCGCGCGCCACTGGTCCAGACTGATCTTGGGGTGGGCCATTATCGAATCATTCGATTGTTATGGCCGATAAATTGCGCTTTTTAATCGAATCCTGCAATCGTTAAATAGCCGCACTTCCTCTACACCCCGCCTCGCGCGACAGGAGAACGGCAATGACCACCCTGCTACAGATCAAGACCAGCGTTTTCTCGGACAACGGCAATTCCAGCAAGCTCGCCAACGACTTCGTCGCCGAATGGCAGAAGCGCCATCCGCACGGCCGCGTCGTCGTCCGCGACATCGGCGCCCAGCCGGTGGCACACCTGTCCGCCGAACGCGTGCAGGCGTTCTTCACGCCGCCGGAGCAGCGCACGGCCGAACAGCAGGCGCACGCCAGCGCCAGCGATGAATTGATCGAGGAGCTGAAGGCGGCCGATGTCGTCGTGCTCGGCCTGCCGCTCTACAACTTCGGCGTGCCATCGACGCTGAAGGCCTACTTCGATCATCTGGCGCGCGCCGGTGTCAGCTTCCGCTACACCGCCAACGGCCCGGAAGGCCTGCTCGGCGACCGCAAGACCTACATCTTCGCGGCGCGTGGCGGCCTGTATCACGGCACGCCGGCGGATACGCAGACGCCGTTCGTGACCACCTTCCTCAACTTCATCGGCATCCGCGACATCGAGTTCGTCTACGCCGAAGGTCTCAACCTCGGCGAGCAGCAGAAGCGCGAGTCGCTGGCACGCGCCGGGCAGGAAATCGAACGTCTGGCCGCGTAATCGCGCGGCCTTTCACCTTCACTCAGGGAGCAGGACCATGGACAAGCTTTTCGACACCCTCAAGCCGTACAGCGCGCTGGCCGGACGCGTGCTGATCGCCGCGATCTTCGTGATCGCCGGCTGGACCAAGATCGGCGGCTATGCCGGCACCCAGGCCTACATGGCGTCCGCCGGCGTGCCCGGCGCGCTGCTGCCGCTGGTGATCCTGCTCGAACTGGGCGGCGGCCTGGCGATCGTCGCCGGCCTGTTCACGCGGCCGGTGGCGTTGCTGATGGCCGGCTTCAGCATCGCCTCCGGCCTGCTGTTCCACAACACGCCGGACCAGCAGATCATGCTGATGAAGAATCTGGCACTGGCCGGCGGCTTCCTGTTCCTGGTCGCGCACGGCGCCGGCACCCTGAGCCTGGACGCCCTGCGTCGCAAGTCGTAAGCGGCCCCGGATTTACCAGATCAACTCTCACGGAGATCAAGCCATGAGCAACATCCGCGCCCTGCGTCACGTGATCCCGTCGATCCCGACCAGCGACGGCGCCGGCGTGCAACTGCGCCGCAGCATCGGCAGCCGCCGCGGGCTCTACATCGATCCGTTCCTGATGCTCGACGAGTTCTACTCGGACAATCCGGATGACTACCTCGCCGGCTTTCCCGCGCACCCGCATCGCGGCTTCGAGACGGTGACTTACATGCTCGACGGCCACATGCAGCACCGCGACCACCTCGGCAATACCGGCGATCTGGCGCCCGGCAGCGTGCAGTGGATGACTGCCGCGCGCGGCATCATCCACTCCGAGATGCCGCAGCAGAGCGCCGGCCGCATGCGCGGCTTCCAGTTGTGGATCAACCTGCCGGCCCGCGAGAAGATGAAGCCGGCGAGCTACCGCGACATTCCGGCGGCGCAGGTGCCGGGCGTAACGCTCGCCAACGGCGGCAGCGTGCGCGTCATCGCCGGCACGCTGGAGCAGGATGGCCAGCGCGTCGACGGCCCGATCAGCCCGGCCGCAGCGCCGTTGTCGACCGCGCCGCTGTACTTCGACGTCGAGCTGCCGGCCGGCGCCCGCTTCACGCAGGCGCTGCCGGATGCGCGCAACGCCTTCGCCTACGTCTACGAGGGCGAGGCAACGATCGCCGGCCAGATGCTGCCGCACCGCGCCGCGGGCGTGCTCGCCGCCGGCGACACCGTGCAGATCGACGCCGGCCCGCAGGGCGTGCGCTTGCTGCTGCTGGCGGCGACGCCGCTGCACGAGCCGGTCGTGCAGTACGGACCTTTCGTGATGAACACGCGCGAGGAGATCGAGCAGGCGATCGCCGATTACCAGAGCGGCCGGCTGGCCGCCTGAATCAGCGCCCGCAGGGCAGCCGCAGGATCGCGTCGAGCACGACCTGCGGCTGCTTCCACAACACGAAGTGGTCGGCGTCCGGCAGGCGCTCGATCTGCAGCCAGGCCGACGGCGCGCGCGCCTGCAGGTAGTCGGCGGTACGCGGATCGACCAGGCTGTCGCGACCGCCCTGGATCGCGATCATCGGCACGCGCAGCCGCGGCCAGGCGGTGTCCAGCACGCGCAGTTGCTGTTGCAGCACCATGATCTCGTCGTTGGACCACAGCAGCGGCGCCGGCACCAGCCAGCGGCCGAGCCAGGTGGTACCGAAGCGGTTGTACCAGCGCGGTGCTTCCAGTTCCGGAGCAACCGAGCCGGCCACCATCACGACGCCACAGACCTTCTCCGGATGCTCGATCGCCATCCACGCCACCAGCGGCCCGCCGAGCGAATGCCCGACCAATATGGCGCGCTGGCCGTCCGGGATCAGCGCCGCCAGCAGCTCGGCCTGCGCGTGCAGATCGGCGACGACCTGGCCGGGACCCGACTCGCCATAGCCCGGCCGATCCACCGCCCATAGCGGCCCGTACGCCGCCAGCGCCGGCGCATCGAGATACCGCGCCCAGTTCTCCCAGACGCCGGGCGAGCCGTGCACGAAGAGGATCGGCCGCAGGCCGTCGCGCTGCATCTCGGCCAGCCGCAGCCGGCGATCGCCGGCCTCCTGGACGATCAGCCGGGGTCGCGGCGGCTGCGGATAGAGCTCCTCCAGCGAGCCCTGCGGGAACGGCGCCGCGCAGGCTTGCAGCAGCGCGAGCAAAAGCAGCGCGGCACGCCGGGCCTTCATCATCCCTGCACTCGCCGTACGGACACTGCCCGACTGCGGCACGGCGGCTGCGAGCCGCAAAAAACATACGCTAGAGTATGGACGCTCACATTCAGGCGCGCCGCTGGCGCACTTCTCCGTCTTTTGGCAGTTTTTTGGAGGTTTCCATGCCGAGTTATACCCCGCCGCTGCGCGATATCCAGTTCGTCCTGCACGAGCTGCTGCAGGTCGAAGCCGCGTTCCGCGAACTGCCGCCGCACGCCGATCTCGACCGCGAGACCATCGATTCGATCGCCGAAGAAGCCGGCAAGTTCGCCGCCGGCGTGCTGGCGCCGCTGAACGCGTCCGGCGACGCCGAAGGCTGCACCTATGTCGGTGACGGCGTGGTGAAGGCCCCCGCGGGCTTCCGCGAAGCCTACCAGCAGTATTGCGAGCAGGGCTGGCCGGCGCTGTCCTGCGATCCGGACTTCGGCGGCCAGGGTCTGCCGGAGCTGATCAACAACGTGCTGTACGAGATGCTCAACTCGGCCAACCAGGCCTGGACCATGTACCCGGGCCTGACGCACGGCGCCTACGCCGCGCTCTCGGCCGTCGGCTCGGCCGAACTCAAGCGCGTCTACCTGCCGAAGATCGTCTCGGGCGAATGGACCGGCACCATGTGCCTGACCGAGCCGCATTGCGGCACCGACCTGGGCATGCTGCGCAGCAAGGCCGAGCCGCGCGGCGACGGCAGCTACGCGATCAGCGGCACCAAGATCTTCATCTCGTCCGGCGAGCACGACCTGTCCGCCAACATCTGTCACCTGGTGCTGGCGCGGCTGCCGGATGCACCGGCCGGCACCAAGGGCATCTCGCTGTTCCTGGTGCCCAAGTTCATTCCGGATGCGCAGGGGGCGCCCGGCGCGCGCAACGCCATCAAGTGCGGCTCGATCGAGCACAAGATGGGCATCCACGGCAACGCCACCTGCGTGATGAACCTCGACGGCGCGCAGGGCTGGCTGGTCGGCGAAGAGAACAAGGGCATGGCGGCGATGTTCATCATGATGAACGGCGCGCGCCTGGGCGTCGGCATGCAGTCGCTGGGCCTGGGCGAGGTGGCGTACCAGAACTCGCTGGCCTACGCGAAGGACCGCCTGCAGTCGCGCTCGCTGACCGGCCCCAAGCGCAAGGACAAGCCGGCGGACCCGATCATCGTCCACCCCGACGTGCGCCGCATGCTGCTGACGCAGAAGGCCTACACCGAAGGCGCGCGCGCGCTGTGCTACTGGGTCGGCCTGATGATCGACCAGCAGCACAAGCATCCGGACGCTGCGGTGCAGGAACACGCCGCCGAGCTGGTCGAGCTGCTGACGCCGATCGTCAAGGCCTTCATCACCGACAACACCTTCGAATCCACCAACCACGCGATGCAGGTGTTCGGCGGCCACGGCTTCATCAGGGAATGGGGCATGGAGCAGTTCGTCCGCGATGCCCGCATCAACCTGATCTACGAAGGCACCAACACCATCCAGTCGCTCGACCTGATCGGCCGCAAGGTGCTGGCCGACGGCGGCGCGCGGCTCAAGCGCTTCGGCGCCGTGGTGCAGGCGTTTGCAGAAAGCCAGCAGGCGCGGCCGGAGATGGCGGAGTTCCTCAAGCCGCTGGGCGACGTCGGCAAGCTGGTGGTCGAGCTGACCGCCGAGATCGGCAAGCGTGCGCAGGCCAATCCGGACGAGATGGGCGCGGCGGCCGTGCCGTACCTGCGCGTCGTCGGCCATCTGGTCTACGGCTACCTGTGGTCGCGGATGGCAGCGCTGGCGCTCGAACGGCTTGCCGCCGGTGGCGAGGGCGCCGACTTCTACACCGCCAAGCTGGCCACCGCGCGCTTCTACTTCGCAAAGCTGCTGCCGGAGGCCTTCCACCAGCGCCGGCTGGCATTGAACGGCAGCCAAACCCTGATGGCGCTCGACGAAGCGCTTTTCTGAGGCCGCCGCGGATATCGGCGGCGCAGACGAGAAGGCCGGGCATCGCCCGGCCTTCTTGCTACAGGCGGCGCCTCAGACGTGCAGCGCGATGCGCCAGCTGATCGCGATGAACACGCCCACCGTCAGCGTGATGCGCAGGCTCAGGTAGCTGCTCATCGGGTCCAGCGTGCGTTCGCGCCAGATCTCGGCGAGCGCCAGCAGCAGGAACACGCCGGCCAGCGCCCATAGCGCCGATGAGAACGGCAACAGCATCGCCAGCCAGGCCAGCGCGACCAGCACCGCCGACAGCAGGATGCCGAACAGACCCGCGGGATTTTCCGCGACCACCAGCGCCAGACCCCAGAAGCTGCCGGCCATGAAGGCGGCGATCATCGCGCCCCACAGCAGCCAGGCCTGATCGAGCGCCGGCGGCGCGGTCTGCGGCCAGAATGTCAGCCACACAGGACCTGCGAAGAACGGCAGCAGGCCCGCGTATCCCAGCACGAACAGCAGGCGCGGAAGCTTCATGGCGGTCCGGATCAGGGCAATGCGGACAGCCTAAACGAACGCAGCCCCGCGCGGCAGTCAGGCCGTGCGGGGCTGCGCTATTCCTGATCCGCTGCTTCAGTGCGTCGCGCCGCGCGCCTCGGCCGGATGCGGCTTGTTGTCGCGGCCCAGGGTTTCGAGCAGCGTGCTCAGATCCTCGGCATGCTCCTCTTCCTTGGCGAGGATCTCTTCCATCATCCGTCGCGTCGTCGGGTCGTTGTTGCCGAGGTACTGGATGATCTCGCGATAGCTGTCGATGGCGATGCGCTCGGCGACCAGATCTTCTTCGAGCATTTCGACCAGATCCTTGCCTTCGATGTACTCCGAGTGGCTGCGCGACAGCAGCCCGTCCGGCGACAGATTCGGCTTGCCACCGAGCTGGGTGATCCGCTCGGCGATCTGGTCGGCGTGAGCCTGCTCCTCGGTGGCGTGTTCGAGAAACTCCGCGGCGATGCCCTTGGAGTGGATGCCGGAAGCGACGTAGTAGTGGAACTTGTAGCGCAGCACGCAGACGATCTCGGTCGCCAGCGCCTCGTTGAGGATGCGGATCACCGCCTCGCGGTCGGCGCCATAGCCTTCGGTGACGGCGCCGCGGTCGATGTGTTCGCGCGCGCGGCGACGGATGGTTTCGATATCGGTGAGAAACGGCTTGGTGTTGCCCATCGGGCGCTCCTTGCTGTGAGGTGACGGGCTTCCCTGCCCGTCCGACAGCCTGCAGCGCCGCGATGAATCGGCCCTGACCGCCTCAGCCGCGTCCCTTGAACAAGCGATCGGCGACATAGGGATTGCTGCGCCGCTCCTCACCGAAGGTCGACAGCGGCCCATGGCCGGGCACGAACTGGATATCGTCGCCGAGCGGAAACAGCCGCTCGCGAATCGAGCGGATCAGGTCCTCGTGATTGCCGCGCGGAAAATCGCTGCGGCCGACGCTGCCGGCAAACAGCACATCGCCGACGAAGGCCAGCTTCGACGGCACATGATGGAAGACCACATGGCCCGGCGTGTGGCCCGGGCAGTGCACGACGTCGAAGCTCAGCGAGCCGAGTTCGACGCGATCGCCCTGACGCAGCCAGCGCGTCGGCGTGAACGACTCGGCCTGCGGAAATCCGTAGCGCAGCGCCGCCTCCGGCAGGCCGTCGATCCAGAACTGATCATCCTCGTGCGGGCCTTCGATCGGCACGCCGAGCTGGCGCGCCAGCGTCGCCACGCCGCTGGCGTGATCGACATGTCCATGCGTGACCAGCAGCTTCTCGATGCTGACGCCGTGATGCTGC
This sequence comes from uncultured Solimonas sp., assembly GCA_946478985.1. The sequence goes on from CAMLDZ010000118.1 coordinate 7,632, forward strand.
GCGCGCTCCATCAGTCGCTCGACCTCGCCACCGGCGTCGACGAAGGCACCGCGACCGGTGCTGTCGTCCCAGACCAGCGAGCAGTTCTGCTGGAACGGCGTCACCGGAATGATCTCGCAGCGCAGGCTCAAGCGCTGGCTCCGTCTGCATCGCGGTCCGGCCGTGGCTCCGGCAAGGGCGTGGCCAGATGCAGGGTCCGCGTCGGATAGGCGAAGTCCACGCCGATCTGCTTGAAGGCGCGCACCATCGCCAGATTGATGGCCTGTTGGGTATCCATATAGCGGTTGAAGTCCGGGTCGAGCATCCAGTAGACGACCTCGAAATCATAAGACGAGTCGCCGAAGCTGGCGAAGTGTGCGCGATCGAAGCGGACCTGCGGCTGGCCCGTGATGATTTGCTTGACCAGGATCGGCACCTGCTCCAGCTGTTCGGGCGTGGTCGCGTAGAGAATGCCGAACTTGAACACCACGCGGCGCTCGCGCATGCGCTTGTAGTTGCGCAGCCGCGACTTGAGCAGATCGCTGTTGCTGAACACCAGTTGCTCGCCGCCCAGGCTGCGCACGCGCGTGGTCTTCAGCCCGACGTGTTCGACGCTGCCCATGTAGTCGTCGAGGATGATGAAGTCGCCGATCTCGAACGGCTTGTCGATGACGATCGACAGTGAGGCAAACAGATCGCCAAGAATGTTCTGCACCGCCAGTGCCACGGCGATGCCGCCGACGCCGAGGCCGGCGACCATCGCCGTCACGTTGACGCCGAGATTGTCCAGCGCCACCAGCAGCAACAGCGACCACAGGATCAGCTTGCCGATGAAGTTCAGCGCCGACAGGCTGGCCGACTCGGCACCCGTGGCCTCGCGCGCGCGCTGGCGCGAACGCTCGATCCAGAAATCGAACATCGCCACCAGCCACAGGCCGAGCTGCAGGATCAGCGCCACCGACGCTGCGCCCCCGGCAATCCGGATCAATCGTTCCGGCAGTTCCAGCGGCTGGATCGCGAACCACAGCGCAGGAATCGCGATCACCGGCAGCCGCGTCCGCTGCAGCGCCGCGATCACTGAATCATCGAAGCGCGTCGAGGTACGTTCGGCGATCTTGGCCAGGCGCGAGATCGCCAGCTTCTTGATCAGGCTGACGACCAGGACGATGGCGGCTGCCACGCCCAGAGCGAGAAGCCAGCGTTGCAGCGGATTGCCGAGAAACGAGATTTCAAAATCCATGCATGTCACGCCGGCGCACCACCGGCAGAGCCTCCGTCGAGTGGGTCGCCGAGTTTAATGATCGCTGGCTGAACGCCAACCAGATGCCGGCGGCTGGTCAGCCGCGCGCGTCGATGAAATCGCCGTCGACGTAATACCAGCGCCCGTCCACGCGTTCGAAGCGGCTGCGCTCATGCACGCGCTGCGCGCTGCCGCCACCGAGGGCATGGCGGGCAATGAACTCCACCTCCTCGCGATCCGGATCGTCGCTGCGGCGATGCGCCAGCACGCGCAGGCCCAGCCAGCGCGTGCGCACATCCAGGTCCAGCGCTGCGGCGTCGGGCCGTGTGCGCGGATGCCAGGTGGCCAGCAGGTAATCGCGCAGGCGCAGCACATAGGCGCTGTAGCGCGAGCGCATCAGCCTTTCGGCATTGCCGGCAGCGGCGCCCGCGTGCAGCGGCTCGCAGCATTGCGCGTACCAGGCGCCGGAACCGCAGGGGCAGGCCGCCGCGGGAGCAACATTTACTTTCATTCTCTAGGGCCTGTTAACGCTATGGCCGCCGCTGTGACGGAGACC
>CAMLDZ010000119.1 GCA_946478985.1 uncultured Solimonas sp.
CTGATGCCCAAGAGCTGACGCCCCTTTGCTGCCGACCCCACAGCCCCCAACCGGAACCCTTCCGATGTCACAGAAAATCTTCGTCAACCTGCCGGTGCAGGATCTCGCCTACTCGCGCAGCTTCTTCAAGGCCCTGGGCTTTTCGATCAACGAGCATTTCAGCGATGAGACCGCCGCCTGCGTGGTGATCAGCGACAGCATCTTCGTGATGCTGCTGACCTATCCGAAGTTCAAGGCCTTCACGCCGCACCGCATCTGCGACGCCAAGCAGAGCACCGAAGTGCTGGTCTGCCTGTCCTGCGAGAGCCGCGAGAAGGTCGACGCGCTGGTCGGTGCCGCGATCAACGCCGGCGGCTCGCTGTACAGCGATCCGCAGGATCACGGATTCATGTACGGTCACGGCTTCCAGGACCCGGACGGCCACATCTGGGAGCTGATGTGGATGGACCCGAACGCGATTCCGCAGGGCTGAGATGCCTGCTCATTAGAAGGAGAACACCCATGTCCTATGTCGATGGCTTCGTCCTGCCAGTGCCCAAGGATCAGCTCGCCGCCTACCGCAAGCTGGCGCGCAAGGCCGGCAAGATCTGGATGGAATACGGCGCGCTGGAATACTGCGAGTCGGTCGCGGACGACGTGAAACCGGGCAAGCACACCTCGTTTCCGCAGAGCGTCAAGCTCAAGGACGACGAGACGGTGGTGTTCGCGTGGATCCGCTACAAGTCACGCGCGCAGCGCGACCGCATCAACGCCCTGGTGATGAAGGACCCGCGCCTGGCCAGCATGGACCCCAAGACGCTGCCGTTCGACGGCAAGCGCATGTTCTGGGGCGGCTTCAAGACACTCGTCGATTTCTGAGCGCGCCGCTGATCGTCCCGCTCGCGGACGCCACGCAGATGCGGCACTCTTGTCCGATATTTTCGGGCAGGCGGAGCGGGCATGGCGGGTGTCGAGGCGGCGACGGCGCGGGCGGCGGTCGAATCGGTCTACCGGGCGGAATCGCGTCGCGTGCTGGCGACGCTGATCCGCCTGCTCGGCGACTTCGAGCTTGCCGAGGAAGCGCTTCATGACGCCTTCGCCGCCGCCGTCGAGCAATGGCGGCGCGAAGGCATTCCGGATCATCCGCGCGCCTGGCTGGTGTCCGCCGGCCGCTTCAAGGCGATCGACGCGATCCGCCGCCGCGCGCGCTTCGACGCCTCGCTCGACCACATCGCCGACGCGATGCTGGCGAACGCCGATGGCGACGGCATCAGCGATGAGGAGCTGGAGGACGACCGCCTGCGGCTGATCTTCACCTGCTGCCATCCGGCGCTGGCGCCGGACGCACAGGTGGCGTTGACGCTGCGCGAGATCTGCGGGCTGACGACGGAGGAGATCGCGCACGCCTTCCTGTCGACGCCGCCGACCATCGCGCAGCGCATCGTCCGCGCCAAGACCAAGATCCGCGACGCCGGGATTCCGTACGAAGTGCCCTCGCGCGGCGAGCTGCCGGAGCGGCTCGACAGCGTGCTGCGGGTGATCTACCTGGTGTTCAACGAGGGCTATTCGGCCTCGTCCGGCAGCGCCGTGACGCGGCATGACCTGTCCGCCGAGGCGATCCGCGTCTGCCGCCTGCTGGTCGAGCTGCTGCCGGCGCCCAGCGCGCTGGGCCTGCTGGCGCTGATGCTGCTGCAGGAATCGCGGCGCGAGGCGCGCAGTACCGCCGACGGCGACGTGGTGCTGCTCGAAGACCAGGACCGCGGCCGCTGGAACCGTGCGCTGATCGCCGAGGGCCTGGCGCTGGTCGAGCGGGCCTTGCCGCAGCCAGGCCACGGCCCCTACGCGATCCAGGCGGCGATCGCCGCGCTGCACGCGCAGGCGCCGAGCGCCGCCGTCACCGACTGGGCGCAGATCGTGGCGCTCTACGACCTGCTGCAAACGATGGCGGCATCGCCGGTGGTGGCACTCAACCGCGCGGTGGCGGTGGCGATGCGCGACGGACCGCAGGCCGGTCTGACGCTGATCGAGTCGATCCTCGACGACGGCGCACTGGACGACTATCACCTTCTGCACGCCGCGCGCGGCGAGCTGTGCCGGCGCCTCGGCCAGGTCGAGCCGGCACGCGCCGCCTTCACCGCCGCGCTCAAACTGGCGCGGCAGGCGCCGGAGCGGCGCTTTCTCGAAAAGCGCCTGCGCGAGCTGTCGGCGTGAGCTTGGCATGAGCCTGAGCCGCTGGCGCGACAGCGGTGGCCGCTTCGAGTTCGACGGCCACCGCATCTACACCCGCACGCAGGGCCAGGGGCCCGAAGCGCTGCTGCTGCTGCATGGCCTGCCGACCGGCTCCTGGGACTACGAGGCGATGTGGCCGGCGCTGACGCGCCGCTTCGCGCACGTCATCGCCTTCGACTTTCTCGGCTGCGGCTTCTCCGACAAGCCGGCGCGGCATCGCTACTCGCTGTTCGAGCAGGCCGATCTGGCGCTGGCGCTGCTGCGCGCGCGCGGCGTCGAGCGCGTGCATCTGATCGCGCACGACTACGGCGTCAGCATCGCCCTGGAACTGCTGGCACGCGATCTCGCCCGCGCGCAGCTACAGTCGACGATGCCGCAGCTGCTCAGCTGCATCTTTCTCAGCGGCGGCCTGATGCACGGCGCGTATCGCTATTTTTCGGCGCTGGGTGTGCTGCGCGGTCCCTTGGGGCCACTGTATTCGCGGATGATCGGGCCGCGGCGCTTTGCCAGATCCTTTGCCCGCTTCTTCGGGCCGCAGACGCGGCCGGGGCCGATCGAACAGCACGATTACTGGACGCTGTTGTCGCTGCAGCAGGGCTGCCGCGTGCTGCCGCGGCTGCTGCGCTACATCGACGAACGCGACGAGCAGCGCGGGCGTTATCTCGACACCCTGCGCCGCACGACGGTGCCGCTGCGCTTGATCTGCGGGCTGGCCGATCCCTACTCCGGCCGTGCGATGGTCGAGCGCTACCGGCGGGCGCTCGCCCAGGCGGATGTCGTCCTGCTCGAACAGATCGGCCATCTGCCGCATGTGGAGGCGCCGGATCGCGTGCTGCGTGCCGTACACGCCTTCCACGACCGGCTCGCAGACGCCGACACCGGCGAGCGTCGATAATGGCGGCATGCACTACCAGCACCGTTTCCACGCCGGCAATTTCGCCGACGTCTTCAAGCACGTCCTGCTCTGCGAGCTGTTGCAGGCGCTGAACCGCAAGGACACGCCCTGGGCGTACCTGGAGACGCACGCCGGGGCCGGCGCCTACGCGCTCGACGCCGCCGCCGAGCGCACGCAGGAGTATCAGGACGGCATCGGCCGGCTGTATGGCCGCGCGGATGCGCCGGCCGCGGTGACCGCCTATCTCGACATCGTGCGCGCGCAGAACCCGGCAGGGCTGCGCCGCTATCCGGGCTCGCCGGCGATCGCCGCGCAGGTGGCGCGCGCGACCGACCGCCTGGTGCTGTGCGAGCGCCAGCCGGCCGTCGCCGCGGAACTCAAGGCAGCGCTCGCGCGCGATCGCCGCGTGGCCATCCATCAGCGCGACGGCTACGAGGCCGCGGCGCTGCTGCCGCTGCCGGAGAAGCGCGTGCTGGTGCTGGCCGATCCGCCGTTCGAGCGGCCGGACGAATTCGACGCGCTGGCGGACTTCACGCTGCGCGCCCTGCAGCGCAGCTCGTCGGCGATTTATGCGCTGTGGTATCCGTACAAGAAGCGCTTCGACACCGAGCGCTTCCTGCGGCGGATGCGTCGCGACCTCAAGCGCGAGTCACTGAACTGTCTGTTCGACACCGGCGCGCCGAGCGAGGGACAGATGCACGCCTGCGGCATGCTGGTGATCAACCCGCCGTTTCCGTTCGTCAACGACATCGGCCCGGTGCTGCAATGGCTGGCCGCGGCGCTCGCCGCCGGGCCCAGGCCGCGCGCGCAGGCCGAACTCTGGAGCAAGCCGAGCGCATGAGCCAAACCCCTGCCGATATGCCGCACATCGAAGAACTGCATCGCGGCCGCTTCCTGCGGCTGGTCCGCGACCGGCACTGGGAGTACGTCGAGCGCGTCAACAGCAGCGGCGCCGGCTTCATCGTCGCCGTCACCGATGCGCGCGAGCTGGTGCTGGTCGAGCAATACCGCCTGCCGCTGCAGGCGCGGACCATCGAGCTGCCGGCCGGCATGATCGGTGACGACGACGCCTTCCGCGAAGAGTCGATCGAGGCCTCGGCGCTGCGCGAGCTGGAAGAGGAAACAGGCTTTCGCGGCAGCCAGGCGAAGATCCTCGCCTCCGGACCGGTCGCCGCCGGCATGACCTCCGAACAGCTGCATCTGGTGCGCATCCGCGGCCTCAGCCGCGTCGGCGCCGGCGGCGGTGTCGATGGCGAGGACATCACCGTGCATCTGGTGCCGCTGGACGAGGTGGACACCTGGCTCGCCGCACGCCGCGCCGACGGCCTGCAGATCGAGCCGCGGATCTACGCCGGCCTGTACTTCGTGCAACGCGACGGCGCCTGACACTGTCCTCATCCGCCCCTGCGGGGCACCTTCTCTCGCAAGCGGGAGCAGGGAAAAGCAAAACTCCCCTCTCCCGCGAGCGGGAGAGGGGTTGGGGGGTGAGGGGGTGAGGGAAATCGCGTGCCGCGCTACAGTACGCGCCACAAGCCGGGGGTGCCCGCCGTCGCGGGCTGAGATAAGACCCTTGGAACCTGGCCCTCGTTTCTTTTTGAGCGATGGCGAAGGGAAGGCTGGAACGGGCGCCCACGCCCGTTTTCGTTCATTCCCGTCGCCGTCCCACCGGTGCATCGAGATGAACGCTATTCCTCAGGATCTGTTCCGCAAGGCCGACGAACTGTCGGCCGACGTCCGCCAGCCGTTCGCGGCCAGCCGCAAGATCTATGTCGAAGGCCCCGGCGGCCTGCGCGTGCCGATGCGCGAGATCTCGCAGTCGGCGACCAAGACCGCGCAGGGCATCGAGCCGAATCCGCCGCTGACCGTCTACGACACCTCCGGTCCGTACACCGATCCGGACGTGACGATCGACCTGCGCGCCGGCCTGGCGCCGCTGCGCGCCGAATGGATCGAGGCCCGTGGCGACACCGAGCAGCTGCGTGGGCCGAGTTCGATCTACGGCCGCATCCGCGCCGCCGACGACAAGACCGAGGCGCTGCGCTTCGAACACATCCGCGCGCCCCGGAAAGCCATCGCGGCCGCAGGCCGCGAACCGACGCCCCTCTCCCGCGCAGCGGGAGAGGGGGGAACCGTCCGCAGCGCGGACGGTGGGGTGAGGGTCGCGCCGACCGGCAACGTCACGCAGATGCACTACGCGCGGCGCGGCATCATCACCCGCGAGATGGAGTACATCGCCATCCGCGAGAACGCGCGCCTGCAGGAGCTGCGCGAAACCTACGAGAAGGCCGGCTACCTGCGCCGCCAGCACGCCGGCAAGAGCTTCGGCGCCTTCCTGCAGCGCGAGATCACGCCGGAGTTCGTGCGCGAGGAAGTGGCGCGCGGCCGCGCCATCATTCCGGCCAACATCAATCACCCGGAGCTGGAGCCGATGATCATCGGCCGCAACTTCCGCGTGAAGATCAACGCCAACATCGGCAACAGCGCCGTCACCAGCTCGATCGCCGAGGAAGTCGAGAAGATGGTGTGGTCGACGCGCTGGGGCGGCGACACGGTGATGGATCTGTCGACCGGCAAGAACATCCACGAAACGCGCGAGTGGATCCTGCGCAACTCGCCGGTGCCGATCGGCACGGTGCCGATTTACCAGGCGCTGGAGAAGGTCAACGGCAAGGCCGAGGAGCTGACCTGGGAGCTGTACCGCGACACACTGATCGAGCAGGCCGAGCAGGGGGTCGACTACTTCACGATCCACGCCGGCGTGTTGCTGCGCTACATCCCGTGGACGGCGAACCGCGTCACCGGCATCGTCAGCCGCGGCGGCTCGATCATGGCCAAGTGGTGCCTGGCGCATCACAAGGAGAATTTCCTCTACACGCATTTCGAGGAAATCTGCGAAATCATGAAGGCGTATGACGTGTCGTTCTCGCTCGGCGACGGCCTGCGTCCGGGCAGCATCGCCGACGCCAACGACGACGCGCAGTTCGGCGAGCTGCACACGCTCGGCGAGCTGACCCAGATCGCCTGGAAGCACGACGTGCAGGTGATGATCGAAGGCCCCGGCCATGTGCCGATGCAGATGATCAAGGACAACATGGACGAGCAGCTCAAGCACTGCTTCGAGGCGCCGTTCTACACGCTGGGTCCGCTGACCACCGACATCGCGCCGGGCTACGACCACATCACCTCCGGCATCGGCGCCGCCAACATCGGCTGGTACGGCTGCGCGATGCTCTGCTACGTCACGCCCAAGGAGCATCTGGGCCTGCCGGACAAGGAGGATGTCCGCGTCGGCATCATCACCTACAAGATCGCCGCGCACGCCGCCGATCTGGCAAAGGGCTTCCCCGGCGCGCAGGTGCGCGACAACGCCCTGTCGAAAGCGCGCTTCGAGTTCCGCTGGGAGGACCAGTTCAACCTCGGCCTGGATCCCGACAAGGCGCGCGAGTTCCACGACGAGACGCTGCCGCAGGAAGGCGCCAAGCTCGCGCACTTCTGCTCGATGTGCGGCCCGCACTTCTGCTCGATGAAGATCACCCAGGACGTGCGCGACTACGCGGCCAAGCTTGGTGCCGACGAGGCCGAGGCGCTGGCCAAAGGCATGCAGGAAAAGTCCGCCGAGTTTCGCGAGCAGGGCAGCGACATCTACCAGGTGCGCTGAGCCGGCGCCGTCTGAGCACGACGCAGATGCCGAGGCGGCCGCCACAGCTTGTGGCGGCCGTTTTCGTTGGTGCACCGCCAGGGCCGAATGTCGACGATGTCGTCGAAAATGGTATGCAATTTGCGGGTCTTCTCGGAACACCCCCGATCAGGCCAGGCCGCGACATGACCGCAGACAGCAGAACGCGCCCGCGGGCGTATGGAGCAGCGCTGTTGGCGCTGTCGGCGGCCATCGGCCTGGCTGCCTGCAAGCGCGAACAGGCGCCGGCGGGCCGTGCCGCGCACGAACTCGGTGCCGAGGCCCGCACGCGCCAGCATCTGGTGCAGGTGGCGCTGGCGCGTGAGCCGGCCGACCGCATCATCCGCGGCGCGACCGTGCTCGACGTGGTGACGCGCGAGTGGCTGCCCCGGCAGGACATCGTGATTTCCGGCGAGCGCATCGCCTGGGTCGGCGACGCCGGCAGCTGGCCGGGCCAGGCGGCGGAGATCATCGATGCCTCCGGCGAGTACGCCGTGCCGGGTTTCGGCGAGTCACACAAGCACATCGAGAGCACCTACCTGACGCCCGAGTACGAAGCCGCGCTGGTGATCCCGCGCGGCAACACCTGGACGATCGAGGATTCGCACGAGATTTCCAACGTGGTCGGCACGCACAACGTCGACTTCTGGTTGCGCGCCGAGAAGGCCGGCAGCCCGCTGAAGATCTTCGCGTCGATCGGCTCGGCGACGCCGCCGACGATCTACGAGTTCGGCGGCGGCTACTACGGCTACCAGGAGATGTCCGACTTCATGACACAGAACCCGGACCGCGTGATCTCGCTGGGCGAGGTCATGGACTGGCCGGCCGTCAACGCGCCGCCCGATGCCAGGGCCGATGCCGGGCGCCAGCGCATCTGGGAAATGATCGACGCGACGATGACGCATCGCGGCGTCGTCGAGGGCCATGGCTCGGGGCTGACGCGGATCGACGAGATCAACGCCTTCAGCGCCGCCGGCCTGTCGTCCGACCACGAAACGCGCTTGCCGCAGGAGGGCCTGGACAAGCTGCGCCGCGGCGTCTTCATCGAAGCGCGTGTCGATCTGATCCGCACGCTGTTCCCCTATCTGCTCAAGCAGAACCTGCAGGACTGGTCGAACATTTCCGTGACCACCGACGATCGCGACGTGCATGCGACGCTGCAGCTCGGCTCTATGGACTACAACATCCGCACCGCGATCGAGGCCGGCGTGCCGGTCGAGATCGCCTACCAGCTCGGCAGTTACAACACCGCGCGGCACTACCATCTGGAAGACCGCTTCGGCTCGATCGCGCCCGGGCGCTACGCCGACGTCGTGCTGCTGTCGGACCCGAAGAAGGTGGCGATCACGCGCGTGTTCGCCAACGGCAAGCTGGCGTCCAAAGGCGCGCAATACCTGCTGCCGATTCCAAAGATCGACTATCCGCAATGGACGCGCGACACCATCAACATCGGCCGCGCGCTGCAGGCGGACGACTTCGTGCTCAAGGCGCCGGAAGGCCGCAAGGACGTGCAGGTGGCGCTGATGGAGCCGTTCTGGTTCGCGCCCGAGTTCATTACCGACACCCTGCCGGTGCAGGCCGACGGCAGCATTCATGCGGATCCGGCGCGCGGCATCATCAAGGTGGCCGTCGTCGACCGCTATCACGGCAAGCCGGGCGCGGCGCCGTCGGTATCGAAGATGTTCTGGCGCAATGTCGGACCCAAGAGCGCCGGCTCGGCGCTGGCCAGCTCGCAATCGCACGATCTGCACAACATCTGGGTCGCCGGCAACGACGACGCGGCGATGGCGCTGGCGGTCAACGCCATCGCTGACATGCACGGCGGCTGGGCACTGGTCAGCGGCGGCAAGCTGGTGGCGACGGTGCGGCTGGATATCGCCGGCTTGATGACGGCGCGCCCGGTCGATCAGGTTGCCGCCGAGATGGAGGCGCTGCACACCGCCGCCGACGCAATGGAATGGATCGGCAATCCCGGCCTGCCGGATCGCATGCGCTTCGCGTTTCTCACCGCGTCGCCGTGGAAATGGCAGCTGGTGGCGCCGTACGAAGGCAATCCCGGCGGCTTCGTCGATGTGACCAGCGGCAAGACGCACCCGGTGATCTGGTGAGCCGCTGATGCGGCGCATCGCCGCGCTGCCGCGTCTGCTGGCCGTGCTGCTGGCGCTGGTGGCGCTGCCGGCGCCGGCGCACCTGCTCAACATGACGCGCGTGCAGGTCGACGTGGCGGCCGACGGCACGGTCGACATGGCGATGTCGATCGACCTGATGCGCGAGGCCGGCGGCCCGGCCGACTACTACCGGCTCAGCCGCGTCGCCGATCCGCTGCACGCTCCGCAGCTCGCGCCGCTGCGGGATCGCCTGCAAGCGGCGCTGCAGCTGCAAGTGGACGCGCAGCCGCTGGCGCTCGATCTGCTCGCGCTATCGCTGCCGCAGGACAGCGAGGCGGAATTCCACAATCCGACCCGCTGGCCGATGAGCACGCTGCAGTGGCGCGGCCGACTGCCGGCCGGTGTCGATCTGGCGCAGGCGCGGCTGACGGCGCGCTTCGATCCCGGCTTCGCCTTCGAAGAGCCGATCGCCTTGACGCTGCAGGCGCGCGCCGACGATCGCAGGATGACGCG
>CAMLDZ010000120.1 GCA_946478985.1 uncultured Solimonas sp.
TCGACCAGGAACAGCTCGGTCTGCGACAGATCGGTCGACACGCAGTCCGCCAGCTTGCCGGGCAGTGCCGGGCCGGAGGTGATCTTCTTGCGCACCACCTGCTTGGCCAGCTTGAGCCGCGCCTGCGCGTTGGCGATCACCAACTGCGCGATCAGCTCGCCCTGATCCGGGTGCTGGTTGAGCCAGAGGCTGAACGAATCATGGACCACGCCCTGCACGAAAGCCGCGGTCTCGCGCGAGGACAGCCGCTCCTTGGTCTGGCCGGCGAACTGCGGGTCCTGCATCTTGATGCTGAGCACGTAGGCGCAGCCGTTCCAGACATCGTCCGGCGCCAGCTTCAGGCCGCGCGGCAAGAGATTGCGGAACTCGCAGAACTCGCGGATCGCCTCGGTCAGGCCGGTACGCAGGCCGTTGACGTGGGTGCCGCCCTGCGCGGTCGGAATCAGGTTGACGTAGCTCTCGGCCACCGGCTCGGGACGCGGCCCTTCGGTGTTGAGCCAGACCAGCGCCCACTCCGCTTCCTCGCGCGCTGCCTTGAAGTTGCCGATGAAGGGTTCGGCCGGCAGCGTCTCGGCGCCGTTCAGGGCATCCCTGAGATAATCCGGCAGGCCGTTCTCGTACTGCCAGACGGTCTGCTCGTTGCCGTGCGTGCCGTCGTTGAGGATCACCTTGAGGTTCGGACACAGCACCGCCTTGGCGCGCAGCACCTGCTTGAGGCGCGGCAGCGCAAACTTCGGCGAGTCGAAATACTTCGGATCGGCCCAGAAGCGCACCGTGGTGCCGCGCTTGTTCCTGGCGACGCTGCCGACCACCTTCAGCGGTTCGGCCACTTCGCCGTTGGCGAATACGATCAGGTGCTCGGCGCCGTCGCGGAACACGCGGACTTCGAGCCGCGTCGACAGCGCGTTGACCACCGACACGCCGACACCATGCAGGCCGCCGGAGAACTGGTACTGCTTGTTGGAGAACTTGGCGCCGGAATGCAGCTTGGTGAGGATCAGCTCGACACCGCTGACCTTGTGCACCGGATGGATGTCGACCGGCATGCCGCGGCCGTCGTCGGCAACCTCCAGCGAGCCGTCGTCATAGACGGTGACCGTGACGCTCTTGCAGTGCCCGGCCAGGGCCTCGTCGACGGCATTGTCGATCACTTCCTGCGCGAGATGGTTCGGCCTCGCAGTGTCCGTATACATGCCCGGCCGCTTGCGGACCGGGTCAAGACCTTGAAGGACTTCAATCGCTTCGGCGCTGTACGTATTCGAGGATGCCATCGGGAGGGGTCGGTTGACGACGCGGGAAGGTAGCCGCTGGCCCCCGCCCCCGCAAGCGCCGGCTGCCGCAGCGGCGCCTGTCAGCCTGCGCAGACAAGGACTTGCGCAAGTCCTGCACTGCGGCGGCCGTCATGCTTCGGTAAACTCGCCTCCCCAGCTTGACGCCCCGCTCATGCCACGTACCGCCCCACCCATCGCCGCGCAGACGCCCGCCACCGAGGCCGATCCGGTCGGCCGCTTCGAGGAGGCGATGCAGGAGCTCGAAGGCATCGTCCAGGCGCTGGAGCGCGGCGAGCTGAAGCTGGAGGAATCCCTGCGCCTGTTCGAGCGCGGCGTGCTGCTGGCGCGCCAGTGTCGCGGCTCGCTGCAGAGCGCCGAACTGAAGGTCCACGAACTGCTGGCGGCGGCCGGCGACGCGGATCGCGCGCCGTGAACCCCGCCCCGCCAGCGCCGGCCGCCGCCTTCGCCGATCGCGTCGATTCCTATCAGGCCCGGCTGCAACAGCAGTTTGCCCGCCTGCTGCCGGCGGCGGACCACTACCCGGCGCGCCTGCACGAGGCCATGCGCTACGCCAGCGACGGCGGCAAGCGCCTGCGCCCGCTGCTGGTCTACGCCACCGCCGAGGTGCTCGGACTGCCGGCGCGGGCCGTCGATGCCGCCGCTGCCGCGGTGGAGCTGATCCACGCCTATTCGCTGGTCCACGACGATCTGCCGGCCATGGACGACGACGATCTGCGCCGCGGCCGCCCGACCGTGCACAAGGCCTACGACGAAGCCACCGCGATCCTGGTCGGCGACGGCCTGCAGGCGCTCGCCTTCCATGCGCTGGCGGCTGATCGCGACTCCGGCCTGAGCGCGGAGCAGCGCTTGCGGATGGTCGAGATCCTCGCCGAGGCGGCCGGCTCGCGCGGCATGGTCGGCGGCCAGGCCGTCGATCTCGCCTCGGAAGGCCAGCGGCTGACGCTGGCGGAGCTGGAGGCACTGCATATCCACAAGACCGGCGCGATGATCCGCGCCTGCGTACTGCTGGCCTGCGCCGCGCAGGCCGGGCTCGGCGGCGCCGAGGCCGAGGCGCTGGATCACTACGGCAAGTGCATCGGCCTGGCCTTCCAGATCCAGGACGACGTGCTGGATATCGAAAGCAGCTCGCTGGCGCTGGGCAAGACCGCTGGCAAGGACGAGGCGCAGTTCAAGTCCACCTACCCGGCGGTGCTGGGCCTGCCGGCCGCCAAGCAGCGCGCCGCCGAGCTGTTCGCCGGCGCCGACGCCGCGCTGGCGCCGTTTGCCGACCGCGCCGCGCCGCTGCGCTGGCTCGCCCGCCATATCGAGGGGCGCCGGCATTGAGCAGGCTCCAGCATTGATCGCGGCCGATTGCAAGCTGTTCGCCCGCCCCGCGCTTCACCGATAATCGCCCGTTCCACTGGCCCCAGCCTCAAAGCCCCGGACCACCTTATTCATGACCGATATCCCCGGCTACGCCCTGCTCGGACGCATCCAGACCCCGGACGACCTGCGTCGGCTGCCGGCCGAGGATCTCGTGGCGCTGGCCATCGAGGTGCGGCGCTATCTGATCGAGACGCTAGGCCGCGTCGGCGGCCACTTCGCCGCCAACCTCGGCACCGTCGAGCTGTCGATGGCGCTGCACCGCTGTTTCGACACCCCGCATGACCGCCTGGTCTGGGACGTCGGCCATCAGGCCTACCCGCACAAGATGCTGACCGGCCGCCGCGCGCGGCTCGACACCATCCGCCGCCTCGGCGGCCTGGCGCCGTTCTGCCTGCGCACCGAGAGCGAGTACGACACTTTCGGCGTCGGCCATTCGTCGACCTCGATCTCCGCCGCTGCCGGCATGGCTGCCGCCGCGCGCGTCAAGAACGAGCAGCGCCGCGTGGTCGCGGTGATCGGCGACGGCGGCATGACCGCCGGCATGGCCTACGAGGCGCTCAACCATGCCGGCCATCTCGGCCTGAACATGCTGGTCGTCTACAACGACAACGACATGTCGATTTCCGAGAACGTCGGCGCGCTGCGCGACCATTCGGCGCGCGTGGTGCAGAAACTGGGCCTGGATGCACCGCACCAGCTGCGCGCACCGCAGAGCGGCGCCCATCTCGATGCGCCGGGTGCGATCTTCCAGACCCTGGGCTTCCATTACGAAGGTCCGGTCGACGGCCATGACCTGCCGGCGCTGATGGACGCGCTGGACCGCCTCAAGGACCGCCCGGGCCCGACGCTGCTGCACGTGATCACCGTCAAGGGCAAAGGCTTCGAACCGGCCGAGGCGGACCCGATCAAGTACCACGGCATCACCCAGTTCGATCCGGTGACCGGCGCCTTCCCGCCCAAGCAGGCGGCGACCGCGCCGAGCTACACGCAGGTGTTCGGCGACTGGCTGTGCCAGGCCGCCGCGCGCGATCCGCTGGTGGTCGGCATCACCCCGGCGATGCGCGAAGGCTCCGGCATGGTGGAGTTTTCCAAGCGCTTCCCGGAGCGCTACTTCGATGTCGGCATCGCCGAACAGCACGCGGTGACCTTGGCCGCCGGCCTGGCCTGCGAAGGCCTCAAGCCGGTCTGCGCGATCTACTCGACCTTCCTGCAGCGCGGCTACGACCAGCTGATCCACGACGTCGCCATCCAGAACCTGCCGGTGGTGTTCGCGCTCGACCGCGGCGGCCTGGTCGGTGCCGACGGCGCCACCCACCACGGCGCCTACGATCTATCGTTCCTGCGTTGCATCCCCAACATGGTGGTGATGGCGCCGTCCAACGAGAACGAATGCCGGCGCATGCTGGCCACCGGCCTCGCGCTCAAGCAGCCGAGCGCCGTACGCTACCCGCGCGGCAACGGCCTGGGCCTGACACTCGACGCCGACCCCAAGCCGCTGGCCGTCGGCCGCGGCCGCATCGTCCGCGAGGCGCACGGCCGCCGCCGGCCGCGCGTCGCCATCCTGGCCTTCGGCGCCATGGTGCAGCCGGCGCTGGAGGCGGCAGAAATGCTCGACGCCGTGGTCGCCGACATGCGCTTCGTCAAGCCGCTGGATACCGAACTGATCCTCGAACTGGCCAACGAGAACGACCTGCTGGTCACGCTGGAAGACAACGCCCGCATGGGCGGTGCCGGCTCCGGCGTCAACGAGGTGCTGGTCGCGCAGCATCACACCGTGCCGGTGCTCAACCTCGGCCTGCCGGACGAGTTCGTCGAGCATGGCACGCGCGAGGAACTGCTGGCGCAATGCGGCCTCGATGTCGCCGGCATCCAGCGCGCGATCCAGAAGCGGCTGCGCTCGCGCGATCTCGACGAAGCGGTCCCGCAGCGCAAGGGCACGCACTGAGCGAGGGCACGCCCGGCGCGTCGGGCGTGCCTAGAAATTGCCGCAGTCGTTCACCGGTTCGAGTCCGTCGAAGCGGTCCGCCAGCCAGGCGACTGCCGCCGTGCCGCCCGGAATCAGCGCGCCGATGTGCGTCGGTACCGGATTGACGCGGAACTCGACGCGCGCGCCCTGCTCGCACCAGCGCGCCGCCGCATCGCGGGTGCTGGCGAACGGCACCACGTCGTCGGCAATGCTCTGGATCACCAGCGCCGGCGCGGTCGGCGCGGCCTGACCGATCCTCAGCGCCGCGAACGCCGGCTTCCAGATGTCATCACGCAGGTGATCGCCGAGCGTGCGGCCGTCGACCGTCAGATGGCGCGACTGCGTAAGCACGTGCGGCACCACCACCAGCGGGATGCACTGCTTGGCCGTCTGTTCGATGTATCGCTGCCCGGCCTCGTTGAACGCTGCACGCAGGCCGTTCTGCGGATAGACGTTGTCGAGCGCGATGATGGCGTTGCCCATCAGGCCGGCGTAGAGCGTGCCGTCCACCGTGTCCAGCGCGCCGATCAGATCGGATGGAATCGCACCGGCATAGCCGCCGACCAGATCCAGCTCCGGCGCGTAGCGCGGCGCCAGTTCCAGCGCCGCCGCCGAGCCGAGCCCGCCCTGCGAGTAGCCGAAAGTGGCAACCGGCCCATCCGCCGGCAGCCCCGCTTCCGGCAGGCGCTGCGCGGCGCGGATCGAATCCAGCACCGCATGCGCCTGATCGAGCCGGTTGATGTAGCTGACCTTCTCGTCGGTGCCCAGGCCGAGATAGTCGGTGACGACCACGGCATAACCGCGCAGCAGCAATAGCTCCACCAGCGCCGCTTCGTAGTCGATGCCCAGGCGCATCAGCTCGGAGGGCGCGCAGTTATCCGACACGCCGTGGGTGCCGGTGGCGTAGGCGACGATGGGGCGTTCGCCGGGCCCGCGCCAGACGCTGCGCGGCACCGTCAGCGTGCCGACCACCGGCACCTTGCGGCCATCGCGATCGCGCGAGACGTACAGCATCTTGTAGGACTGCCCGGACAGCGGCACGCCAGTGACCGCGAACAGCTGGATGGGCTCGCTGTGCAGGATCGCGCCGGGCGTGTCGGCGGTGGTGGCGTCGCCGCCATCGGCGCCGCAGGCCGCCAGCATCGCAAACGCCAAGCCGCACAGGGCCACCCGCCACGCACCGCCCGCCGCGCGCTTCGCTGGCTTCATGACGCCTCTCCTCGCGACTGCTTTTCTAGTTTTCTTTTTACGCCCCGCCGCAGCGTTGCCGCGGTCGGGGTGCTGCCGGATCCCTCAGCGCCGCGCGCCGAACCACGCCAGCCGCTCGCGCAGCTTCACCACCTCGCCGACCATCAGCAGGCTCGGCCCCTTGACGCCGGCCGCCTCGATGCGCGCCGGCAGATCGCCCAGCGTGCCGGTGACCACACGCTGCCGCTGCGAGGTGCCTTCCTCGACGATCGCCGCCGGCCAGTCCGCCGGCAGGCCATGCGCGATCAGTTCGGCGCAGATCTTCGGCAGCGTCTGCAGGCCCATGTAGAAGACCACCGTCTGGCCGCGCCGCGCCAGCTGATCCCAGTGCAGGCTCAGCTCGCCGTCCTTGCGCGCGTGGCCGGTGACGAAGATGCAGGCCTGCGCGTAGTCGCGATGCGTCAGCGGGATGCCGGCATAGGCGGCGCAGCCGGCCGCCGCGGTGACGCCCGGCACCACCTGGAAGGCGATGCCGTGCTCCATGAGCTTTTCCAGCTCCTCGCCGCCGCGGCCGAAGATGAACGGATCGCCGCCCTTGAGCCGCAGCACGCGCCTGCCGGCCTGCGCCTGACGCACCAGCTCGGCATTGATCTCGTCCTGCGGCACCGTGTGCTGGTTGCGCGCCTTGCCGACGAACAGGCGCTCGGCATCGCGACGCACCAGTTCCATGACCCCCGGCGACACCAGGCGGTCGTAGAGCACGACATCGCATTGCTGCATCAGGCGCAGCGCGCGGAAGGTCAGAAGATCCGGATCGCCCGGACCGGCGCCGACCAGATAGACCTCGCCGCGCGGCGCCTCGCCGGCGATCGCCGCGTCCAGCGCCCGCGTGCCGGCCGCGCTGTCGCCGCCGAGCACCGCCTCGGCGCCGGGGCCATCGAGAAACTGCTCCCAAATCTGGCGGCGTTGCGGCGCCGGCAGCTCCTTCACGCGCGGCCGCGCCGCGTGCATGAAGCCGGCCAGACGGCCGAGCGCGGACGGCAGCAAGGGTTCGATGCGCTCGCGGATGCGCCGCGCCAGCAAGGGCGCCGCGCCGCCGGACGACACCGCCAGCAACAGCGGGCTGCGGTCGACGATGCTCGGCACGATGAAACGGCTGCGTTCGACATCGTCGACGACATTGACCGGCACATTGGCGGCCTCGGCGGCCTCGGCCACCTGGGCGTTGAGCGCGGCATCGTCGGTCGCGGCGATCACCAGCCGCTGGCGCTGCACCTGCCCGGCGTCGAAGACCAGGCCCAGATGTTGCGCCCTGCCGTCGGCGACCAGCGCGGCGACCTCGGCGTTGAGTTCGGTGGCGACGATGCCGACGCGCGCCTGCGCGCGCAGCAGCAGGCGCAGCTTGCGCGCCGCCACCTCGCCGCCGCCGACCAGCAGCACCGGCTCCTGGCGCAGCCGCAGGAAAACAGGAAAGTACGGCCAGTCGGTCGTGGGGTTGCTCATGACGATCCAGCTTAGCGCTTGGCTCTGCGGCTTAGAACACGCCGGCGAAGGCTTTCATCGCCATCGTCGTGCCGATGAACACCAGGAAGCCGGCGACCAGCCGCTTGAGCAGCTGCGGCTGCAGCCCGAAGCCGAGCCGGGTGCCCATCCAGATGCCGGGCAAGGCGCCGACCAGCAGCAGGCCCAGCATGCGGTAGTCCACCGTGCCGATGCCCGCATGGCCGAGTCCGGCGATGCCGGTGATCAGCACCGCATGCGCCAGGTCCGAGCCGACCAGCTTGATCGGCGGATGCTTGGGATACAGCAACAGCAGCAGCATCATGCCGATGACGCCGGCACCCACCGAGGAGATCGTCACCAGCACGCCGATCAGCGTGCCGGACAGCAGGGTCAGCGGCCGCTGCATCCGCGCCAGCCAGTCCGCCGACGGCGCCATGCCATGCCGGCTGATCAGCCGCAGCAGCGGCTCCTGTACCAGCGCGAAGGTGGCGGTGACGATGATCGCCACCGACAGCACCATCTTGATCAGCTGGTCGAGCCCCGGCCCCGGCTCCAGACGATGCAGGGCCAGCAGCGTCAGCACGGTCGCCGGCAGGCTGCCGGCGGCCATCCAGGCCACCAGCTTCCAGTCCACCGAGCCGTTCTTCTTGTGCAGCACCACGCCGAAGGCCTTGCTGATACTGGCGTAGAGCAGGTCGGTGCCGACCGCGATCGCCGGCTTGACGTTGCAGAACAGGATCAGGATCGGTGTCATCAAGGAGCCGCCACCAACCCCGGTGGCGCCCACGGCGGTACCGACGATCAGCCCTGCCAATATGAATCCCAGTTCTTCCATATGAATTTGGAGATATATGAGCCCTGAAGCCATCGATGCTTAGGGCATAGCAAACTATACTTTTATTCAGTTATCGAATATGAGGCGAAGCATGAAGCTGCGTCAGCTCCACTACATCCACGAAGTCGCCCGCCGCGGACTCAACGTCACCGCGGCGTCCGAGGCCTTGTTCACCTCGCAACCCGGCGTCAGCAAGCAGATCCGCATGCTGGAGGACGAACTGGGCGTCGACATCTTCGTCCGCAACGGCAAGCACCTGTCGGAGGTCACCCCCGCCGGGACGCGCATTCTAGAGTGCGCGCAGCGTTTGCTGGGCGAGGTCGAGAACATCAAGCGCGTCGCCGAGGAGTTTCACGACGCCGACCGCGGCGATCTGTCGATCGCCACCACGCATACGCAGGCGCGTTACGCGCTGCCGCCGGTGATCCAGCCGTTCCGCCAGCGCTATCCGCGCGTGTCGCTGCACCTGCACCAGGGCTCGCCGCCGCAGATCGCCAAGATGGCGGCCGAGGGCCAGGCGGACTTCGCGATCGCCACCGAGGCGATCCATCATTTCGAGACCCTGGTGATGCTGCCCTGCTATCACTGGAACCGCAGCATCCTGGTCCGGCCGGATCATCCGCTGGCGGCGAAGAAGCGCCTGACGCTGGCCGATATCGGCGAGCACCCGCTGATCACCTACACCTTCGGCTTCACCGGCCGCTCCAAGCTGGATCAGGCATTCGCCGCGCATGGCCTGCGCCCCGACGTGGTGCTGACCGCGGTCGACGCCGACGTCATCAAGACCTACGTGCGGCTCGGCCTGGGCGTCGGCATCGTCGCCAGCATGGCCTACGACGCCCGTACCGATCAGGATCTGGTCTGCCTGCCGGCCGATCACCTGTTTGAGGACAGCATCACCCATATCGGCTTCCGCCGCGGTCTTTTCCTGCGTGGCTACATGTACGAGTTCCTGCAGCTGTTCGCGCCGCATCTGACGCGTGCGGTGGTCGACGAAATCGCCGGCATCGCCGAAGCGGAGCAGCGCCAGGAGCGCGTCGAGGCGCTGATCAAGAC
>CAMLDZ010000121.1 GCA_946478985.1 uncultured Solimonas sp.
GCACGCGCAGCTCGTCGTCCAGCTCGAACAGCAGCGGAATACCGGTGGGGATGTTCAGCTCCAGGATCGCCGATTCCGAAACATTGTTGAGGTACTTGTAGAGCGCACGCAGCGAGTTGCCATGCGCCGTCACCAGCACGGTCTGGCCGGCCTTGAGCTGCGGCGCGATGGCGTCGTTCCAGTACGGCAGCACGCGCACCAGCGTGGTCGCCAGCGACTCGGTGGCCGGCAGCGCGTTCTGGTCGAGCTGCGCGTAGCGGCGGTCGAACTTGGGGTGACCGGCGTCGTCGGCGCCGAGCGGCGGCGGCGGGATGTCGTAGCTGCGGCGCCAGATCTTGACCTGCGCATCGCCGTGCTTGGCGGCGGTCTCGGCCTTGTCGAGGCCCTGCAGGCCGCCGTAGTGGCGCTCGTTGAGGCGCCAGGTCTTGTGCACCGGGATCCACATCTGGTCCAGCTCGTCGAGCGCGGTGTAGAGCGTGCGGATCGCGCGCTTGAGCACCGAGGTGTGGGCGACATCGAACTGCAGGCCTTCCTCGCGCAGCAGCTTGCCGGCGTTGGCGGCTTCCTTGCGGCCGGCCTCGGTGATGTCGACATCGACCCAGCCGGTGAAGCGGTTGTCGAGATTCCACTGGCTCTGGCCGTGGCGCAGCAGGACGAGTTTGCGGGTCATGGATCTTCCGGATGTACGCCGCGCCGGGCGCGGCCTGGGGTGTGAAGCCCGCACCGGACGCGGCGCGGGACGGCGATTTTAGCCTGCGCTGCGGTAGCGGTCCTTGAGGCGGACGTAGTGCGCGGCGGAGTAGCGCAAATGCGCCAGCTCCGCATCCGTGAGCCGGCGCGCCTGCACTGCCGGCGCGCCGCGGTACAGCCAGCCGCTTTCCAGACGCTTGCCCGGCGGCACCATGCTGCCGGCGGCGAGCAGTACGTCGGACTCGATCACCACCTTGTCGAGTACCAGCGCGCCCATGCCGATCAGGCAGCGGTCACCGATCGTGCAGGCGTGCAGGATCGCGCCGTGGCCGATCGTCACGTCCTCGCCGATCAGCAGCGGCACACCGCCCGGCGAGTACGGGCCATCGTGGGTGACGTGCAGCACGGCGTTGTCCTGGACGTTGCTGCGCGCGCCGATGCGGATGCGGTTGACGTCGCCGCGCACGGCGGCGAACGGCCAGATCGAGACGTCGTCGCCGAGCGTGACGTCGCCGATCAGCGCCGCCTGTTCGTCGACGTAGACACCGGCACCGAGCGTCGGCGCGATACCGTCGAAGCTGCGAATACTCACTGGATCGGCGCACCCGGATCGGACAGCACCGGCGGCGCGCTGTCCTCGCTGATCGGCTGCGGCGTACCCAGGCCCTCGTCGATCTCCAGCGGCTGCGCCGGCGGCGGCTGATCCTCGACCACCAGCGGCGCCGCGGTGATGCTGCTGGCGCGGACATTGGTCTGGTTGGCGCGACGCTTGACGAAGCTTTCGACCTGATCGAGCGTGTCGGCGCGACCGCGCAGCGCCGAGGCGAACGAGCTGATGATCATCTGGTGCGACATGCCCGGGTAGTAAACGGTCTCGATCGTGCCGTCGGCGCGCTTGACCGCAGCGGCCATCTTGCGCGTGTTGTCGACCGGGATGATCTCGTCCTTCTCCCCATGCATCAGCAGTAGCGGCGGATTCTGGCCGTCGACGAAGAACGCCGGCTGCGACTGCTGGAAGCGGTCCGGCGGACCGAAGATGTCGAACAGGTCCGGCGCGGTGATCGGCAGGAAGTCATAAGGACCGGCCAGGCCGATCATGCCCTTGAGCCAGCCGCGCGAACCGCCGACGCCTTTCAGGTAGGTCTCGTTGAGTGCCAGCATCGCGGCGATGTGCGCGCCGGACGAATGACCCATCACGAACAGCTTCTCGCTGCTGCCACCGAACTGCGCAGCGTTGTCGCGCGCCCACTTCACCGCGTTGGCGCCGTCCTTGACGAAGTCGGGGAAGCGCGCCTGCGGATACAGACGGACATTGGGCACCACGACGACGAAGCCGCGCGAGGCCAGCGCCTGACCGAGGAACTTGTACTCGGACTTGTCGCCCTTCTGCCAGCGGCCGCCGTAGAAGAACACCACGACCGGCGCGTTGCGGATCTGGTTGGGCATGTAGACGTCGAGCGCCAGCTGGTTGGCGCGGTCATACGGCACGTTGGCCGTCACCGAGTAGCCGCGCTCGGTGGTCATCGCGTTGAGCGTGCCGGGGCTGGTGCAGCCGGCCAGCGTCGCCGCCAGCAGGGTGGTCAGAAGCAGAAGGATCCGAAGCATCGTCGTCGAATGGTCCAGAAAGGGAGCCCTATGGTAGCCGGCGGGGTCCGGCACGACCATTGCTCCACCGTGGATGGGAGATAAAAAAGCGCGCTTTATCAGCAGGCTGAACGGCCACGCCTCGAAACAGCGCACCCCCGCCCCCAGAATGCCTGCTCAGACCTAAAACTTTCGCCTCAAGGCCGCCCATGTCCAATCCGCTACTCCAGACCGCGCTGAGCCAACCGCTGCCGGCGTTTGCCGCCATCCTTCCCGAGCACGCTGAACCGGCGCTGGACGCGGTGCTGGCGCAGAACCGCGCCGAGCTGGAGGCGCTGCTGGCACGCGGCGGCACACCGAGCTGGGACGCGCTGATCGAGCCGCTGGAGGAAATGAGCGACCGCATCCAGCGCGCCTGGGGGCCGGTTTCGCACCTGTTCAGCGTCAACTCGACCGCCGAGTGGCGCGCCGCCTACAACGCCTGCCTGCCCAAGCTCACCGAGTACAGCGTCGAGGTCTCGCAGTCTGAACCCTTGTACCGCGCCTACGCGGCGCTGGCAGAGTCCACCGAGTTCAAGACCTACGGCGCGGCACGCAAAAAGGTCATCACCGACGCGCTGCGCGACTTCAAGCTGTCCGGCATCGCCCTGCCGCCGGCGCAGAAGCAGCGCTACAAGGACATCTCGCTGCGTCTCTCCGAACTGCAGACCAAGTTCGAAGAAAACCTGATGGATGCGATCAAGGCCTGGGGCAAGCACGTCACCGACGAAGCGCTGCTGGCCGGCATGACCGACAACGCCAAGGCCGCCGCCCGTGCGCGCGCCGAAGCCAAGCAGCTCGACGGCTTCTGGCTGACGCTGGACTTCCCGAGCTACGACGCGGTGATCAGCTACGCCGACAACCGCGAGCTGCGCCGCGAGCTGTATGAGGCTTTCGCCACCCGCGCCTCCGACCGGGGCCCGCAGGCCGGCCAGTTCGACAATGGCGCGCTGATGGAGGAGATCCTCAAGCTGCGCCATGAGATGGCGCAGCTGCTCGGCTACGCCAACTACGCCGAGCTGTCGCTGGCAACCAAGATGGCTGAATCACCGGACGAGGTCGAAGGCTTTCTTGTCGATCTCGCCCGCCGCGCCAAGCCGCGCGCAGCGGCCGAGCGCGACGAGCTGGCAGCGTTCGCCAACAAGCTCGACGGCATCAGCGATTTCTCGCCGTGGGATGCGGCGTACTACGCCGAGAAGCTGAAGGAAGAAAAGCTCGGCCTGTCCGACGAGGAGCTGCGCCCCTACTTCGCTGCCGACGCGGTGATCCGCGGCATGCTGGATCTGGTACAGCGCCTCTACGGTATCCGCATCGACAAGGTCGATGGCATCCAGACCTGGCACGCCGACGTCACCACCTACGCGCTGAAGGACGGTGACGGCCTGCCGTTCGGCTTGTTCTATCTCGACCCGTACGCGCGCGCCGACAAGCGCTCCGGCGCCTGGATGGACGAGTGCGTCAACCGCCGCCGCACCGCGCAGGGCCTGCAGAACCCGGTCGCCTACCTGACCTGCAACTTCACGCCGCCGCTGCCGGGCCAGCCGGCGCTGCTGACGCATGACGAAGTGGTGACGCTGTTCCACGAGTTCGGCCACGGCCTGCACCACCTGCTCACGCGCGTCGAGGAAGCCTCGGTCGCCGGCATCCACGGCGTGGCCTGGGACGCGGTCGAGCTGCCGAGCCAGTTCATGGAGAACTGGTGCTTCGATCCGGCGACGCTGCAGACCTTCGCCCGGCACTGGCAGACCGGCGCGGCGATGCCGGAGCAATTGCTGAGCAAGCTGCGCGCCTCGCGGCGCTTCCACTCGGGCCTGGCAACGGTGCGGCAGCTGGAGTTCGCGCTGTTCGACCTGCGCCTGCACCGCGACTACGACCCGGCGCGCGTGTCGGCGCACGGCGAACGTGTGCTTGAGCTGCTGGACCGCGTGCGCGACGAGGTCGCGGTGATGAAGCCGCCGGCATTCAACCGCATGCCGTGGAGCTTCGGCCACATCTTCGCCGGCGGCTACGCGGCCGGCTACTACAGCTACAAGTGGGCGGAAGTGCTGTCGGCGGATGCCTTCGCCGCGTTCGAGGAAAGCCAGTTCGCGCCGGAGATCGGCCACCGCTTCCGCGACACCATCCTCGCGCAGGGCGGCTCGCGCGAGGCGATGGAGCTGTTCGTCGAATTCCGCGGCCGCAAGCCGAGCATCGATGCGCTGCTGCGACACAGCGGCCTGAGCGAAACCGCCGACGCCTGATTTGCCTACCGCGCGGCACCGCCCGCTTGTCGGGTTGTGCCGCGTTTCTGTAGCGTGGCCGGACCTTCATCGCCGACCAGGTTCGGACTCTCGCCGTGAACGACGCAGCGGCCACCACGAGCGACATCGCCGCTTACGGCAGGCTTGATAATGCGCTGCTGCCGGCCTTCATTCAGGCCATCGCCCAGACACCCGCCGTCATCGCCCTGTACGACCCGCAGGATCATCTGGTCTACGGCAACCCGGCCTTCGCCCGGCACTTCCTGCGCGGCCTGAACGGGCCGCTGCACTTCACTGACATCATCCGTCACGGCGCGCGGCAGCGTTTCGGCGTCAAGATCGATAGCGGCGACGTGGAGCGTTTCCTCGCCGACGTGATGAGTCGTCGTCGCCGCGTCTCCTATCGGGCCTTCCAGACCGATCTGGTCAACGGCGTCTGGCTATGGATGACCGAGACCGTGCTCGACAACGGCTACTTCCTGACGATCGGCACCGAGATCACGCCGCTCAAGCAGCGCGAGCGCGTGCTGACCCAGGACCGCGATTCGGCGATGCGCGAATCGCTGACCGACGCGCTGACCGGCCTGCCGAATCGCCGCAGCCTGATGAGCTATCTCAAGGAGTGCGCGCAGCAGGCGCATAAGTCGCTGAGCGTGGCACTGGTCGATCTCGATCATTTCAAGGCGATCAACGATCACCATGGCCATGCGGTCGGCGACGAGGTGCTGCGTGAGTTCGCGCTGTATTGCACCCAGCAGCTGGGCCCGCTGGACTGCTTCGGCCGCCTCGGCGGCGAGGAATTCCTGTTGATCCAGCCGCAGGCGGATGCCGCCACCACCCGGACCTTCCTGCACCAGCTGCGCGGCGGGCTGCCGGCACTGCCGCGCGGCCCGGGCGTGCCGCCGCTGCGCTACAGGTTCTCTGCCGGCATCGCGCAGTTCCACGGCAAGGACAAACCCTCCGACGCGCTGCGCCGCGCCGACCACGCCCTGTACGCGGCCAAGGCCAACGGCCGCGACCGCGACGAGCTCGGCTGAGCGCGGCGCGGTCACTTGCGCGGTTCTACAGGCTGCGCGAAATCAGCTCGCGCATGATCTCGGAGGTGCCGCCGTAGATGCGCATGACGCGCGCGTCGGCGTAGAGCCGGCAGATCTCGTACTCGCGCATGAAGCCGTAGCCGCCGTGGAACTGCAGGCACTGATCGACGACGCGGCCCTGCATTTCCGAGCACCACAGCTTGGCGGTGGAGGCATCGAGCGCGCTCAGTTCGCCGCGCTCGTGCTTTTCCAGGCACTGGTCGACGAAGGCCCAGCCCACCTGCAGGTCGGCCTTGATGTCGGCGAGCTTGTAGCGCGTATTCTGGAACTCGGCGACCGCCTGGCCGAAAGCCTTGCGTTCGCGCACATACTCAACCGTGATGTCGAAGGCGCGTTGCGCCGCGGCGATCGACTGCACGGCGATGATCAGGCGCTCCTGCGGCAGCTCGGTCATCAGCGTCGCGAAGCCGCGGCCTTCGCCGCCCAGCAGATTGCTCACCGGCACTTCGACTTCGTCGAAAAACAGCTCCGAGGTGTCCGCCGACCAGTGGCCGAGCTTTTCCAGATTGCGGCCGCGGCGGAAGCCCGGGCGATCGGTCTCGACCAGGATCAGGCTGATGCCCTTGGCGCCCGGCGCATCGGAAGTGCGCGCGACGACGATCACCAGATCACAGTGCTGGCCGTTGGAGATGAAGGTCTTGGAGCCCGAGATCCGGTACACGTCGCCGTCGCGTACGGCGCGCGTGCGCACGCCCTGCAGGTCGGAGCCGGTGCCCGGCTCGGTCATCGCGATCGCGCAGACGGTCTCGCCGCTGACCATCCGCGGCAGCCACTTCTTCTTCTGCTCCTCGCTGCCGGCGTGCTGGATGTAGCCGCAGCAGACGTCGCTGTGCACGGAAAAATCCGTCATCGGACCGGTGTAGCCGGCATACGACAGTTCCTCGACGACGACGGCGTTGTGGCGGAAGCTGCCGCCCGGACCGCCGTATTCCTCCGGCACCTGCGGGCACAGCAGGCCCGCGGCGCCGCCAGCCTGCCAGAAGCTGCGATCGACGATGCCCGCCTCTTCCCAGCGGGCGAAATGCGGCGTGATCTCGGCCTTGATGAAGCCGCGGACGGCCTCGCGGAACATCTCGTGTTCTTCGTTGTAGACAGCGCGCGGCTTGAGCATGTCCGGTCCTTTAGCCCTGATTGCCGCCGGAGCGACGCGAAACCTTGCTGGCGCCCTCGGTCAACAGCTTCGGCGGCGTGTCGAGCGGGAACGCGGCGAAGGTCTTCGACTTGTCGTTGTCCAGGCCCTCGGTCATCGGCTCCGGCGGGTTCCACGGCCGCGCGTTCGGGGCGCCGCCGTCGATACGGATGCACGAGCCGGTGATGTAGGCGGCGGCCGGCGACAGCAGATAGGTGATCGCGCCGGAGATCTCGGCGACGTTGCCGTAGCGCTGCGCCGGCACCGACGGCGGGTACTTGAGGATGTCTTCCTGCACGTGCGGCTCGTAGGTGTCGAACCCGCTGCTGGCGATGCCGCCCGGCGCCACGCAGTTGACGCGCACGCCCGAGTGCGCCCATTCCGAAGCCGCGGTCTGGCTCAGCGTCCACATGCCGCCGCGCGCCGCGCCGGAGTGGCCGTAGTGGAACCAGCCACCCCAGATGTCGGCAATCATGTTGACGATGGCGCCGCCGTGCTGCTTCATCCAGCGGTTGTAGACCTCGCGCATGACCATGAAGCCGCCGAACAGGTTGAGGCGGACCACGGCCTCGAAGCCCTTGCTGCTGATCTCTTCCAGCGGCTGGCGGTACTGGCCGCCGGCGTTGTTGACCAGGCCGTCGATCTTGCCGTGGGTGGCGAGGATCGCCTCGACCATCTCGATCACCTGCTCTTCCTTGCGGATGTCGCAGCCGTGCACGGTGGCCTTGCCGCCGGCCGCGGTGATCTCCGCGTGGACCTTGGCCAGCTTGTCGGCATCGCGGCCGACGATCGCCACGGTGGCGCCCAGCGAGGCCAGTTCGTGCGCGGCGCAGCGGCCGATGCCGCTGCCGCCGCCGGTGACGATGATCACTTGGCCGGCGAACAGATCGGGACGGAAAACGGATTGGTAGGACATCTGCAGCTCCTCATCGGAATCAAGACTCAAAGCCTGATTCTGGCGAGGACGACTGATACAAAAAAGTGCTCTTGCGTAACATTTTTGCCACGCCCGGATGCCGATCCGAAAAAGCCCGGCAAGCAACGCCCTTTCAGTTCAGGGACTGTCGCGCCTGATCCCTTTCGTCGAGCCAGGCGAGGAATGCCTCGCCGGGTACCACCATCACCGTCGGCTGGCCGGTTTCGTCCCGGCCGATACAGACGAATTCGTCGCCCGAGCTCTTGCACATCAAGGTCATCAGGGCGAGTTCGGGCGACGTCTGCTCGATCGCTGCCAGACTTTCGCGGTGTGAGGCATAGCCCGGCAGCAGCGGCAGTTCGGCTTCCGCCGCCAGGTCCACGGAAGGCTTGCGCGCGCTGCCGCTCATGGCTTGATCTCCGACGGGCGTGTCACATACCACCGCTCAGAGAACACGGGTGAAGCCCAGGCTTGCGGCATTTGCTTCTCCGGTTGTTGCCGAGCGCCATCGAGCGGCACTCGTCTTCAAAGACGTTATGATGCTAGCATGCTAATACGCATTCGCCATCCTATTTGCAACCCAGCGGCGGGCATTTGGAGAAATAAATAATGTCAAATCAATATGATGCGATTATCATCGGCAGCGGCATCGGCGGCGGCGCCATCGGCGCGCTGCTCGCGCACGCTGGCCGCAAGGTTCTGGTGGTGGAGCGCAACAAGCTCATCGGCGGCCGCTGCATTTCTTACGACCGCGGCGGCGTGCCGATGGACCTAGGCTGGCACTTCTACTGCCTGGGCAAGGTCGGCCCGCTGCAGGAAGTGCTCAACCGCGTCGGCCTGCCGGACAGCATTCCGTGGAACGACCTCAACGGCACGTCTTACATCCAGATCGGCAAGACCTCCAAGAAGTACTCCAAGCAGTCGATGTATGAAGCCGCCGCCGAAGACGAGCGCGAGAACTTCAAGCGCCTGTTCGAAGCCGTGTTCAAGCTCACCGACGAGGAGCTGGACAAGCTCTGGTACGTCACGGTCCATGACTGGGTGCAGTCCTTCACCAAGGACAAGATGGCCAACACGCTGATCGAGAGCTTCGCCGCGCAGTACTTCTGCGTGCCCTCGTCCGAGGCCAGCGCCGCCGAGTTCATCCGCGCCTTCCGCGACGTGATGGCCAACCGCGCCACCTCGTATCCGTCCGGCGGCAACTACTCGGTGCCGCTGGCCTACATCGAGGCGATCAAGAAGTTCGGCGGCGTGGTGATGACGCATACGCCGGTCGAGAAGATCATCGTCGAGAACGGTGCCGCGGTCGGCATCCGGACCGAAGCCGGTGACGAATTCCGCGCGCCGATGATCATCAGCAATGCCGACATCAAGATGAC
>CAMLDZ010000122.1 GCA_946478985.1 uncultured Solimonas sp.
TCCAGCGTCAGCCCGCCGTCCCGCAGCAGGCGGCCGCCGTGCGGGCCGCGCGCCTCGTCGGCGCCGTGGTCACCGCGGTTGCCGCGGTCGCCGGCATCGTGCTGATGGCCCGCATCATCGCCCGGCCCGCAGGCGCCGAGCAGCAGCGCGCCCAGCAACGTGCAAACAATCTTGATGGCGTTCATCTGGTTTTCTCTCAGGGTGCCGCCGCCGGCAGCGCCGCCTGCAGCGGTTCGGCCGTCAGGCGCTCGATTTCTGTCTGGTAGAGATGCGCGGCGCTGGCGGCCTCGATCTGGGCACGCTGCACCTCGATCAGTTCGCGCTGCGCGTCCATCCATTCGAGATAGCCGTAGCGCCCGCGACGGAACGCGTACTCGGTGTCGCGCAGCGCCGCCTCGGTCTGCGGCAGCACCTCGTCGCGCAGCATCTCGGCTTCGGTGAGCGCGTGCCGCAGCTCCTGATACAGCTCGAACAGCTGCGCCTGCACCTTGACGCGGTGCGCCTCGGCCTGTGCCTCCCCGAGCGCACGCCGCGCCTGCGCCTCGCGGACCGCCGGCGCGGCGCGCGCCGACGCGAACAAGGGCAGGCTGAACTCGAACACCAGCGCCTGATCCTGCGTCTGCTGCAGGCGCCGCAGGCCGGCGCTGAGGCCCAGGTCGGCGCGGGCATGCGTCTGCGCGAGGCGAATCTCGGCATCGCGCAGGCGCGCCTCGGAGACATAGCGCAGCGCGTCGGGACTGGCCGCCAGCCGCGCCTGCAGCGCGGCGTAGTCATCGACCTGCGGCAGCCGCAACAGCTCGGCCTGCACGCTGGCGAAATCCGCTGCCGTATCGCCCCACATCGCCGCCAGCTTGTGCCGCGAGCTGAGCAGCTCGTGCTCGGCATGCTCGCCGGCGAGCTGCGCGCGGGCCAGCGCGATCTGCGCACGGCGGACTTCCACCGCCGGCGCGCGCGCCGCCGCCAGGCGCTGCCGGGTGACCGTGAGCGTCTGCTCGGCGAGTGCGATCGCGCGCTGCGTCAGTGCCCGCTGCGCCTGGTCGGCGGCGACGTGGATGAAGCGGCGGTTGACCTCCGCCAGCACGTCCAGTTGCGCCGCCTCGCGCTCGATCTCGACCAGGCTGCGCTCGGCCTCGCCGGCGGCGACACGGCCGGCACGCTTGCCGCCGAGTTCGATCACCTGCGACAAGGCCAGCGTCGCCTCCACCGCCCCGGCGTCGCGATACGGCCCGCTGCCGAGCAGGTTCTCGACTTCGGTCCGCAGCACCGGCGCCGGGCCCAGCGCCGCGGCATCCACGCGTGCGTCCTGCGCCCGCAGACGCCAGGCAAAGCCCTGCAGTTCGGGATTGCGCGCCAAGGCGCGCTCGACGGCCTGTTCGAGCCGCAGCGGCGCCTCGCTACGGACCTGCGCGCCCGCGGCGCCGGCGTACAGCAGCCACGCGGCCGACAGCGGCGCGGCGAACCAACGAAACATGTGAACTCCTGCCGAGGGGCGCGGCGCGCGGCAGGCGCGACCGCAAAGGCGCCGCGCCCGGAAAGCCGGCGCGGCACCGCGGGTTCAGTGCGGCAGGGTCAGCGCGGTGGGGCCTGCGATGGCGGACGCCAGCGACGCGGTGGCGAGGGACACGGCAACACGCGGGTGCTCAGCGCCGGTGCGTCGCTGCCGCGCGACAGCGTCAGCAGCAAGGCGGCCAGCAGCAGCCATGGCGTCAGCAGCTGGACCTTGTAGGTCTTGGCAAGCGGCTTGCCGAGCGGATCCACGTCGAGATCGCGGTGCTCGTGTTCGAGCGCGGCGTGGTGCTCCAGATGCTCGCCATCGAGCACATGCAGCGTGGTCGGCGGCTCACGACCGTCGAAGCACAGATGCAGATGCGCGCCCAGCAGCCCGGCGACCAGGATCGCCAGGACACACAAGCCGACCACGCCATGCCGGAACGCCACCATGCGCGCAAGCCTAAGCGCGGCAGGCGGGCGAGGCAATCGGCCGGCGCCGTACAATCGCGGCGCATGATCGATGAATCCGCCGTGCTGCCCTGCGCCGAACTCGGCTTCGACGCCCTGCGCCGGTTGTTCGAGCCCCTGGGCTTGCGCATCGCGATCGTCGCCGACCGTGCGGACATCCCCGGCAGCTACTGGGGCGAACGCGAGGCGGGCCTGATCGGCAATACCTTGTATGTGCGCGGCGACACGCCGGTGCATTCGGCCTTGCACGAGGGCTGCCACTTCCTCTGCGCGGACCCAGCGCGCCGCAGCGCGCTGCACACCGATGCCGGCAGCAGCGACACCGAGGAACATGCGGTCTGCTACCTGCAATGCCTGCTGGCGGCGCGACTCGATGGTTATTCGCGCGAGCGCTGTTTCACCGACATGGACGCCTGGGGCTACCACTTCCTGCTCGGCTCGACGCAGGCCTGGTTCGAGCAGGACGCCGACGATGCGATTGCCTGGCTCGACGAGCATCGTCCGCCGGGACTCGCCACGCCGGCATGACGGTCAGGCACCGTTCAGCCGCACGCCCTAGTTTCTCGCGACCGCCGCTTACGCGGCCTCTGCGAGGGCTTGCCATGAACACCATTTCCCCCTGGGTCGCGGCTGGCGCCGGCGCCTGCTTGCTCATGGCCTGCGGCGGCGGCGGCGGCAATGGCGACGGCCAGCTGAAGCTGTCGGTGGCGGATGCCCCGGTCGACGGCGTGGACGCCGTCGTCGTCGAATTCACCGGCATCGAGATCAAGCCGGCGCAAGGTGCCGCCATCTCGCTGGATCTTGCCGCGCCGCGCCAGATCGATCTGCTGGACACCGTCAACGGCAACGCGATCGTGCTGATCGACCCGGCCGGCGTCCCCGCCGGCGACTACGAGTGGTTGCGCCTGAAAGTGGTGACCGACCGCGACAGCGCCGAGCACAGCTATGTGCAGACCGGCAGTCAGCGGCAGCCACTGTTCGTGCCGAGCGGCTCCGAGAGCGGCCTCAAGCTGATCAACGGATTCACGGTTCCGGATGGCGGATTGCAGGCGCTGACCGTGGACTTCGATCTGCGCCGTTCGGTGATCAAGCCCAATGGCCAGAGCGGCTACTTCCTCAAGCCGGTGCTGCGCCTGGTTGACGACGATGAGGTCGGCCGCATCGCCGGCACGATACCGGCGGAGCTGCTCGGTCTGGCGGGCTGCCCGGCCGAGGATCTCGCGGCGGGCGCGGCTGTTTATGTCTATGCCGGCGCTGACCAGCTGCCCGACGATATGGCGGGCGCCAATGCCAACCTCGTGATCAGCACCGGCATCAGCGCCGGGGCGACGGCCGATGCGGCATACACGTTCAACGTGGCCTGGCTGCCGCCCGGCGACTACACGCTGGCATTGAGCTGCCAGGGCCTGCTCGACGATCCGGAGGCCGATGACGCGATCCTCTTCACCGAGCCGGTCAATTTGAGCATCAGCGCCGGTCAGACCACCGCGATCAGCCTGTAAATCGTCTCGCTGTCGCACCAGGCGGGCCGCAGGGCCCGCCTTTTTTGTGGGCGCTGCGTCAGCTTGAGTTCATCGCTGCAGGCAAGGCTATCCGGGTCATGCCAGACAGCCCCACGCCCTCGACAGATCGCCGCCACGCCGACCGCCTCGCCGCGGCAGCGCGCTTTACCGTGCTCACGCTGAACACGCACAAGGGCTTCAGCAGCTTCAACCGGCGCTTCGTCCTGCACGAACTGCGCGAGGCCGTGCGCTCGGTCGGCGCCGACGTGGTGCTGCTGCAGGAGGTGATCGGCAGCCACAGCACCTTTGCGGTCCGTCATCCGACCTGGCCCGCGACACCGCATTACGAATTCCTCGCCGATACGATCTGGCGCGACTTCGCCTACGGGCGCAACGCGGTCTACACCGAAGGCCATCACGGCAATGCGCTGCTGTCGAAATTCCCGATTGTGCGCTACGAGAACCACGACGTATCGGTAGGGCGCCACGAGGAGCGCGGCCTGCTGCACTGCGTGCTGCAGCTGCCCGGGCAGAACCGCGATCTGCATGTGATCTGCGTCCATCTGGGCCTGCGCGAGGTGCATCGCCGCCTGCAGATCGACAGCCTTGGCGAACTGATCCGCCAAGGCGTTCCCGCCGACGCGCCGCTGATCGTCGCCGGCGACTTCAACGACTGGCGCGGGCGCGGTCATCGCCGCCTGCTCGACTGCGGCCTGCGCGAGGCTTTCGCAGATGCGGCCGGCAAGCCGGCCCGCTCGTTTCCGGCACGCTGGCCGCTGCTGCGCCTGGACCGTGTCTACTACCGCAATGCCACGCTCAGCCAGCCGCGGGTGCTGTCGGCGCTGCCCTGGCGTCGTCTTTCCGATCATGCAGCGCTGACCGTGGAGGTCCAGCCATGAGCCTGGCGCAGTGGCGTGAGGGACAGCGCGTCAAGCTGCTCGAAAACGGCGAGGAGTACTTCGCCGCGGTCTACGATGCGATCGGCGCCGCGCAGCGCGAGGTTTTGATCGAAACCTTCATTCTGTTCGATGACCCGGTCGGTCAGCGCCTGCGCGATGTCGTCGTCGCCGCCGCCAGGCGCGGCGTGCAGGTGCAGATCACGGTCGACGGCTACGGCTCGGCCGATCTGAGCACGGAATTCGTCAAGCCGATGACCGAGCTGGGCGTGCTGATCCACGTCTACGACCCCGTACCGCGCGTGTTCGGCAAGCGCACGCGGATCTTCCGCCGCCTGCACCGCAAGATCGTCGTCGTCGACCGTCGCCTTGCGTACATCGGCGGCATCAATTTCTCGCACGACCACAACCGCGATTTCGGCGAACTCTCCAAGCAGGATTACGCCGTCGAGATCGAAGGCCCGGTGGTCGCCGACATTCACGCGCTTGCGGTATCCAACCTGCCGCCGCAGCGACACGCGCCGCGCCCGCGCTGGTGGCATCGGCGCACGGTCATGCCGCCCGGCGCGCCGATCGCCGCCGCCGGCGAAGCCGGTGCCGCGCTGGTGGTCCGCGACAATGCGCGGCACCGCGACGACATCGAGCGCGTCTATCGCATCGGCATCCGCGCCGCCAAGCGCGAGATCCTGATCGCCAATGCCTATTTCTTTCCCGGCTATCGCCTGCTGCGCGATCTGCGCCGCGCCGCCAAGCGCGGCGTACGCGTGCAGCTGATCCTGCAGGGCAAGCCGGACATGTGGTACGTGCGCTGGGCGGCCAATACCCTGCACGACTACCTGTTGCGCGCCGGCGTGCGGATCTGCGAATACCGCGAGCGGCCCCTGCATGCCAAGGTCGCGGTGATCGACGACGACTGGCTGACCGTCGGCTCCAGCAACCTGGACCCACTGAGCCTGTTCCTCAATCTCGAATCCAACCTGGTGATCCGTGATCGCGCGCTGGCCGATGCGCTGCGCGCCAGCCTGCAGCGCCTGCTCAGCGAGCACTGTCAGGCGGTGCCCAACGAGACCGCGCAGCGGCCGCGGCTGCTGCGGCAGATCCTCAGCTATCTGGCCTATCACGCCTCGCGCAAGCTGCCGGCCTGGGCCGGCTGGGTGCCGGCGCACACGCCGCAGCGGACCAGCCTGAGCGAGGCCGTCGAGAACGGCCACATCGACACCAGCGATGGCACCGCCGGCAAGGCCAGCAGCTGAGCTGGCGCCCGCGGACGGACCTGATCGGGGCGCGATCTGAGTAGAATCGAGCGCGTCATGCGCCCGCCGCCGTTTCGCCTGCTCTTGCTCACCCTTGCCCTGGTCCTCGGCCAGTGGCTGGCGCTGGCGCATGCCTTCGAGCATCCGGCCCTGGCGGCTGACGACGGCTGCCAGATCTGCGCGCAGCATGGCCTGGACGGCGCCGCGCTGGCGCCGCAGCCAGCGGCCCTGCGCGTGCCCGGCGTCGCGGCGACGCCCGGGCTGTCGTCCCCGCAGCATCCGGCCTTCCGCTTCACCGCAATTCACCGCATCCGCGGTCCTCCGCAGTCAGCCTGAGCCTGTTTCCGCCATCGCTCTGACGGCGCGCCGCTGCGCGCCCTTGCTGCTGTCCCCGGGGATGTCCGTCCATGTCTGCGAACCTCTACAAGCCGCGCGGCCTCAGGCTGCGCCTGTCACCCTTCGTGCTCATGCTGGCGCTGCCGCTGGCTGCGCGTGCCAATCCGGCCGCCGCCGAGACGCCGCCTGACGGCGCAGCCGAGCCCGCCATCGACGAAATCGTCGTCACCGCCAGCCCGCTGGGCCGCACCGCCGACCAGCTGGTGCAGCCGGTCACCGTGCTCGGCGGCGTGGAACTCGACCGCGTGCGCCGCGGCACGCTCGGCGAAACGCTGGAACAGCAGCCAGGCATCGCCACCACCGACTTCGGCGGCGGCGCCGCGCGGCCGGTGATCCGCGGCCTGGCCGGGCCCCGCGTCGAGATGCTGGAAAACGGCATGAGCACCATGGACGTCTCCGACCTGTCGCCGGACCACGCCGTCGCCATCGACCCTGCGCAGGCGCGGCAGATCGAGATCATCAAGGGGCCGGCGACGCTGCTGTATGGCAACAGCGCCTCCGGCGGTGTGGTCAACGTCGACAACGGTCGCCTGCCGACACAGCGCGCCGATGGCCTGCACGGCGCCTTCGACGGCCATTACGGCAGCAACGGCGACGAAGGCTCCCTGAGCGGCGAGGCCAACTACGGCAGCGGTCCGCATCTGCTGCACGTGGACCTGGGCTGGCGCGAGGCACAGGACTTCGAGATTCCGGGCTCCGCCGGCGTCGACGGCAGCGGCAGCCATGGCACGCTGGCCAACAGCGCGCTGCGCGCCAAGTCCGGCGCCGGCTCCTACAGCTACATCAGCGCCTCGGGCGACGTGTTCGGCTTCAGCGGCAGTCGCTTCGAGACCACCTATGGACTGCCGGTCGAGGAACAGGCCTTCATCGATCTCAAGCAAACCCGCTTCGATGCACAGGCCTTGCTGCGCCGGCCGCTGCCGGGCTTCGAATCGCTGAAGCTGCGGCTCGGCAGCAGCGATTACCAGCACACCGAGTTCGAGGCGCCGCGCGAGCCCGGCACGGTGTTCCTCAACAAGCAGCATCAGGGCCGCCTGGAGGCCGTGCATGCGCCGCTGGCCGGTTTCCGCGGCGTACTCGGCGTGCAGATGAACTGGCGCGACTTCAGCGCGCTCGGCGAGGAGGCGTATGTGCCGGCGGTGCTGAGCCGCCAGCTGGGCCTGTTCGTGCTCGAGGAAAAACCCCACGCCCTGGGCAAGCTGGAACTGGGCGCGCGCATCGAGCGCGACACGCACACGCCGGATGCCAATCCGGCGCGCGATTTCACACCGCTGTCCCTGTCGCTGGGCTCGATCTTCGACGTCGGCGAACACTCGCATCTCAAGCTGTACGCCACCCGCAACGAACGCGCGCCGGTGGCGGAAGAGCTGTACGCCTTCGGCCCGCATGGCGCGACCGAGACCTTCGAGCGCGGCGCGCTCGATGCCGGCAAGGAGGTCGCGCACAACATCGAGCTCGGCTTCGACCATCACCAGGGGCGCTGGAGCTTCAACGGCAGCGTCTACTACAACCGCATCCACGACTATCTGTATCTGGGCGAGGTCGACGCGGGGCTGGACGCCAACGGCGAGGGCAGCGGCGGGAGTGACGGCATCGCCGACCGCGTCGACGAGGAAGGCCGCTTCAGCATCGACGGCGACATGCTGCTGGTCGACTATCGCCAGGCCGACGCCAGGCTCTACGGCGCCGAGGCGGAGCTGGACGTGGCCCTGCTCGAACGCGGCCCCCTGCTGCTCAATGCGCGCGTCTTCGCCGACGTGGTCCGCGCCAAACTGGAGCGCGGCGGCAATCTGCCGCGCATCCCGCCGCTGCGGTACGGCTTCGGCCTCGACGGCCAGTGGCGCCAGCTCAGCGGCAGCCTGAGCTTCACTCGCGTCGAACGGCAGACCGACGTCGCCGCGCTGGAAACCGAGACCACCGCCTATCAGCTGATGAGCGGCGATCTGGCCTGGCGCTTCTACGGCGACGACAGCCGCGGCGCGTCGATCTACCTGCGCGGCAACAACCTGCTCGACGACGATATCCGCCGTTCCACCTCGTTCATCAAGGACGCGGTGCCGGCACCCGGACGCAGCGTCTATGCCGGCCTGCGTTTTGCATTCTGATCGGCAGCGGCAGGCCCAGGCAGGGGAATCCTCGGTTCTTGAGGGGAATTCCCCTACTGACGCCCCAAGTTCGAGCACGTACGGTCGGGACTCCTCGATTCACACGCATTGCCCCATGCCACTGATCCTCGCGCGCCGGCTCGGCGCCACGCTGCTGTTTTGCGCGCTTGCCACGCCGGCGCAGGCCTTGCAACTCACCGATACGCTCGGCGTCGCCGTGATCCCGCATGCCGCCACCGAAAGCGCAAGGGCGCCGCTGGCACTGGCGTTCAGCGACGACCTCGGCGACGGGCTACGACAGGACGAGGCAGTGCCGGACCGCGTCGAGGCCGAGGCGCTGACCCTGCTGGGCACCAGCTACCGCCTGGGCGGCACCGGCGACCGCGGCATCGACTGTTCGGCGCTGATGCAGCGCGCCTTCGAGGCGGCCGGCGTGGCGCTGCCGCGCACCACGCAGGAAATGCTCAAGTCCGGCGCGGCGGTAGCCGCCTCCGAGCTGCGCAAGGGCGATCTGCTGTTCTACCGCTGGAAGCAACGCATGCTGCACGTGGCGATGTACGTCGATGACGGCTACATCGTGCACGCCTCGCCGGCGGCCGGCCGGGTGGTCATCACCAAGCTCGACGACAATTGGCAACGGCGTCTGGTGGCGGTGCGGCGCCTGCTCTAAAAAGCCTTCGCGCAGAGAAAAACCCCTGCGGCCGGCCGGCCCCAGGGGTTTTTTGTTTGCAGCGCCGCTGCCGCGGCGCGCCTACTTGGCCTTGCCCTGGTTGGCGACCGCTTCGGCGGCCTTCCTGGCTGCCTCGGCATCGCCCAGATAGCGATGCGACAGCACGCGCAGCTCGTCGTCCAGCTCGAACAGCAGCGGAATACCGGTGGGGATGTT
>CAMLDZ010000123.1 GCA_946478985.1 uncultured Solimonas sp.
TACTGCAGCGTCAGCGTCGGCGGCAGGTGCTTGACGCTGCCGGCCTTGGCACCGGCGAGCGCGATGTCGTGCTTGAACGGCGTGCTGGCGAGCAGATCGAGCGCGAGATTCGGCGTGAAGAAGTAGTCGAGGTTGAAGGTGAACCCGACGCGCTCGTCGACATCGAGGGCGACGCCGGCAACGGTGCCGTTGTCGGACTTCGGATCGACCTGATGCGCGCCGGCGCGCAGCAGCCAGCCGCTTTCGGCGGCCTCGGACCGCGGCGCCGCAGCGGCGGCCAGCAGCACGAGCAGGCCGAGGCCGGCGGGCAGCGCCTGCTGCCGTGCAGCGGCGAGGATGCGGGGGATTGTTCTCATGGTAGGGCTCCTGCGTGGGCGCCGGTTTGGCGCGCGGAGCAAAGCCTAGGCAGGGCCGTCACGCCCGCCCTTGATGGTGGTCATCGCGGCGCCATGGCGAATCGGGCACGCGGCGGCCGGCGCTCTTCGTGCACACTGCGGGCAGCCCCTGTGTTCCAGGGCCTGTCAACGCGACGGACACTGCTGTGATGCCAACCGATTTGCGGCCGGACCATGCGCGACCAAGAACTTTGGTGGCCGCAAATGAGCGGGGAGCAAGGCCGCATCGCCGCCAATCGGCTGGCACCCCGCCGCGGCGCGACCGCCTTGATGCATCGCTGCGGCATGTCTGGCTCGAGTACGTCCGCTACAGCGCGCTCGCCCTTGCCTGCGGCGCGGCAAAGCAGTCGCCGTCTCAGCGACGGCCATCGCGTTAACCAGCCCCAGGCCGATGCCCGTTCCGCTCGCGTTCCTCCTGACCCAGTTCGGCAGTTTCTTCCTGCTGCTCGCGCTGGCGCTGCTGGTGGCGGTCTGGCTCGCGCGTACGCCCGGCGCCGGTCGTCGTGCAGCCGTGGTCTGGCTCGGCGCGCTGCTGCTGTGCGTCGGGACCGTGGCACTACTGAAGATCTATTTCATCGCCTGCCCGCTCAGGCCGCTGGCGCTGCGCAGTCCGAGCGGCCACGCCGGCTTCAGCTGCTTTGTCTACGGAGGTGTGGCGCTATGCCTGGCGCGCGACGAGACGCTATGGCGGCGCCTGCTGCTGCCGCTACTCGCCTGCGCCTGGATCGCCGCGATTGCCTGGTCGCGCGTGATCCTGCACGCGCACAGCGTTAACGAGACCCTGCTGGGCCTGGCGATCGGTGCGTTCGCGCTGCTGGTTTTCGCCTCCGCCAGCGGCCTGCGGCCGCGACGCCGGTTTCCGTTCTTCCGCTGCGCCGCGTTCGCCGCGGCCCTGGCTGTGCCGATGCTGCTGCTGCACATCGGCTTCAGCTTCGAGCACTGGCTGGATCAGCTGGCCCGGATGCTGCGGCGCACCGCACCGATCTGCGCCACAGCCCGCACGGCCTGAGGCGGGCCCGAGCCGGCCTGCGCCGCCTTGCGCGGCCCGGTTGCTGCGGGCCACGCACGTCGGGCACGCCGGCGCTTCAGCTCCCCGGGCAGGCCGGATTCAGCGTGTCGAGGTCGACGGCCGCCTGGGTGTCGACGATCTGCAGATCGTTGATCTCCTGCGCGCGCTTCTGCTCGCAGGTCTGCGTCTGGATCTGGCTGACGGCGAGATCGCCGACGGTGGTGGCCGCCGCGGGCGGCATCTCCTCGTCGTTATCGTCGTCCTGCCCGCAGCCACCGAGCAGCACGCTGGCAACCAGCAGGCCAGCCGACAATGTCCACGCCCTGGCGTTCTTGCCTTTCATGGCGTCGCTCCTGCCGGGGCCAGGGCCAGCGCCGGGCCGGCCGAGCCTGGCAGCGGCGTCGCCAGATACGGGAACACGCTGAGGTAGCTGGCCGGATCGGGCAGGGCACCGTCATTGACCACGGCACCGGCGTTTCTGACCGCGGGCGTGGCGCCGCTCACATCGCAGGTCTGCAGGTTCAGCGTGTTCGCCGCGATCGCGCCTTCGGCGACGGTCAGGGCGATATCGACGACGTCGTCGATCGGCCGCCGGCCGTTCGGGAAGCCCGCCAGATCGCAGGCCAGGAAGCCGAGGTCCTTCTGCTCGGCTGGCGGCGCGGCAGCCACCGCCGTGTTGAGCCGCAGCATCTCGCCCGGCGTGCTCAGCGTCGCCGGCGCCGTGAACTTGAACGGCTGGCCGTTGGCGGTGGCGGTGATGCCGGTGACAAAGGCAGCCAGCAGGTCGTTACGCGGCGTGGCAG
This sequence comes from uncultured Solimonas sp., assembly GCA_946478985.1. The sequence goes on from CAMLDZ010000123.1 coordinate 2,208, forward strand.
GCGGCGGCACGTCGAATAGCACGTTCACCAGCACCGGCAGGCTTGGGTACAGCACGTAGGTGCCGAAGTTGGCGACATCATCCTTGGGCTGGCTGGCGTTGAACTTGTCCTTGTCGGTGATGCCGATGACCACCTCGTTGACCAGCGGCGAGCCCAGGCGCGACACCTGCGTATAGGCGCCGCCCTCGATCGCCGGACCCTTGCTGGCGCCGCTGCTGACCGGCCCCTGCGGCGAGGGGTTGAGCACGCGCGACTGCGGCAGGCTGGCCGTGGTCCAGGCCCCGATCACCGGATCGCTGCCGGCGGTCAGGCAGCTGGTCGGCACTTCGAGCGCCAGCGAGGTGACGTTCTTGTTGCCGATGACGTTGCCGGCCGAATCGCGGGCGCCGAGCGGGTCGAGATTGACGAGGTCGAAGACCTGCCCGAGGTTGACGACGAAACCTTCGCGGCGCTGGCCGACGAAAACGCGGCCCGGCATCGCGCAGCCCGGAATCGTCACGGTGTGCACGAACTGCGCGGCGTATGCGGCGTAATCGGGTATCGACTTGCTGCCGACGTTGTCGGCCGGCTTGCCGAACACCGCGCCGTCGGCGCCGGTGACGGCGGTCCGTTGGCCGCTGCGGCGGTCACCGCGCACCAGCGTCAGCGTATAGCTTTCGCTGACATTGAGGCTGGCGCCGCCCTTGTCGATGACGCCGATGTTGTTGAGCGGAACCGCGACATTGGCGGTTGCGCCGGTCGGCACCGACAGGCCCTTGTAGGTGTTGGTGAAGCGGAACTGGAACGTCAGATCCTCGATTGCATCACCGTTGTTGTCGACGTGAATCTCGTATAGCGCAGCCGGATCGAGCTTGAAGTAGTTGGGTCCGCCGTAAGCATCCTGCAACGGCAAATAGTTGGCGATCAGCGTCACATAGCCAGCCCGGCCCGACTCGTAGGACCTGAACATGTAGAAGTCGGTGCCGTCGACGCGCGGCGAGCCGGCGATGGCGGGCGCCTCGCGGTGGCTGGACGCCCAGCTGGCGGCTGGAAGCAGGGCTGCACAGGCCAGCAGTGAAGCATGCATCGAGCGCATATGGTTCTCCCCTTGTGAGTCGGAATGGTTGGACTCGACGGGACTTACGGCCGTGCCGCGGCTTTGGATGCAGGCCCGCGCTGCATCCATGCACGCAGCGGTGCCGTATGAGTGCCCACAAGACAGGAGATATGCGTGGCTTCGATACCGGGCATGGCCGGATGGCGGCTGGTCTGCGCCCTGCTGCTGGCCGTGGCGGTGAGGCCGGCGCTGGCAGCCGGTGACGTACCTGTCTACCGGCCCAGCGATGATCGCCTGGTGCTCGAGCGCGCCGCCGATTCGACGCCGCAGCAGCGTGCGCTGCGCGCTGCCCGGCACGCCATGGATGCCAGGCCGCAGGACGCAGCGGCGGCGATCGCCTACGCGCGGCTGGCGATCGAGCTGGGCCGGGCGCAGGCCGACCCCCGCTACTACGGCCATGCGGAAGCCGCTCTGGCGCCCTGGTCTGCGCGGAACGACGCCGAGCTGGACTGGCTGCGTGCGCTACTGCTTCAGCAGCGCCACGATTTCGCCGGCGCCTTGGCGGTGCTCGATGCCCTGCTGCGACGCGAACCGGGCAATGCGCCGGCACTGCTGAGCCGCGCCTCGCTGCATCTTGTGCAAGGTCGGCCGAAGGCGGCGCGGCGCGACTGCGCGGCTCTCACCGGGCGGACCGGCGCGCTGGTCGTGGTCAGCTGCGCCGCCGCCGCCGCCAGCCTAGCCGGCCACGCCCGGACGGCGCTGCGCAGCCTGGCCAGCCTCGACTCGCCGGCATTCGCGCAGGAGCCGATCGAACAGCGGATCTGGGCGCTGACGCTGGCGGCCGAGATCCAGGCGCGGATGGCGCGGGCCGGCGCCGCCCGACAGGCTTTCCGCAGGGCGCGCGAGGCCGCCGCCGCGGCCGGCTACCGTGACCCCTATCTGCGCGTCGCCGAGGCGGATTTCCTGCTCGAGCAGAACGAGCCCGCCGCGGTCCTGACGCTGCTCGGGGACCACCGCCGCGAGGACAACGCCCTGCTGCGCCTGGCGCTGGCCGCCGCGCGCCTGGGCAGCCCCGAGGCGGCGACGCTGCGCGCCGAGCTGGCGGCACGCTACGCCGCCTCGCGCGCGCGCGGCGAGCGCACGCACGCACGCGAGGAGGCACGCTACCGTTTACAGCTCGCGCAGGATCCGGCCGGCGCCCTGGCGCTGGCACTCGACAACTGGCGGCTGCAACGCGAACCGGCCGACGCGCGCCTGCTGCTCGAATGCGCGCTGGCGGCCGCACAGGCGCCGGCCGCGCAAGGCGTCGTCGACTGGATGCGCGAGACCGGCATCGAGGACCCGCGCCTGCGCGAGCTCGCCGCCGCACTGCGGATGACGACGCCATGAGGCGCGCCGGCTGGCGGGGCCTGCTGGGCCTGGGGCTGATCCTGGCCGCGCCGCTGGCATTCGCGCACGCCTCGAGCAGCAGCTATCTGCAATTGCGCCTGGACGATGGCCAGCTATCCGGACGCTTGGACATCGCCCTGCGCGATCTGGACATGGCGCTGGGGCTGGACGGCGACGGCGACGGCGCGCTGCGCTGGGGCGAGGTGCGCGGCGCGACGCCGCGGATCAGCACCTATGCGCTGTCACGGCTACAGCTGCGCGCCGGCACCGGCGCCTGCACGCTGCAGGCCGGCGAGCTGCGCATCGCCGAGCACGCCGACGGTAGCTACGCGGCGCTGGCGCTGCAGGGCCGCTGCCCCGCCTCCGCCGAGCCGCTGACGCTGGATTACCGGCTGCTGTTCGATCTCGATCGCCAGCATCGCGGCCTGCTGGCGCTGCAGGCCGGCGCGCAGACCTATAGCGCCGTGTTCGGCCCGCAGAGTGGTCCGCTGTCGTTCGGCGGGCCGGCGACGGCCGCCCTCTGGCCATTGCTGCGCAGTTACTTCAACGAGGGGCTCTGGCACGTCTGGACCGGCCTGGATCACGTGCTGTTCCTGGCCGCGCTGTTCCTGCCGGCCGTGCTGTGGCGCACGCGCAGCGGCTGGTCGGTGACGCCGACGCTGCGCAGCGCCCTGCTGCAGACCTGCGGTGTGGTTACCGCCTTCACGCTTGCCCACGCGGCGACCCTGAGCCTGGCGGCGCTGGGCTGGGTGCACTGGCCGACGCGCTGGGTGGAATCCGCGGTGGCGGCGACCGTGCTTTTCGCCGGCCTCAATAATCTCTGGCCGATGCTGCGACGGCGGCTCGCGGGCGTCGCGGCGCTGTTCGGCCTGATTCACGGTTCCGCCATGGCCGGCGCCCTGCTCGAACTCGGCCTGCCGATCGGCGGCCGGCTGCCGGCGCTGGCTGCCTTCAATCTCGGCGTGGAAGCGGCGCAGCTACTGCTGATCGCCGGTGTCGTGCCGTTGAGCTACGCGCTGCGTCACTCGACGCGCTACCGGCGCTATGTGCTGCTGCCCGGCTCGGCGCTGATCGCGCTGATCGGCTTCGCCTGGCTGGTACAGCGCGCCTTCGCGCTCGGCTGAAGGCCGGGCGACGGCGCCCTTCACACCGCGTACGCTTCAGACCTTCAGATAATCTCGGGCGCCTTCCGCTGCCTCACGGCCCTCACAAGCGGCAGTGACGACGAGGTTCGAGCCGCGGAGCCCGGAATCGACCCTCGCCGCCTCCCGGCGGCGACAGGGGTCGCGGCGCTTTCGGATCTCGTCGGCGCTACACCTTCAGATAGTCGAGGATGCCTTCCGCGGCTTCACGGCCTTCGTAAACGGCAGTGACCACGAGGTCTGAGCCGCGGAGCCCAGGATCGTTCTTCGCCGCCATCCGGCGGCGACAGGGGCCGCGGCGCTTTCGGACCTCGTCCGCGTTACACCTTCAGATAGTCCAGGATGCCTTCCGCCGCCTCACGGCCTTCATAAACAGCGGTAACGACGAGGTCCGAGCCGCGGACCATGTCGCCGCCGGCGAAGACCTTGGCGTTGCTGGTCTGGAACTTGATCTTGGCCTTGCCGTCGGCCTTGACGCGGCCGTCGTCATGCAGCGCGATGCCGTGCTCGCCGAACCATGACGCCGGGCTCGGGCGGAAGCCGAAGGCGATGATGACGCGGTCGGCCGGAATCACCTGCTCGGAACCCGGGATCACTTCCGGCTTGCGGCGGCCGCGTGCGTCCGGTGCGCCGAGCTTGGTCTCGACGACCTTGACGCCCTCGACCTTGTCCTTGCCGACGATCTCGACCGGCAGACGGTTGAACAGGAACTCCACGCCTTCTTCCTTGGCGTTGGCGACTTCGCGCTTGGAGCCCGGCATGTTGTCCTCGTCGCGGCGGTAGGCGCAGGTGACGGTGTCGGCGTTCTGGCGGATGCTGGTGCGGTTGCAGTCCATCGCCGTGTCGCCGCCGCCGAGCACGACGACGCGCTGGCCCTTGACGTCGAACGCGAGGTCGGCGTCGGTCGGCGTGTGCAGCTGGCGGTTGACGTTGGCGATCAGGAACGGCAGCGCCTCGAACACGCCCGGCAGGTTCTCGCCGGGGAAGTCGCCCTTCATGTAGGTGTAGGTGCCCATGCCGAGGAACACCGCGTCGTAATCCTTGAGCAGCTGCTCGAAGGCGATGTCCTTGCCGATCTCGACACCGAGACGGAATTCGACGCCCATGCCTTCCAGCACTTCGCGGCGACGCTTGACGACATCCTTCTCCAGCTTGAACGGCGGGATGCCGTAGGTCAGCAGGCCGCCGACTTCCTGGTACTTGTCGAAGACGATCGCCTTGACGCCGTTGCGCACCAGCACGTCGGCGCAGCCCAGGCCCGCCGGGCCGGCGCCGACAATGGCGACGCGCTTCTTGGTCCACTTGACCTTGGACATGTCCGGACGCCAGCCCTGCTTGAAGGCTTCGTCGGAGATGTACTTCTCGATGCTGCCGATGGTGACCGCACCGAAGCCGTCGTTGAGCGTGCACGCGCCTTCGCAGAGGCGGTCCTGCGGGCAGACGCGGCCGCAGATTTCCGGCAGCGAGTTGGTCGCATGCGACATCTCGGCGGCAGCGAACAGATTGCCTTCCTCGACCAGCTTGAGCCAGTTGGGGATGTAGTTGTGCACCGGGCACTTCCACTCGCAGTACGGATTGCCGCAGGACAGGCAGCGGCCGGCCTGGCTCTTGGCCTGATCCTGCGGGAAGTGACCGTAGATCTCGCGGAAGTCGTGGATGCGGACTTCGGCGGGGGTCTTCTTCGGGTCCTGACGCGGCAGGTCGAGGAACTGGTTGACGTTCTTGGCGCCCATGTCTTTCTCTCTTAAGCAGCCGCGCGGACGGAATCGATCAGCGAACCGATCTCGGCAGCCTTCGGCTTGACCAGCCAGAAGCGGCCCACGTAGTCGGCCCATTCGGCGAGGATCTGCTGCGCCCACTTGCTGCCGGTGGTCTTGGCGTAGTCGGTGACGACGCCGCGCAGATAGTTCTCGTGCGCTTCCATGTGCTCGGAGACGATGCGATGGATGTCGATCAGCTCGTGGTTGTAGCGGTCGACGAAGCTGCGCTTCTCGTCGAGCACATAGGCGAAGCCGCCGGTCATGCCGGCACCGAAGTTGACGCCGGTGCGGCCGAGCACGACGACCACGCCGCCGGTCATGTATTCGCAGCCGTGGTCGCCGCAGCCTTCGATCACCGCGTGCGCGCCGGAGTTGCGCACCGCGAAGCGCTCGCCGGCCATGCCGGCCGCGTACAGCGTGCCGCCGGTGGCGCCGTACAGGCAGGTGTTGCCGATGATCGCCGCCTCGCGCGTTTCATAGCGCGCGCCCTTGGGCGGCTTGACGACGATGCGGCCGCCGGCCATGCCCTTGCCGACGTAATCGTTGGCGTCGCCTTCCAGCTCCAGGTTGAGGCCGCCGGCGTTCCACACGCCGAAGCTCTGGCCAGCGGTACCCTTGAGCTTGATGGTGATCGGCTTGTCGCCCATGCCGAGATTGCCGTGACGGCGGGCGATCTCGCCGGACAGGCGCGCGCCGATCGAGCGGTGACGGTTGGACACCGAGAAGTGGAAGATGCCGCCGGTCTTGTGCTCGATCGCCGGCAGGCAGTCCTGCAGCATCGCCTCGGCCAGCTCGCCCTTGTCGAAGGGTTCGTTGTTGAACATGCAGTACTGCGCGCTCGGCAACACCATGCCGGCCGATTCGAGAATCGGTGACAGGTCGAGGCTCTTGGCCTTGCCGGTGCGCGCCGAGCTGACTTCGAGCAGATCGGTACGGCCGATCAGCTCGGCGATGGTGCGCACGCCGAGCTGCGCCAGCAGCAGGCGCGTCTCCTGGGCGACGAACTTGAAGTAGTTCATCACCATCTCGGGCAGGCCGATGAAGTAGTTGCTGCGCAGCGTGGCGTTCTGCGTGGCGACGCCGGTCGCACAGTTGTTGAGATGGCAGATGCGCAGGTACTTGCAGCCCAGCGCCACCATCGGCGCGGTGCCGAAGCCGAAGCTCTCGGCACCGAGGATCGCCGCCTTGATGACGTCGAGGCCGGTCTTGAGGCCGCCGTCGGTCTGCACGCGGACCTTGTCGCGCAGATTGTTCATGCGCAGCGTCTGATGCGTTTCCGACAGGCCCAGTTCCCAGGGCGTGCCGGCGTACTTCACGCTGGTCAGCGGCGAGGCGCCGGTGCCGCCGTCGTAGCCGGAGATCGTGATCAGGTCGGCGTAGGCCTTGGC
>CAMLDZ010000124.1 GCA_946478985.1 uncultured Solimonas sp.
TCATTTGGAACCACCAAACTCCTTCGTCGCGCCTTGCCTGGCCGCAAAGCGGGTGGCATCACAGCGGCGGCCATCGCGTTAACAGGCCCTAGCCCTCGCCTGGGGGTGTTTCGCCACCGCCCGGCGGGACCGCCATGAGACGCACCGTGAGATCGCCGAGCCGGCGCTGCCAGGCGCCGCCCGCCGCTTCCGTCATCATCCGCAATACCTCTCGTCGTGCATGATTCACCCTGCGCTGCGGGTGCCATGCCCGACGGCGCGCAGTCCGGTCCGTCGTGGCCGACCACGGAGGCAAGCCCGATGAGCAATTTGCAAGCGGTCGAACTCAAGGTGCACCTGCCGGCACGGGATTTCGATCTGTCAAAACAGTTCTACCAGGACCTTGGCTTCACCTTGTGCTGGTCCAGCCAGGACATGGCCGAGCTGCACTGGGGCGATCACGGCAGGCCCGCCAGGGCGAGCTTCCTGCTGCAGCGTTTCGACGTGCCGGGGTTCGCCGAGAACCTGCAGATGCATCTGCTGGTGAAGGATGTCGACGCCTGGTGGGCGGAGTTGCAGCGGCGCCAGATCGTCGAGAAGTACGGCGTGCGCGCCGAGCCGCCCGAGGACCGGCCCTGGGGTTTGCGCGACTTCGTGCTGGTCGATCCGTCCGGCGTGCTGTGGCGGATCGCGCAGGACTGACCGTGCGAGCGGTGGCGCCCTGGATTCGCTGATCGCCGCCGCTGCGCGGGCGCTGGCCGCCGGTGACGTGCTTGCGGCGCTGCAGTGCGTGGCGCTGCGCGAGGACCCGCCGGCGGTGGCGCTGCGCGGCATCGCGATGGCCCAGCTTGGCGACTACACCCGCGCCCGCGAACTGCTGCGCCGCGCCGGCCGTGGCTTCGGCCGGCACGAGCAGGTGGCGCGGGCGCGCTGCGTGGTCGCCGAGGCCGAGGTGGCACTGGCGCTGCGCGATCTGGGTGGCCCGCCGCGCCCGCTGGCGGCGGCCGCGACGCTGCTGCAGGCCCGTGGCGACTCGCTCAATGCGCAGCAGGCGCGCCTGATCGCGCTGCGCCGGCTGCTGCTGCTGGGTCGGCTCGGCGAGGCCAGCGCCGCCTTGGCGGAGCTCGATTCGCCGCGCCTGCCGCCGCTGCCGCGTGCGGTCGCCGAGCTGGCCGCGGCGGAGATCGCGCTGCGTTCGCTGCGCACGACGGCGGCCGCGGTCGCGCTGCAGCGTGCCGCGGCGGCGGCGGCACAGACCGGCGTGCCAGCCTTGATCGCCGAGGTCGCGCAGACGCGCAGGCTGCTTGATCGCCCTGCGGTGCGGCGGCTGCGTACCGGCGCGCCGGAGCAGGTGCTGCGCCTGGCCGAGGTGGAAGCGCTGCTGGCGTCGGACGCGCTGGTGATCGACGGCTGTCGCCGCGGCGTGCGAGCCGGCGGCGCGTGGTATGCGCTGGCGCGGCGGCCATTGCTGTTCGTGCTGCTGCGGGCGCTGGCCGAGGCCTGGCCGCAGGAGCTGGACCGCAAGGCGCTGATCGCCCGCGCGTTCCGCAGCCGCGACCCGGACCAAAGCCATCGCGCGCGGCTGCGCGTCGAGATCGGCCGGCTGCGCAGGCTGCTGGCGCCGCTGCTGGCGATCGATGCGGGCCGCCACGGTTTCACGCTGCGGCCGCGGGCGCCCTGTGAAGTCGTGGTCCTGCTGCCGCCCATCGATGGCGACGATGCGGCGCTGCTGGCGCTGCTTGCCGACGGCGCCGCCTGGTCGACCTCGGCGCTGGCGCTGGCGCTCGGCGACAGTCAGCGCAGCGTGCAGCGCGCGCTCGCCGCGCTGGAAGCGGCCGGGCGCGTGCGTTCCATCGGCCGTGCCCGCGCGCAACGCTGGCTGGCGCCGCCGCTGTGTGGATTCACGACGATCTTGTTACTCCCTGCTGCGCTGCCGCCTGCGTAGATTGAGGTCACACCGCGCCGGCCGAGGCGCACTCACAGGAGCAAGACGATGACCGCCAGCAACAGCCGCAGCACCCCGACCCAGGCCGTGCCGCGCGCCGCACGGATCGTGCGCGAGTACGGCCCCTACGACGGCGCCGCCAGCATTCACGGCGTCACCCACGACGGACAGCGCATCTGGGCGGCGACCGGCACGCAGCTGCTGGCGATCGATCCGGCCAGCGGGCAGCTGCAGCACGCCCTCGACCAGTCCAGCGATGCCGGCACCGCGTTCGACGGCCGGCACCTCTACCAGATTGCCGAGGCACGCATCGACAAAATCGATCCGGCGACCGGCATTGTCCTCAAGTCGATTCCGGCGCCCGGCAACGGCGGCGATTCCGGCATGGCCTGGGCGGAGGGCAGCCTCTGGGTGGGCCAGTACCGCGAACGCAAGATCCACCAGATCGATCCGGACACCGGTGCGGTGCTGCGCACCATCGAATCGGACCGCTTCGTCACCGGCATCAGCTGGGTCGATGGCGAGCTGTGGCACGGCACCTGGGAAGGCGAGCAGAGCGAGCTGCGCCGCCTGGACCCTGCCAGCGGTGCGGTGCTCGACTGCATGCGGATGCCGGACGGCGTCGGCGTCAGCGGACTCGAATCCGACGGCGGCGAGCTCTTCTATTGCGGCGGTGGCAACAGCGGCAAGATCCGCGCGGTGCGCCGCCCGCCGCCGGCCGTCGACGGCTGAGGCACTGCGCCGCGGGGCGACGCAGGCGGCGCATCGCCCTACGGGGTGGCGCCGCCGTCCGACGGCCCCAGATAGGGGACCTCGATATCGTCGAGTCCGCGGCGCCAGGCGCTGCGTGCCGGTTCCGGCAGCTGCTCGACATCGCGCAATCGCACCGCGCGGCCGGCGCATTGCCCGGCAAACGCCTGCCTGACGCGGTTGAGCGCGATGACGTCCTGACGGTAGCGGTCCATGCGCCGGTTGAATGCCAGCTTGTCGCCGTGCGTGCCGTTGCCGGCGTTGTAGTACTGGCGCAGTTCCGCGTTGCCGCGGTCCTCTGCCACCAGCGCCGGCGACTCGGCGCGCATCCGTTGCACATAGCCGGCGCAGGTTTCCAGCTGCTCGTAGGACATCGTCGACGCGAACACGGCCGGCGAGCCGGCGAGGGCGGTGGCCGCCGCCCAGATGGCGATAGGGCTCATCGCGGCGCCCTGCATTCAGCTGCGGCTGCGCCGCAGCCGGTTGAGCGGCCAGGTGTCGAAGTAGGTGCCGTAGCCGGGCCGATCGGTGCCGGCGCGGCGCCACTGCATCATCGCCATCGTCGAGCTGGCGTTGCCGTACAGGCGCCACGGCGTGTGGTTGACGGCGACGCCGTGCAGTACGTGCTCGCGGTCATCGACATCGGTGATGCGCATCTCGACGGCATTGACGTACTCGCCGTTGCGGATCACCGAGGCCGAGCCGGCCTTGGCGCCGCGCACGCGGCCGTCGACCAGCGCGTAGCCGTGGCGGAAGGTGTGCTGCCGGCCGGCCGGCGCATAGCGGTCGTAGGCGAAGATCGCGTGCACCGCGTCCTTGTCGCTGAAATGCGCGTTGTTCCAGGTCATCGGATTGAAGCCGCTTTCCGGGCGCGGGCCCCAGCTGTGGTCCATCGTCGAGACGCAGTCGACCGCATGCGTCTTGCCGCCGATACGCAGTTCGCCGCGGGCGCGCACCGACATGTCGAAGTGCGAGGCATAGGCGCTGCCGAAGCCGGTGTTGGCGATGGCGAGCGCCGGGTCTGCAACCGCCATCGGGTCCATCGCCGGATCGTGGATGTCGTAGGGCTCCATCAGGCTGCTGAAGTGCAGCTTGAAGGCGACGTCGCCACGCACGTATTCCAGGTGGTAGTCGCGCAGCGAGTCGGCGCGGAACGACAGGCCGCTGGCCAGCTGGAACTCGCGGGCGTTGGCCGGCAGTGGATTGTGGTTGGCGTAGTCGATGTAGAGCGCGTCATCGACCGAGGCCGACCAGTTGTCGATGATCTCGACGTCCGACACCGTCACGCCGACACCGGCGCGGTGGACGATGTAGATCCAGCAGAACAGGTTCTGCTCCGGCACGTAGATGTTGAAGTAGCCGGTCTCCGCCCAGTCGTGCGGCAGCGGCTGGGGACGATGGAAATCCAGATCGCGTTCGTGAATCACGGCGGCACTCCTTTGCGGGTCTTGTTCAGGACGCTCCAGCCGGCATCTTGGCCGCGCGAGGCAGCGTGATGCGCCCCCTCAAAAGGGGGGCGTCAAAAAACGCTCGAGCCCGGCGCGCCGGGCTTACAGGCTGCGGTCCAGAGCCTGCAGCAGCCGTTCGATGTCGTCGCCGCTCGTGTAATGCACGAACGACAGCCGCAGCACGCCGCGCGCCGGATCGACGCCGAGCGCTTCCAGCAGTCGCACCGCGTAGAAGTGGCTGGCGCCGGCCATGATGCCGGCGCGGGCGAGCTCGGCGGCCACTTCCACCGGCGTGCGCCGCAGCGGCACCAGCGACACGGTGGCGGCGCGCTGCGCGGCATCGGCGGGGCCGAGCAGGCGCAGGCGCGGATCGGCGGCGAGGCGGTCGAGCAGCGGCTGCAGCAGCGGCTGCTCGGCGCTGTGCAGCAGTGCGTGCACACGTTGCGGGCGCCGCGCGGGATCGATGCCGCCGTGGTGGGCGTCCAGCGCGTCGAAGTATTCGGCGACGCCCTGCGCGGCGGCGACCTGGGCGTGATCCGGGCCGGCCGGCACCAGCCGTTTGCGCGCGTGCGCGGTGTTGAAGTAATGCGCCTGATTGCCGAGGGTCTCCAGCAGGTCCGGGCGTACCGCCATCAGGCCCTGGTGCGGGCCGAAGGTCTTGTACAGCGAGAACAGGTAGATGTCGGCGCCCAGCGCCGCGACATCCGGCAGGCCGTGCGGCGCATACGAGACGCCGTCGACGATGCTGATCGCGCCGGCCGCGCGCGCCCTGGCGGTGATGGCGGCCACCGGATTGAGATGGGCGACGATGTTCGAACAGTGCGGAAACGTCAGAAGCCGTGTCTTCGGGCCGAGCAGGCGGTCGAGTGCGGCCAGGTCGAGCGTGCCGCTATCGGCGTCGACACGCCATTCGTGCACGACCACGCCGTCATCGGCGAGCCGGCGCCAGACGCCGCTGTTGGCCTCGTGATCCTGGTTGGTGACGATGATCTCGTCGCCGGGGCGCAGCTGCTGGCGCAGCGCCTGCGCCAGCACGTAGGTGTTCTGCGAGGTCGACGGCCCGAAGTGGATCCAGTCGGCGTCGACGCCCAGGTATTCGGCCAGCCGCGCGTGCGAGCGGTCCATCCACTGCGCCGCTTCGATCGACGCCGCGTAGCCATAGCCCGGCTGCACCTTGAGCCGCCGGTAGTACTCGCCGAGACGCTCGATGACCTGGCGGCAGGCATAGGAGCCGCCGGCGTTTTCGAAGAAGGACTGGCTCTGCAGCGTCGGCTCGGAGAAGGCCGGGAACTGCGAACGGACGAAGGCGAGGTCGAGCGCTACTGCCGGCATGAAGAGACTCTGTGCGGACTGAGCCGCGATGATACGGGCCGGGCCGGCAGGTCTGCTCAGTCGACGCGCTGCGACTCGAGCGCATTGACGATCCGCGCCTCGGCGCCGGCCGAGCGCCGTTGCCGCAGCAGCGGATGCACGAACACCGCCGCCAGCACGATCGCCACGCCGGCGTAGAACGTCAGCGACAGCTCGCGTTGCTCGCCGAGCAGCAGCACGGCCATGACGATCGCATACAGCGGTTCGAGGTTGACGGCGATCTGCGCGCTGAAGGCGCTGAGCTGGCGCAGCGCCACCAGCGACAGCGTGAACGGCAGCAGTGTGCAGCCGATCGCCAGCACCAGCAGGAGTGCGCTGTCGCGCAAGTCCGGCAGCGCCAGCGTGCCGCCCAGGCCCGCCGCCGTCAGCGGTGCGCACAGCACCAGCAGGATCGCGCCGCTGCCGAGCTCCACCGTCGTCACCAGCAGCGGATCGGCGTGCTCGATGTAGCGCTTGTTGAGCGCCATGAAGAAGGCCACGGTCAAGGCCGAGAACACGCCGACTGCGAGGCCCGGATGCATGTCGGCCTCGATGCCGCCGGTGACCAGCGCGACGCCGGGAATGACCGCCAGCCCCAGCAGCAGCTCACGCAGATCGAAAGTGCGCCGGCCGATCCAGGGCTCGATCAGCGCCAGGAAGGCCGGGCACAGCGCCAGGCAGGTCACGGCGACGGAAGCGTTGGCCAGCTTGATCGAGCCGTAGAACGTCAGCCAGTGCACCGTCACCAGCACGCCGATGCCGGCGTAAATGGCCAGCAGCCGCGGCGGCGTGCGGCGCAGGCCACGCCAGACGCGCGGAACGCAGAGCAGGCAGGCCGTCACCAGCAGCATGCGCAGGCACACCAGCCGATACGCCGGCAGCGTGATCAGCTTGCCGAGAATGGCGGTGAAACCCCACAGCAGCACGCACAGATGCAGGATCCACTGGGCGCGGACGGTCGGGGACATGGCAAGGCGCGGACGAGCAGGCTCGGGGCGCGAAGCTTAGAGCAAGTGCTGCGTGCCTCCGCAGGTCTGGGTGATTTCCGGTGCCGGCGGCCGTGGCGGCGGTCGTCGCGCTCAGGCCGCCCAGGACAGCGCCAGCGGATTGAGTGTCGCCGGCCGCCGCAGCCTTTGCGTTTCCGGAACCTCGTTCATGCGCCGGCACAGCTGCTGCAGCAGCAGCTGGCCCTCCGGCCAGTCGCCGACGCCGGCGGCGACGTTGATGTGGCCGCACCAGCCGGCATCGCGGAACTCGCTGCCCCAGCGCTCTGCCCAGTCGCGTGCGATCTCGAATGGCATCCAGGGATCATCGCGGCTGGCGACGAGTGTGCTCTGGAACGTTAGCGGCAGCCGTGGCAGGCGATGCTGCACGCCGAACTTCTCCGGGTCGGCCGGCGCCACCAGCAGCGCGCCGGCGATCAGGCTGGACTGGAAGACCTCGGCGCGGATCGTCGCCAGGCAGCCGAAGCTGTGCGCGATCACCAGCGCCGGCTCGGCCAGCGGCAGCGCGGCCTCGACGATGGCGCGTGCCCAGCGGTCCAGGTCCGGCACCGACCAGTCCTGCTGGTGCACGCGTTGCAGCTGCGGGAAACGGCGTTCCCAGCGCGTCTGCCAGTGTTCGTCACCGCTGCCCTGCAGTCCGGGCACCACCAGCACCGGGCCTTGCCAGTCCAGCTTGTCGATGAATTCCATGGTCCTGACTCCTTGCACAGAGGGGCCGGATCGCTGCGGCGACCGGCTTGCGCGCAGGGTAGGCAGCCGGGCATTGCAACGGAAGGACATTGAAATGCTTTTCTTATGAATTCATCGGTCGGGCGGCGTGCACGGCCTCATCGCAGGCGCCCGCGGACGGCGCGCCACGCCGCTTGCTCCGCTGCATCGTTGCGCCCGCAGACCTGTCGAAGCGCAGCCGCCGCCAGCCGATGACGATGCCGGTGATCGACAGCGCGAAGCCGCCGAGCGAGAAGCCGATGACGGCGATGTCCCACAGCGGGCGGTGCTGCCACAGCCACCACAGGTCAAAGGAATGCAGGCCGTTGTAGAGCCAGCGATACAGCCGGTTGCGCCGTGTGCTGCGGTCGAGGATGCGTCCGCTGGCCGGGTCCAGGTGGAACCAGGTGGCGGCTTCGTCGGCGAAGCGCACGCGCAGCACCGGCAGCGGATTCGTGCCGTTTTCCGGGTGCCGCGTGTAGTAGTAATCGTCGTAGGCCGTCAGCGGCTGTACGTCCTGCAGCGCCGCGTCCGGCAGCAGCAGCTCGGCGCGCGCCTGCATCGCTGCGGCATCGGGTAGCGTGACACCGGCATGGCGGGCGGCGACGAGTTGCGTGCTGCCGTCGCGATGCGTGATCCGCCACAGCGGCTGGCCGAGCCAGTGCAGCGGTTCGGCCTCGACGATGCCGTCACCGGACGGCGGCAGGCCGAAGTCGGCCGGCGTCAGCGGCTTGCCGCTGTAAACCTGCAGTTGCTGCGGCGACGGCGCGCGCGGCGGGTCGAGCGTGCCCGGATTCATCGACAGCAGGCCGCTGAGCACCCAGCTCAGCGTCACCCCGCCGAAGGCGAGGCCGCCGATGTGATGCCAGCGCATCAGACCCTTGTACGGAATCGAGGACTTGCCCGGTTTCGGCCGCCGCTTCCAGCGCAGCAGGCCGATCCAGATGCCGGACACGGCCAGCACCGTGCCGGCGCCGGAGAGGATGTCGACCATCCAGGCCCAGGCGTCCGGATAGCGGCGGATCAGCGTCGGGTACAGCCAGTGCGTGACCGCCGCCGGGTAGTTCAGCCAGCGCTCGGTGCGCGTGCTGTCGCGGACCACTTCGCCGGTGCTCGACGACACGTACAGCTCGGTGCCGGCTGCGTCGTCGAGCGCGAACAGATGCAGCGGCCGGTGCGCGTTGAGGCCGGCGGACACCGACCACTGATCGGTCTGCAAGGTGTCGAGGTGGCGCGGTCGCGGCGTACCGCCGTAGGCGCGTGCGGCGAAGTCGGCAGCGATGGTCTGCGCTTGCTCGGCATCCACGCGTGACAGCAGCGCACCGGTTTGCGCGTCGATCACGCGCGGTTGCGCCGGGCCGGCGGCGTCGATGCGGTACAGCGGCCGGCCCAACCGCATCAGCGGCTGCAGGTTTTTCGCCTCGACCGGTGCTTGCGCTTCGGCCGCATGCGGGAGGTTGCGCGACGGCGTGCCGATGGTGTCGAAGTCCGCGGGCTTCAGCCGCGCCAGCGCCTCGCCCGGTGTCAGCGCCGCGCTGCTGAAATCCAGCGCCGGCAGGCCCGCCAGCCGCTCCTGCCGGCTCAGCTGCGGAAACTCCACGTACATCATGAACACGCCGCTGAAGAACCACAGTGCGAAGAACGCGCACAGCACGATGCCGGCCCAGCGATGGAACAGGTACAGCGGGCGCTTCCATTTCAGCTGCATCGCCGGGT
>CAMLDZ010000125.1 GCA_946478985.1 uncultured Solimonas sp.
GGCATCGTCGAGCTGCCGACTTCGCCGGCGATCGTGCGCTGCTTGAAGTAGCCGAGCGAGACGTAGGCCCAGACGTCGCGGGCGAAGTCGATCAGGATCGTGTTGAAGCGCGACAGCGCGTGGAAATATTCGGCGATGTAGTCGTGCGGCTCGATCTGCGTGGTCGCCGGACTCTGCTCGATGCCCAGGCCCTTGATGAATTCGCCGGCGACGCTCGGCCAGTCGACGTCCGGATAGGCCGCCAGATGCGCGTTCCAGTTGCCGACGGCGCCGTTCATCTTGCCCAGCAACGGCACCGCGGCGAGCTGATCGCGCTGGCGGCGCAGGCGCTGCACGAACACCGCCATCTCCTTGCCGAGCGTGGTCGGCGAGGCCGGCTGGCCGTGCGTGCGCGCCAGCATTGGCTGCTCGGCGTAGTTGCGCGCCAGCGTCGCGATCGAGCCGATCAGCTGGTCGAGCTGCGGCAGCAGCACCTTGTCGCGCGCGTCCTTGAGCATCAGCGCATGGCTGAGGTTATTGACGTCTTCCGAGGTGCAGGCGAAGTGGATGAACTCCTTGATGCCGGCCAGCTCGGCGTGCGAGCTGATGCGTTCCTTCAGGTAGTACTCGACCGCCTTGACGTCGTGATTGGTGGTGTCCTCGATCGCCTTGACGCGCTGCGCTTCCTGGATGTTGAAGTTGACGACGATGCGCTCCAGCTTCTCGTTGGCGGATGCCGACAGCGCCGGCACTTCCGGAATGCCGGCATGGGCCGCCAGCGTCTGCAGCCAGCGCACCTCGGCGATGATCCGGTACCGCATCAGGCCGTACTCGCTGAAGATCGCGCGCAGCTTGACGGTCTTTTCGGCGTAGCGGCCGTCGATCGGCGAAATGGCGGAAAGGGAGGTGAGTTCCATAGAGAGTCTGATACCGACGCCGTCCGCGGGCGCGGCGGCGGGGATTAAGGAAAGGGGAGCTAGTCTGCGGCGGTATTTTATCCGAGGCGGCCGTCGGTGACGGCCGGGACGCATGCGCAAATCTCTCCGGGCTCATCGCGGCCGCGCTTTCGTACTGCTGTTCGGCCTGCTGGCAGGCGGGTCCGTGGCCGCCGCGGCAACGGCGGATTACGTCGCGCCGCTGCAAAAAGCCCATACGGAATCGGCGGATGCGCTGAAGAAGAGCCCTTTCGGCAAGCCCCTGACGATCAGCTCCAGCGAAGGCAAGGGCCGACTCGAAGGTACGGTTCGCGCGGTGGTCGAGCAGCCGTACGACGACGTGCGCAAAACCCTGGTCGAGCCGGCACGCTGGTGCGAGCTGTTGATGCTGATCCCCAATATCGCCAGCTGCCGTCCGGATCAGGGCGCGCTGAAGGTGGGGCTGGTCAAGCGTTTCGACGCCAAGCCCGATACCGCGACGCCGATCCGCTTCAGCTTCAAGCCGCAGAGCAGTGACCAGGGCCTGCGCGTCGTGCTGGAGGCCGATACGGGTCCGGTCGGGACGCGCGACTATGAGATCGAGCTGGGCGCGATTCCGCTGGACGGCGGCAAGACCAGCTTCCTGCAGATGCGCTACGCCTATGCCTACGGCGCCTCGGCGCGCTTCGCCGCCAAGGCTTATCTGTCGACGTCCGGCAGCAGCAAGGTCGGCTTCAGTGACGGCGGCAAGATCGGTGGCTTGCGCGGTGCGCTGGAGCGCAACGCCATGCGCTACTACCTGGCGATCGACGCGCAGCTGGCGGCGGCCACCGAGGGTGCTGCCGGCAAGCGCTATGCCGCCAGCCTGCAGCACTGGCTCGACGCCATCGAGCAGTATCCCAAGCAGCTCAAGGAAGACGATCCCAAGGCGTATTCGGCGGCCAAGCTGCGCAATTTCGGTGCTGATCACAGCAGCAGCTGAGGGCCGCCCGCGGCGCCGCGCCGCCGGTCGGCAGCCGGCGGCGCTTCATCGGCTTCTCCGCGGTCTGGCATGCGGTTCCGGCCTAGGCTGTGCCGACCTAGAGAAGGGGCGTGCCATGTTCGGGATCCAGAGTCGCAAGGCGGTGTTTGAAGCAGAGCGGGAGCGTCTGCCGGCGCCTTATCTGACGATCTATGCATCGGACTTCCATGCCCGCGATGCCGATCTGGCGCGAGGCGTGCAGGCGCTGATGCCGGAAGGCCGCCGTCATGAGCTGCGCGGCGCCGCCGAACTCGGCGTGGCGCTGGCGCCGCCGCAGGCCGATTTCGTGCTCAGCCTGCTGCTCGCGCCAAGCCTGCTCGACGGCCTGGCCGACGCGGTGCTGGAAGCACGCAAGAGCGGCGCCAAGACCACGCTGATCGTCGCCATCACGCCTGCGCAGCTGACTGCACTCGGGCAGTGGCTCACCAAGCGTGGCAACGAGAACAGGCTGGCCGGGATGCGCCTGTTGCTGGCCGCCAATGCCGAAAGCGCACTCAAGCAGCTGCCGCAGCGGCTCGGCGCGGTGACCGAGAGCAATCTGCTGCGCATGCCGCTCTCGACCGAGGTCGAGAACTCGCCGATGCGCAATTTCTTTGTGTTCAGCCCGGAGTTGCAGGCGCTGGTCGCGCGCATCCGCGCCTACGCGGCCAACGGCATCCACCGTGCCTATTTGCTCGGCGGTCCCGGCAGCGGCAAGACCTCGCTGGCGTTCTATTACTACCTGGTGCGCAATCGCGGCCGCTTCGTGTCGGTCAATCTCGCCGCCGAAAACACCGGCGAGAAGTCCTCGGTGAAATCGCTGCTGTGCGGCCATGTTTCCGGCGCGTTTCCGGGCGCCGGCGCGCGCACCGGCGCGTTCACCCACGCCCGTGACGGCGTCTGTTTCATCGACGAGAGCCACGGCATCACCGGCCCGGTGATGGAAGTGCTGATGGAGGCTTTCGACAACGGCCAGTACCTGCCGTTCGGCGCGTCCGCCAAGCAGCCGCTGGAGTGCGCGATCGTCTTCGCGACCAACCGCAGCTGGGAGACGCTGCAGAACTCGGTCAACATCGACGAGTTCACCCGCATCGGCGCGGCGACCCTGTCGGTGCCGGAGCTGCACAAGCGCGAGGAGGACATGATCGCCGTCGTCGCGACCACCTTGTCCAAGTTGTCGGATCGCTGCACCACCTGGACGCCGCCGAACGGCGTCAGCGAGGAGGCCTGGCAGCGCCTGCGCGCCTGCCGCTGGCACGGCAACATCCGCGCGCTGGTGCGCGTGCTCGAATCGGCCTTCGTCGACTATGGCGTCAAGGGCGGCGAGACGCTGATCCAGCTCGAAGAGATCGACGCCGGCATCAAGCTCTGGGAGCCGGCCAAGCACCACAGCCACGATATCTACGCGACCGCATAGGCGGGCCGCGCGGCTTTCGGCGAGGGCGGCGGCCAGGGTAAGCGCGAGGGCTGCGCGCAGCCCGGGGCGGGGAATTCCGGTAGCATTCGCGCGCGGTCCGTCCGCGAATTCCCCTTTGTCGCCAAGTCCCCAGCCGAAATGAGCACGATCCGCCAGGAAGACTTCATCCAGAGCGTCGCCGACGCGTTCCAGTACATCAGCTGCTATCACCCGCTCGATTACATCCAGGCGCTCGGCGCCGCGTACGAGCGCGAGGAAAGCCCGGCGGCCAAGGATGCGATCGCGCAGATCCTCACCAACTCGCGGATGAGCGCCGAAGGCCGTAGGCCGATCTGCCAGGACACCGGCATCGCGCTGGTCTTCCTCAAGGTCGGCATGAACGTGCGCTGGGACGCCACGCTGTCGGTCCAGGAAATGGTCAACGAAGGCGTGCGCCGCGCCTACATGGACGAGAACAACCCGCTGCGCGCCTCGGTGCTGGCCGATCCGTCCGGCAGCCGCCGCAACACCCGCGACAACACCCCGGCGGTGGTCCATTACGAGATCGTCGCCGGCGATCACGTCGAAGTGATCTGCGCCGCCAAGGGCGGCGGTTCGGAAGCCAAGTCCAAGTTCGCGATGCTCAATCCCTCCGACTCGATCGTCGACTGGGTGCTCAAGACGGTGCCGACGATGGGTGCCGGCTGGTGCCCGCCGGGCATCCTGGGCTTGGGCATCGGCGGCACGCCGGAGAAGGCGATGCTGCTGGCCAAGGAAGCGATCATGGCGCCGGTCGACATCCAGGAACTGATCGCGCGCGGTCCGCAGAACAAGCTCGAAGCGCTGCGCCTGGAGCTGTACGAGAAGGTCAATGCCCTGGGCATCGGCGCGCAGGGCCTCGGCGGCCTGACCACCGTGCTCGACGTCAAGATCCTCGACTACCCGACGCACGCCGCCAACCTGCCGGTGGCGCTGATTCCGAACTGCGCGGCGACGCGCCACGTGCATTTCGAACTGGACGGCTCGGGCCCGGCCAAGCTGGAAGCGCCGAGTCTGGAAGACTGGCCGAAGGTGACCTGGCAGCCGAACACGCAGACCGCGACGCGCGTCAATCTCGATACGCTGACGCC
This sequence comes from uncultured Solimonas sp., assembly GCA_946478985.1. Next base: position 4,420 of record CAMLDZ010000125.1, read on the forward strand.
CGAGGAAGTCGCGGCCTGGAAGCCGGGGCAGACCCTGCTGCTCAACGGCAAGATGCTCACCGGCCGCGATGCCGCACACAAGCGCATCGCCGACATGCTGGCCAAGGGTGAGAAGCTGCCGGTCGATTTCAGGAACCGCGCGATCTACTACGTCGGCCCGGTCGATCCGGTGCGCGACGAGATCGTCGGTCCGGCCGGACCGACGACGGCGACACGCATGGACAAGTTCACCGAGACGATGCTGGCGCAGACCGGCCTGATCACGATGATCGGCAAGTCCGAGCGCGGCCCGGCGGCGATCGAGGCGATCAAGAAGCACAAGAGCGCCTATCTGATGGCGGTCGGCGGCGCGGCCTATCTCGTCGCCAAGGCGATCAAGGCGGCCAAGGTCGTCGGCTTCGAGGATCTGGGCATGGAGGCGATCTACGAGTTCGAGGTTCGCGACATGCCGGTGACGGTGGCGGTCGATTCCAGCGGCGAGTCGGTGCACACCACCGGTCCGCAGCTGTGGCAGCAGAAGATCGCTGGCAAGATCAAGGACATTCCGGTCGCGCTGGCGTGAGCTGCGCCCGGAAGGTCCGGAGCCACGGAGGGCTCGCATGAATTTCCGTCGTCTGTCGCTGCTGGGCTTCGCCGGCTGTGTCGCGGGTCTGGCGTTCGCGCTGTACCTGCAGCACTTCCGCGGCTACGAGCCGTGCCCCATGTGCATTTTCCAGCGCGTCGCGATGGCCGGCGCGGGCCTGTTCTTCCTGCTCGGCGCGCTGCATGCGCCGCGCGGCGGCGGGCGCTGGGTCTACTCGCTGCTGGCGGCGCTGGGCGCGGCGATCGGCATCGGCATCGCCTGGCGCCATGTCTGGCTGCAGTCGCTGCCGCCGGACCAGGTGCCGGCCTGCGGACCGACGCTGGACTACCTGCTCGACTTCATGCCCGTCACCGAAGTGGTGACGATGGTGCTCAAGGGTGACGGCAACTGCGCCAAGATCGACGCAGCTTGGCTCGGCATCTCGCTGCCCGGCTGGACGCTGATCGCCTTCATCGGCTTCGCCGTCTATGCGCTGGCAACCCCGATTCTGGCCCGCAACTTCGAACGGAGAACGCTGCAATGACGTACGCCACCACCGATCTTTCCGATGCCCACCCGGAAGCCCAGGTCGCCGAGCCGATCTTCGGCGATTTTGGCGGCCGCAACGCCTTTTACGGCCAGGTGGTGACGCTCAAGGTGTTCGAGGACAACGCGATGGTGCGTGCGCTGCTCGACGAGCGCGGCAACGGCCAGGTGCTGGTCGTCGACGGCGGCGGCTCGGCGCGCTGCGCGCTGGTCGGCGGCAACCTCGGTCAGCTCGGCGTCGACAATGGCTGGGCCGGCATCGTCGTCAACGGCTTCGTTCGCGATTCGGGCGAGCTGGCCGAGCAGGACATCGGCATCAAGGCGCTCGGCACGCATCCGCGCAAGTCGGAGAAGGGCCTGCATACCGGTCATCGCAATCGCGATGTCAGCTTCGCCGGCGTCCATTTCAAGAGCGGCCAGTGGCTATATGCCGATGCCGACGGTATTGTGGTGTCCGACGGACCGATACACGAAAAGAAATAAGGTCCGTCTGGGGGAGATTAGGCGCAAGGACGCGCCGCCATTTTGGTCGGCCTGCCGGCAAGAGCTGGCGCAGGGCCGCGCCTGCACAGGGATAGCTGGATGAAACAACTGCATTGGGCTTCGGCTCTGCTGCTGTCCGCCGTTCTGGTGGCCTGCGGCGGCGGCAGCGGCGGGGTGGACGTTGGCGACGGCGATGGCGGGGATTCCGGCGGCGGCGACAGCGGCGGCGGTCTTTCCGGGCTGAGCTGCGACAAGGCCTACAGTCCCGAAAAAGTGGTGGCCACGCCCGATGCCTGTCAGCCCAAGGCCGACGAGCTGTGTCCGGTCCCGGCGGGCCTGTCGGTGCTCAATTCGACGACGCTGTCTTGCACGGGCGTCACCGTCGAGGAGTTCACCGTCAGCGGCGGCGGCCTCACGTCGACGTATCTGGCGATCTACGCCGGCAGCGGACCGTACGACACGGTCTACATGACGCTGCATTACCTGATGGCGCGCGCCGGCACGCATTCCAATGTCGTGCGGATGCCGGAGCTGGCCAAGGCCCGCAACACGCTGATCCTGGTGCCGCAGGCGCCGGGCGCGGTCGGCGGTCTGGGCTCGCGCTGGCCGGTGAATGGGGTGGAATCGGTCTCCGGCCACATCGCCTTCCTCGACGCCGTCGTCGCCGATGCACGCGTCCGCTTCTCCGGCGCCGCTTCGGCGCCGCTGCTGGTGTCGGGCCTGTCGAACGGTGCCGTCATGGCTTATCAGTACGCCTGCGCGGCCGCGGATCGCGTGGCCGCCGTGCAGGCGGTCGCCGGCAGCCTCAGCAGCTCCGCGCGTGCCGCATGCCAGCCGACCGGCCCGCTCGGCACCGTGATCGTTCATGGCAGCGCCGATGCGGTGCTGGCGCCGTACAGCACGGTGGCGCCGACGCATGCCTATTTCGAGCAGCTCAACGGCTGCAGCGGCAGCGATACGCAGACCACGGTGCCGACTTACTACGATCCGCTGGTGGTCAAGCTCAATGCCTCTGGCCGCTGCGCCGGCAACCGCCGCGATTTCCTGGTCGTGGTCGAAGGTGGCGGCCACAACTGGCCGGGTGGCAGCAGCAGCGCGTCCGAGCTGTCGACGATCGGCCTGTTCGGTGCGCATACGCGCAACTTCGACGCCACGCTGCAGGGCTACGACCTGCTGCGCCTCGCCGCGGGTGCGAACTAGGTCTGATTGCGGAGTGCGCGGCCGGGCCGCGGCGCTCCCGGCTGCCGGACAAGTCGTCTACACTGCCGATGACGACGTGATGACGAGGGCGCGGCGACGCGCCCTCGTCGTTTGCAGCGCAAACGGGGTGGGGGCTTGAAGCGCGTCCTGGTGGTCTACTACTCGCAGACCGGTCAACTGCAACGGCTTGCGGCCTCGGTCTGCGCGCCGCTGGCGGGTGCCGGCGTGGAACTCGACGAATGCGAGCTGCGGCCCGATCGGCCGTATCCGTTTCCGTGGCCGTTCTGGCGATTTTTCGACCAGTTTCCGGAGACGGTGCATCTGGATGCACCGGCGCTGCAGCCGCTCGGCATCGCAGCCGGGCGCCGCTATGACCTGATCGTGCTGGCCTACACCGTCTGGTACCTGTCGCCGGCGCCGCCGGTCACCGCCTTCGTGACCTCGGCGCAGGGCCGCGCACTGCTGCGCGACACGCCGGTGGTGACGCTGATCGGCTGCCGCAACATGTGGATGCTGGCGCAGCAGACGATGCGCGCGCTGCTCGATGCGGCCGGCGCGCGTTTCGTCGATCACATCGCGTTGACCGATCCGGGACCCAGTCTGGCGACGTTCGTGACGACGCCGCGCTGGATGCTGAGCGGCCGCCGCGAGGCGTTCTGGGGCGTGTTCCCGCGCGCCGGCCTGAGCGAGGCGCAGATCGCCGACGCGGCGCGCTTCGGCCATGCGCTGCGTCAGGCGCTGCTGGAGGACCGCCTGCTGGCGGAGCCGTCGCCGCTGGCCGGCCTGAATGCCGCGGTTCCGGACCTGCGCCTGCTGCCGAGCGAGAAGATCGGCCGGCGCAGTTTCCAGATCTGGGGTGCGATGATCCGCGCGCTGGGTCCGCAGGGGGCCTGGCAGCGGCGGCCGCTGCTGGCGATCTACGCGCTGTTCCTGGTGCTGATGATCGTCACGGTGGTGCCGGTGACGATGCTGTTGCGGGCCCTGTGGGGGCGGTTGCGCAAGAATTCTTCAACGCCGGCGGTGACCGCCGGCTCGCGGTCTTTCTGACGACATGACGGAAGCGGGTTCAGCAGCGGCATACATCACGCGGATGGCGGCGGCGCTGCCGAACGCGCCGGTCGACAATACGCGCATGGAGGCGGTCCTCGGCCAGGTCGGCGGCAAGCCTTCGCGGGCGCGGGCGATCGTGCTGCGCAGCAACGGCATCCAGTCGCGCCACTACGTGTTCGATCCGGATACCGGCGTGCAGACGCACACCAACGCACAGCTCACGGCGGAAGCGGTGCGCCGCCTGGCTGGCGATGGCTTTTCGATCGATGACATCGAACTGCTTGCCTGCGGCACGAGCACGCCGGACCAGATCGCGCCGAATCACGCGGTGATGGTGCACGGCGAACTCGGCAGCCATCCCTGTGAGGTCGTCGCCACCGCCGGCATCTGCGGTTCCGGCGTGATGTCGCTGAAGTACGCCTACATGTCGCTGCTGTCCGGCCTGAGCCGCAATGCGGTCGCCACCGGTTCGGAAACCGCGTCGACCTTCATGCGCGCATGGAATTTCGAGGCCGAGAACGAGGCGCGCATCGCCGCGCTGGAGAAGAAGCCGGTCATCGCTTTCGAGAAGGACTTCCTGCGCTGGATGCTGTCCG
>CAMLDZ010000126.1 GCA_946478985.1 uncultured Solimonas sp.
AAGCCATGCTCGATGAACCAGTGCGGCGTGTGCGTGGTGAGGCTGAACAGCTTGTCGATCCCGAGCGAGCGCGCCTCGGCCTCGACGCGCTTGAGCAGCGCGGCGGCGCGGCTGGCGCGGCGATAGTCCGGATGCACGGCGACGCAGGCCAGCTCGCCCATGCGCGCGTCGACGAACGGCAGCAGCGCGCAGCAGGCGATCACCAGGCCATCACGGACGATGACGTTGAAGTGCTGGATGTCCAGCTCGATCTGCTCGCGCGAGCGGGGCACCAGCATGCCTTGCTGCTCCAGCGGCTGGATCAGCGCCAGCACGCCGCCGACGTCGTCGATCGTCGCGTCGCGCGTTGCTTCGTAGTCGGCATCCGAGTACAGCATCAGGCCGCCGCCGTCGCGCGTGTACAGCTCGCGCAGCAGCGCGCCGTCGCCGTGGCCGACCAGGTGGATGCGCTTGACGCCGCCCTTGGTCGCGGCCAGCGCGGCCTGCAGGTAGGTGCGGTCGATCGCGGTCAGCGTCTGGCTCTCCAGCAGCTTCTCGCCGTCGGCCCAGGACAGCTGACCGACGTCGCCGGTGCCGTCGGCGAGCACCCACTGATCCGGATCGGTGGGCGTGACGAACACCAGCTTGTCGGCGCCCATTGCCACGGCAACTGCCGTCGCCAGATCCTCGGCGCGCAGGTTGAAGGTCTCGCCGGTCGGCGAATAGCCGATCGGCGACAGCAGGGCGATGCGGTCCTGCGCGAGCACCTGGCGGATGGTCTCGACGTCGACGCGGCGCACCTCGCCGGTGTACTGGTGATCGACGCCGCCACGCACGCCGACCGGCCGCGCGGTGATCCAGTTGCCGCCGGCGACGCTGATCCGCGCGCCGCCCATCGGCGTCGAGATCAGCGAGGTCGACAGCCGCGCCTCGATCTCCATCCGCACGCTGCCGGCCGCGGCCTTGACGCCGTCCAGCGCCGCGCGGTCGGTGACGCGCAGGCCGTCGACGAAACGCGGCTCCAGGCCCTGCGCCTTGAGCCGCGCGTCGATCTGCGGGCGGATGCCATGCACCAGGATCAGCTTGACGCCCAGGCTGTGCAGCAGCGCGATGTCGTAGATCAGCTGGTCGAAGTCGGCTCGCTCCGCCGCCTCGCCACCGAAGGCGATGACGAATACGCGGCCGTTGTGCGCGTGCACGTACGGCGCGCAGCCACGAAGCAGGGAGACGAAGTCGGACGGGTTCATGCGCGCGATTATACGGCGCGTGCCCGCACTCGAACCCTCATCCCCGGCTCCGACTTGCAGGCCGGAGAGGGCGGACTTTTGTCATTCTCCCCGCGGGGAGAAGGTGCGCGAGGTCAAGAGCAGCAAGGGGCTCAAGGTTCCTTCTCCCCGCGCGCGGGGAGAAGGTGCCCGAAGGGCGGATGAGGGGCCTTGCCTCAGTACGCGTACTTGGTCGAGAACTGCACGCGATCGAGCCGGCCGTCGTTGCCGCTCTCGACCTTGCGCAGCGCGTGGCGGTACTCGATGCCGAACGTCAGCTTCGGCGCCGGCGAATACAGCAGATTGATGCTGCCGCTGGTGACGTCGCGCGTCACCGCGCCGCCGCTGACGGCGAGGTCGTTGTCGGCATGCAGGTGCGAGAGCGTCGCCGTCGAGCGCCACTGCGGCGACCACGGGTGCCGATAGGCGAGGTAGCCGGACAGCAGGCGGATCTTGTCGAGCTCGCCGTCGAGCAGCACCGCGTCGGCCGCGGTGGCCAGCGCCAGATAGCGGCCGATGCCATCGCCGTAGTTGAGCTGGAACTTCAGATCGTCCTTGCCCAGCGCCAGCTTGCCGGCCAGCGAGACACCGCCGGCGCTGGCCTTGGCCTCGCTGGCCGGTGTGCCGTTGTCGACCTTGAGCTGGCGCAGCAGGCCGGCGACCGACAGCTCGCTGCCGCCGCTGAAATGGAAGTTGTAGCGGCCCACCAGATCCGGCAGCACGCCGTCGCCGGAATCGACGAAGGCGCCGCCGCCCTGCGGCATGTAGGTGGTCTCCGGGTTCTCCAGCGCCAGCATCAGATTGCCGAGCGTGTAGCGGATGATCGGCTGGCGGCCGAACACGGTGCCATCGGTGGGGAAGGCGACGAAGTCCAGGGTCTCCGGCAGCGAGTTCATGTTCTGGAAGGTGGTCCATTCCTCGCCGACCAGCCAGTTGCCGTAGGTGACGAAAGCGCGGCGCAGGCCGAAGTTATAGGCATTGGTCGCGCGCTCGTTGCCGGAGCCCTGGGCGACGATGAAGTCCATCTCCAGATACGCGCCGATCTTGTTGCCGCCGGCCAGCGGCGTGTCGGCGCGCACGAACAGGCGGGTTTCCTTGGCGTGCAGGTCCAGCGCCTCGTGGCTCTGGCCGCTGCCGTCGGATACCGGAATCGTATTCGGGATATAGGTGTCGCGGCCGATGCCCTGCGCGACTTCACCGTCGGAGAAGCGCGAGTACATCACGTCGGCCTTCACGTAACCGCCGACCGTCACCGTCGTGCTGCCGATCGCCACGCTGTTTCCACCAGTCGCGGCCGCGAGAGCCGCAGGGACGGTTTTCGCCGCGGCAGGCGGTGGCGCGGCCTGTCTGGCGAGCTGTGCTTCGAGCTCGCCGAGGCGCTGCTTCAGCAGCTCGATCTCCGCCTGCATGCTGCCGGCCTGCGGCTCGGCGGCGCGCGCCAGCGGCGCCAGGCACAGCGACAGCGCGGCGAACGGCAGTACCGTTTTCTTGATGTTCATGGGCTCCTCCATCTCGTTGTGGCAGGAGCATCCGCCGGCAGCCGGCGGGCGAATATTCGCCCTTGGTCGAAGTGCAGCGCGGCTTCGACCAAAGTCGGACTAGACTGCAGCCATGGACGCCACCGTCATCATTGCCGACGATCACCCGCTGTTCCGCGCCGCGCTGGCCGGCGCGGTGCGGCAGGTGCTGCCGCAGGCGCAGCTGATCGAGGCCGACAGCGTCGAGCGCCTGATGGAGGCCGTCGCCCGGCACGCCGATGCCGATCTGGTGCTGCTGGATCTGCGCATGCCCGGCGCGCGCGGCTTCTCGTCGCTGCTGACGCTGCGCCAGGATCACCCGCAGCTGCCGGTGGCCGTAGTTTCCGCCGAGGAGCAGCCGGCGACGATGCGTCGTGCACTATCGTTCGGCGCCGCCGGCTTCATTCCCAAGTCGTCGGGCCTGGAGCAGCTGGGCACCGCACTGCGCGCCATTCTCGACGGCCAGACCTGGCTGCCGCCGGACGCCGCGGCGCTGCTGCGCGCCCCCGATGGCGACGCCGACGACGCCGAGCGCGTCGCCAGCCTGTCGCCGCAGCAGCTGCGCGTGCTGGCTGCCGTCGCCGCCGGCCAGCTCAACAAGCAGATCGCCTACGACCTCGGCGTCACCGAGGCCACCATCAAGGCCCACATGACCGCCATCCTGCGCAAGCTCGGCCTGGTCCGCCGCACGCAGGCCGCGCTGCTGGCGCAGCGCGTGCTGAGCATCGAGGCGGCGGCGCCGCTGGTCGATGAGGACTAGCGGCTGGCCCTCACCCGCGTTTGGACAAGCTGGGGAGTGACTCCATGTCACTCCCCAATAGGCAAACGCCCTCTCCCGCAAGCGGGCGAGGGGCTTCAACGATCTAACTGCACTCACGCCCTCTCCCGCTTGCGGGAGAGGGGCCGGGGTGAGGGTGCGCGATCGCGCAGGACATCAGAATTTTCTCCAGCACCGCTTGCGTCTGCAGCAACACCTCGTCGTTCCAGAAACGCAGAACCGTCCAGCCCTGTTCGAGCAGCCAGCGATCGCGTGTCAGATCCTGGGAACTGTCGAGGTGCTGTCCACCATCGAGTTCCACGACCAGCCGTGCCGATGCGCAAACGAAGTCGGCTATGTACGGCCCGAGCGGAACCTGCCGACGAAACTTGAAGCTGCACAGGCGGCGATCGCGCAGTTGCAGCCATAGGTGATTCTCCGCGTCCGTCTGGTGGCGACGCAGATCGCGAGCGTTGCGGAGCAGGCGGGACGAGCGGGCGCGAGGCATGCGGCCAGCGTGGCGGCGGTGGGCGATAAGCGCTGCGGATTGCGTCACAGCGTGCCCTCACCCCAACCCCTCTCCCGCAAGCGGGAGAGGGGCTCCTGCTGGACGCACCGCACCAACGCCCCCGCTTGCGGGAGAGGGCGTTTGCCTACTGGGGAGTGACATGGAGTTACTGCACGGCTTGTCCAAACGCGGGTAAGGGCGGCACTTCTTCAGATCAGCCCCTGCATCAAGGCCCTGAGCGACGCCGGCTTCACCGGCTTGGCCAGCAAGGCATAGCCGGCATCGAGCGCGGCAGAGCGGGCCTGCGGTGTGTGGTCGGCGGTGAGGACGATGCCGCGCACGGCGACCGGCCACTGCGCGCGCAGGCGGCGCGCGACATCGATGCCGGTGGCGCCGTGGTCGAGGTGGTAATCGATCAGCAGCAGACGCGGCGCCGGGTGCGCGGCCGCCCAGGCCAGCGCTTCGCGTTCATCGCGGACCCAGTGCGGGGTATAGCCCCAGCGCCGCAGCAGCGCCGCGAGACTGTCGGCGACCAGTGCTTCGTTCTCGATGCACAGCACATCGCCGGCACCGCCGGCCGCTGAGGCCGAGGGAGACGGCGGTGCGGGTTCGGCGGCTGCTGCGCCGGCCGCCAGCGGCACGGTGATCGCAAAGCAGCTGCCGCGGCCTTCGAGCGAGCGCAGCGATAGCGCATGGCCGAGCCGCGCTGCCATGCGCTGGGCGATCGACAGGCCCAGGCCGAGGCCGCGGGTGCCGGCCTGTGCGCGCTCGGCGGCCGGGCCGCGGCGGAACTCCTCGAAGATCGTCGTGTGCTGCGCGGCGGGGATGCCCGGCCCGCTGTCGCGGACCTCGATGCGCACCGCGCCCGGCAGGCGGCGCACGCCGAGCAGCACACCGCCGCGTTCGGTGTAGCGCAGCGCGTTGGACAGGAAGTTCTGGACGATGCGGCGCAGCAGCACCGGATCGGTATCGAGCGCCAGCCGCCGGTTGCCACGAAAACGGAAGCGCAGGCCCTTGTCGGCGGCGATCGCCGCTGCCTCGTCGGCGAGTGGCTGCAGTACTTCGGAAACCGCTACCGCGCGCCGCTGTACCGGCAGGCCGCCGGCATCGAGGCGGGAGATGTCGAGCAGGCCGGCCAGCAGTTGCTCGGCGGCGGCGAGCGAGCGGCCCAGCTGGTTGAGCACGGTCTGCGCGCTGGCCGGATCGTTCTCTGCGGCGGCCAGGAACAGACGCGCGGCGTGGATCGGCTGCGCCAGATCGTGGGTCGCGGCGGCGAGGAAGCGGGTCTTGGCGGCGTCGGCGCGTTCGGCCACCGATTTGGCCTCGGCGAGCTGCAGGTTGAGCTGGGTCAGCTCCTGCGTGCGCGCCTCGACGCGATCTTCCAGCGTCTCGTTGATCTCGGTCAGCGCGCGCGCGGCGCGCTTGTACGAGCTGACGTCGGCGTAGCTGGTGACGAAACCGCCGCCGGGCATCGGGTTGCCGCGGATCTCGATCACGCTGCCGTCCGGCAGCTCGCGCTCGTGCACGTAGGCGCCGCCTTCGCGCAGATGGGCAAGGCGTCGCGCGATCAGGCTCTCCGCATCATCGCCGCCGAGCAGGCCGCGGCCGATGTTGTAGCGGATCAGCGGCTCGATCGGTGCGCCGACCTGCACCAGCGGGTCCGGATAGCCGAACAGCTCGACGTAGCGGCGGTTCCACGCCACCAGCCTGAGATCGCGGTCGACCACGCTGACTCCCTGCGGGAGGTTCTCCAGCGCCGCGCTGAGGCGCTCGCCGGACATTTCCATCGCGTGATGGCTGGACGCGTCGAGCAGGCGGATCACCTCGTCCGGCTGCATGTCGCGGCCGGACAACGCCGAGGACAGCGCCAGGCGCGCGGTGCCGGCGCCCAGGGCGCTGGCCAGCAGGCGCTCGACGTCGCGTGCGAAGCCGGCCGGTGCGCGCTCCTGCCGGCTCAGCTGCGCATGCGGCCCGTCGCTGATGAAGGCGCTGGCGCGTTCGGCGCCGAGAAAGCGTTCGAGCAGCGCGTACAGGTCGGCAACGGTCGCGGTGACGGTGATCGCCGCCGCGTTCGACGACGGCGACTGCGGCTCGCGCAGGAAGTGACCAGCCGCGAGCCGCTCGCTCAGCCCCGAGGGGCGCAGCAGCGAGATGCCGACCAGCACGAGCAGATTGCCCGCCAGGCTCAGCAGCGCGCCCGTGCTGATGTCCACCGCCACGCCGTCGGCGCGCAGCACCGGCAGCAGCACCAGTGCCAGCCAGACCAGCGCGCCGGTGAGCAGGCCCAGGGTGGCGCCATTGCGCGTTGCGCGCGACCAGTACAGGCCGATCAGCAGCGGCGGCGCCAGCTGCGCGATCGCCGCGAAGCTGACCAGGCCCAGCGAGGCCAGGCCGCCGGCTTCCGGGCCGTAGTGATGAAAGGCCCAGGCCAGCCCGGCCACTGCGAAGATCGCGATGCGGCGCGTGCCCTTGATGAAGTCGGTGAGGTCTTCGTCGCCACCGCGGCGGCGGGCGAGGCCGAAGCGCAGCGCCACCGGCAGCACCCATTCGTTGCAGACCATCGTCGCCAGAGCGATGCTGGCGACGATCACCATGCTGGTCGCCGCAGAGAAGCCGCCGATGTAGACAGCCAGCGTCAGCGCGGTCTGACCGGCCTGCTGCGGCAATGCCAGCAGGTAGACGTCGGCCGCGGTGCCGGGCAGCGCAGCCAGACCCGCCGCTGCCACCGGCAGCACGAACAGGCTGAACAGGGCCAGGTACAGCGGAAAGATGCGGCGCGCGGTCGGCAGGTCGCGCGCCTGCGCATGCTCGACGATGGTGACGTGGAACTGCCGCGGCAGGCACAGCACCGCGGCGCCGGCCAGCATCGTCTGTACCGCGAAGGCCAGCCACCACGACGGCTGATCGAGGCCGATACGGGCCAGCCGGGCGCTGGCCCCGAGCGATTGCGGCAGGCCGCCGTTGATGGCGAACACCGCGAACAGGCCCATGGCGACGAAGGCGGCCAGCTTGACCGCGGACTCGAACGCCACCGCCAGCACCATGCCGCGATGGCTCTCGCTGGACAGCACCTGCCGGGTGCCGAACAGCACCGCGAACAGCGCCAGCAGCAGCGCCACCGCCAGCGCGGTGTCGGGCAGGCGCACGCCGCTGTCGTGGCCGCGCACCAGCTCGTCGAAGGTGTAGGCGACGGCCTTGAGCTGCAGCGCCAGGTACGGCAGCACGCCGACCAGCGCCACCAGCACCACCAGCGCCGCCAGCGACGGCGAGCGGCCATAGCGTGCGCCGATGAAGTCGGCGACCGAGGTCAGGTTGTGGCGCTTGGACAACTGCACCATCCGCGCCAGCCAGCGGTAGCCGAGCGTGAACACCAGGGCCGGCCCGAGGTAGATCGGCAGAAAGGCGAGGCCGTCGCTGGCGGCGCGGCCGACTGCGCCGTAGAAGGTCCACGAGGTGCAGTAGACGCTGATCGCCAGCGCGTAGACCAGCGGATGGCGCTGCCGTTGGCGGGCCCGCGCATCGCCCCAGGCGGCGATGCCGAACAGCAGCGCCAGATAGCCCGCGGACATCAGGAACAGCGCCCAGGCCGGCAGCATGGGGTCTCCTCGTTCTTTGTGCCGTATTAGATCAAAGTCGAAGCGCTGCGCCGCGCCTGTCTCGACCAAGGTCGTATGGCGGCCGCGCAGCGTGCTGCCTAGTCTGCAAGGCACGAGAGCCGCGATCCGCCGGCCAGCGAGGAGACAACACCGTGAATGACCTGGATGAACTGCCGGCGGACATCCGCCGCATCGCCCTGAGCCCGGCCTTTGCGCAGCTCAAGGCGCGCCGCAACGCGCTGGCGCTGCGCCTGAGCATCGCCATGTGCGCGATCTACTACGGCTTCGTGCTGATGATCGCCTTCGGCAGGGACGCGCTGGCCACGCCGCTGGCCGGCGTCATCACCCTGGGCCTGCCGCTCGGGCTCGGTGTCATTCTGTCGGCGATCGTGCTGACCGGCCTGTACGTGCGCCGCGCCAACGGCGAGTTCGACCGTCTCAGCGCGCAGGCTGTTGGCGCTGCCAAGGGCTGAAGGAGACGATCATGAACAGACTCATCTCCACCCTCGCCTTGTTCGCCGGCAGCGGCGGCGCCGCGTTTGCCGCCGCGCTGGAGGGCCAGGCCGTCAAGCAGCCGACCAACTGGACCGCGATCACGATGTTCCTGGTCTTCGTCGGCCTGACGCTCGGCATCACGTACTGGGCGGCGCGGCGCACCAAGTCGCGCGCCGACTTCTATACCGCCGGCGGTGGCATCACCGGCCTGCAGAACGGCCTGGCGATCGCCGGCGACTACATGAGCGCGGCCAGCTTCCTCGGCATCTCGGCACTGGTGTTCGGTTCCGGCTTCGACGGCCTGATCTACTCGATCGGCTTTCTGGTCGGCTGGCCTGTGGTGACCTTCCTGGTCGCCGAGAAGCTGCGCAACCTCGGCAAGTTCACGTTTGCCGATGTCGCCAGCTATCGGCTCGACCAGAAGCGCATCCGCGTGCTGGCGGCGGCCGGCACGCTGACCACGGTGAGCTTCTATTTGATTGCGCAGATGGTCGG
>CAMLDZ010000127.1 GCA_946478985.1 uncultured Solimonas sp.
TGATCATCGAGTAGTCCGGGAACTCCTTGCCCTCGGTAACCAGGGCGCCGGCACCGACGATGCAATGCCTGCCGATCCTGGCGCGGTTGAGCACGACGGCGCCGATGCCGATCAGCGAGTAGTCGCCGACCTCGCAGCCATGCAGCATCGCCAGATGGCCGACGGTCACGCCGCGGCCGAGCCGCAGCTTGATGCCGGCATCGGTGTGCAGCACCGCAGCTTCCTGGATGTTGCTGTCGGCGCCGATGATGATGTCGTCGTTGTCGCCGCGGATCACCACGTTGAACCAGACATTGGCCTGCGCCTGCAACTGCACCGAGCCGATCACGGTGGCATTGGGCGCGACCCAGCAGCTGTCGTCGATCTGCGGCTTGCGAGGCCCGAGGCTGTAAATCATGGGTTTGATACTCCGGAGAGGCGGGCGGGTGTAGAGCGTATATGCGTTCTATATATCGTCGGCGCTCTCGCCGTCTCGAATCCCTATGCCGCCGTGGACTGTAATGCCGGGGCCGCATCGGGCCGGCAGTCGGGAGTCTGGCGATGAATGACGTGATTTTCCTGGGGCTGGGTGTCGGCGGCTTTGCGCTGATGTTCGCCTACCTGCGGCTTTGCAGCGTTCTCTGAGGGCCGCCGCCATGGTCGACCTGATCCTCGGCGCCGCTGCGGCATTGCTGCTGCTGGTCTATCTCGTCTATGTCCTGATGCGGCCGGAGCGATTCTGAGATGAACGCAAACGGCTGGCTGCAAATCCTTCTCTACTGCGTATTGCTGCTGGCGACGGTGCGACCGCTCGGCGGCTACCTGTACCGCTTGTTCGCGGGTGAGCGAGTGTGCTTGAGCCCGCTGCTGGCTCCGCTGGAGCGCGGCTGCTACCGGCTCGCCGGCATCGACGCGAGCCAGGAGCAGAACTGGCGCCAGTATGGGCTGGCCATGCTCTTGTTCAATCTGCTCGGCTTTGTCCTGCTGTATGCGCTGTTGCGCACGCAGGCCTGGCTGCCGCTGAATCCGCAGCAGCTGCCAAATCTGCCGGCGGACCTTGCGTTCAATACGGCCGTCAGCTTCGTCACCAACACCAACTGGCAGGCCTACGGCGGCGAGACGACGATGAGCTACGGCGTGCAGATGCTCGGCCTGGCCGTGCAGAACTTCCTGTCGGCGGCCACCGGCATCGCGCTGGCGCTCGCCCTGATCCGTGGTTTCGCGCGGCCGGACACGCAAGGTCTCGGCAATTTCTGGATCGACATCACGCGTGCGACGCTGTATCTGCTGCTGCCGGCCTGTCTTGTCTTCGCGTTGATCCTGATCGGGCAGGGAGTGCCGCAGAACTTTTCCGCCTATACCGAAGCGACGACGCTGGAAGGCGCGACGCAGGTGATCGCGCAGGGGCCGATCGCTTCGCAGGAGGCGATCAAGATGCTCGGCACCAATGGCGGCGGTTTCCTCAACGCCAATTCTTCGCATCCGTTCGAGAACCCGACGGCCCTGAGCAATCTGTTGCAGATGCTGGCGATTTTCGCGATCGGCGCGGCGCTGACCGACGTGTTCGGCCGCGCGGTCGGCAATCGCTGGCAGGGCCATGCGATTCTCGGCGCGATGCTGCTGCTGTTCATCGCCGGCGTCGCGCTGGCTTACTGGGCGGAGAGCGCCGCACCGAACGCGTTCAGCGGCCTCGACGGCGTGCAGCCCGCCGGCAATCTCGAGGGCAAGGAGACGCGCTTCGGCATCGCGGGCTCGGCGCTGTTCGCGGTGATCACCACGGCCGCGTCCTGCGGCGCGGTCAATGCGATGCACGACAGCTTTACTGCGCTCGGCGGCGCGGTGCCGATTCTCAACATGATGCTCGGCGAGGTGGTCATTGGCGGCGTCGGTGCCGGCTTCTACGGCATGATGCTGTATGTGCTGATTGCGATCTTCATTGCCGGCCTGATGGTCGGCCGTACCCCGGAGTACGTCGGCAAGAAGATCGAGGTGCGCGAGGTCAAGCTGGCGATGCTTGCGGTGCTGGCCGCACCGCTGGCGATTCTCGGCTTTTGCGCTCTCGCCTGCGTCCTGCCTGCCGGGCTCGAGGGCCTTCAGGATGCCGGCCCGCATGGCTTCAGTGAAATCCTCTACGCCTACGCCTCGGCCGCAGCCAACAACGGCAGCGCGTTCGCCGGACTCAGCGCCAACTCGGTCTTCTACAACGTGACGCTCGGCATCGCGATGCTGGTCGGGCGCTTCGCGATCATCGTGCCGATGCTGGCGATCGCCGGCGGCCTCGCCGGCAAGAAGCCGATCCCGCCCTCGGCCGGCACTCTGCCGACCGACGGCGGTTTGTTCGTGGCCCTGCTGGTCGCCGTGGTGCTGGTGTTTGGCGGGCTCACCTTTTTGCCGTCGCTGGTGCTGGGGCCGATAGCCGAGCACTACGCCCTGCTGGCCGGGCAGCGCTACTGAGGAACCACGATGAAAATGCAACAGAAGCTCTCGCGGCAACTGTGGATGGCGGCGCTGCTGGATGCGCTGCGAAAGCTGCACCCGCGCTGCCTGATCCGCAATCCGGTAATCGGCACGACGGCGCTGGTCGCGCTGCTCGCCACAATTCTGTTCGTCCGCGATCTGGCCACCGGCGCCACGCAGATCCTGTTTTCCGCGCAGCTGATCGTTTGGCTGTGGTTTACGGTGCTGTTTGCCAACTTCGCCGAAGCCCTTGCCGAAGGCCGCGGCAAGGCGCAGGCGGCGAGCCTGCGACAGGCACGCACGCAGGCGCGTGCGCGGCTGCTGGCGGGACCGGCGTCGGCGGCGTTCACCTGGGTGGCTGCGACGCAGCTGAAGGCCGGCGATCACGTGCGTGTCGAGGCCGGCGAACTGATCCCGGGCGACGGCGAGGTCGTCGAAGGCGTCGCTACTGTCGACGAGTCGGCAATCACCGGCGAATCGGCACCGGTGGTGCGCGAATCCGGCGGTGACCGTTCTGCCGTCACCGGCGGCACGCGCGTGCTGTCCGATGCGCTGACGCTGCGCATCACCGCTGCGGCCGGATCGAGCTTTCTCGATCGCATGATCGCGCTGGTCGAAGGCGCGGCGCGGCAGAAGACGCCGAACGAGCTGGCGCTCAGCGTACTGCTCGCCGGCATGACCCTGATCTTCATCCTCGCCTGCGCGAGCATTCCGAGCTTCGCCGCCTACGCCGGTGGCGCGGTGCCGGTGATCGTGTTGATCGCGCTGTTCGTGACGCTGATTCCAACCACGATCGGCGCGCTGCTGTCGGCCATCGGCATTGCCGGCATGAACCGGCTGGTGCGCTTCAACGTGCTGGCGATGTCCGGCCGCGCAGTCGAGGCCGCCGGCGACGTCGATACGCTGCTGCTGGACAAGACCGGCACCATCACGCTTGGCAACCGCCAGGCCACTGAGTTCCTGCCGGCGCCCGGCGTCGATGCGCGCGCGCTGGCGGAGGCGGCGCAGCTGGCGAGCCTGGCGGACGAGACGCCCGAAGGTCGCTCGATCGTCGTGCTGGCCAAGGAACGTTTCGGCCTGCGACCGCGCGACATCGCGGCGATGGCGGCGCAGTTCGTGCCGTTCTCGGCGCAAACGCGGATGTCCGGCGTCGACATCGACGACCCGCGCGGGCACACCGTGCAGCTGCGCAAGGGTGCGCTTGATGCGGTGCGTGCGCATGTGCTGGGCCATGGCAACGGCCGCCCGCTCGACGAGGCGCTGCTGGCCGATGTGGAGCGCGTCGCACGCGCTGGCGGCACGCCGCTGGTGGTTGCGCGTGACGGGCACGCGCTCGGCGTGGTCCATCTCAAGGACATCGTCAAGAACGGCATCCGCAGCCGCTTCGCCGAACTGCGTGCGATGGGCATCAAGACCGTGATGATCACCGGCGACAATCCGCTGACCGCCGCGGCGATCGCGGCGGAAGCCGGCGTCGACGACTTTCTCGCGCAGGCCCGGCCGGAGGACAAGCTTGCCTTGATACGCCGGGAGCAGGCGCAAGGAAAGCTGGTGGCGATGTGCGGTGATGGCGCCAACGACGCGCCGGCGCTGGCGCAGGCTGACGTCGGCGTAGCGATGCAGACCGGCACGCAGGCGGCGCGCGAGGCCGGCAACATGGTGGACCTGGACTCCGATCCGACCAAGCTGATCGAGATCGTCGGCATCGGCAAGCAACTGCTGATCACGCGTGGCGCGCTGACCACGTTCTCGGTGTCCAATGACGTGGCCAAGTACTTCGCGATCCTGCCGGCGATGTTCGCGGCGATCTATCCGCCGCTGGCGGTGCTCAATCTCATGCAGCTGGGCTCGCCGCAGTCCGCGATCCTGTCGGCCACCATTTTCAACGCGCTGATCATTCTTGCGCTGGTGCCGCTGGCGCTGCGCGGCGTGCGCTACCGGCCGGCGCCGGCGGCGACGCTGCTGGCGCGCAATCTGGCGGTCTATGGTCTCGGCGGGCTGCTAGCGCCGTTTGCCGGCATCAAGCTGATCGACCTCGCCATCAATGCGATCGGGCTCGTCTGAGGGGACCTGCGATGAACACCTATTTTCGTCCCGCGCTGCTGTTGCTGCTGCTGTTCACGCTGACGACCGGCGTGCTGTACCCGCTGGCGGTGACGGGGCTCGGACATTTGCTATTCGCTGCTCAGGCGCAGGGCTCGCTGATCGAGCGCGACGGGCGCGTGATCGGTTCGGCGCTGGTGGGCCAGCGTTTCGGCAGCGAGCGCTACTTCCACGGCCGGCCATCGGCGGCCGGCAGCGACGGCTACGACGCCGGCGCGTCCGGGGCTTCCAACTACGGCGCCTCGAGCGCGGCGCTGCGCACGCGAGTCGAGACCGATCTGGCGAGGCTGCGTGCGGGGAATCCGCGCGCACCCGTGCCGGCCGAGCTGCTGGCGGCGTCCGGTAGCGGGCTGGACCCGGACATTTCGCCGGCGGCGGCGCGCTTCCAGATAGCGCGCGTGGCCCGGGCACGCGGGCTCGACGAGGCGGCATTGCGGCAGGTGGTCGATAGGCATACGCAGGGCCGCCTGCTGGGTTTGCTCGGTGAACCGCGCGTCAACGTGCTCGCCCTGAATTTGGCGCTGGATCGCGATTTCGCGCCGCAATGACTCGGCCCTGAAGGCGGCGCGATACTGCGCGCCATGATTCCACCATGCCGCATGCCATGAACGATCCGACCGCCGCGCCGCGGCCGTCGCCGGATGCGTTGCTCGAACAGGTGCAGCGCGAGGCGCGCGGCAAGCTGAAGATATTCCTCGGCGCGGCGCCGGGCGTCGGCAAGACCTACGAGATGCTGCAGTCGGCGCGGCGCAAGCGCCGCGAGGGCGTCGACGTGGTCGCCGCCGTGGTCGAGACGCATGGTCGCAGTGAGACGGCGGCGCTGCTCGACGGTATCGAACTACTGCCGCGGCGACGTGGAGCGCAGCAGAGCCGCGCGCTGGACGAGATGGATATCGACGCCGTGCTGGCGCGGCGGCCGCAGCTGGCGCTGGTCGACGAGCTGGCGCACAGCAATGCGCCGGGCTCGCGACACCCCAAGCGCTGGCAGGACGTGGTGGAGCTGCTCGACGCCGGCATCGACGTCTACACGACGCTCAACATCCAGCACGTCGAGAGCCTCAACGACGTGGTGGCCAGCATCACCCACGTGCGCGTGCGGGAGACCGTGCCGGACTCGGTTCTGGAGCAGGCACACGAGATCGAGCTGATCGACCTGACCCCGGCCGACCTGATACAGCGCCTGCGCGAAGGCAAGGTCTATCGCGGCGAGGCCGGCGAACGCGCGCTGCAGCATTACTTCACGACGTCCAATCTGACGGCTCTGCGCGAGCTGGCGCTGCGTCGCGCGGCCGAAGCCGTCGATGGCCAGCTGCGCCAGCAGCGGCGTGCGCGCGGCGTCGAGCAGGTCTGGCCGGCCGGAGAACGCCTGCTGGTCTGCATCAATGAACTGCCGAGCGGCGAGGCGCTGGTGCGCTATGCCAAGCGCGTCGCCGATCGCTTCGATGCGCCGTGGACGGTGCTGCACCTGGAGACCGCGCGTGCACTGCGGCTGAGCGAGGCGCAGCGGGCGCAGATCGCCGCCACGCTGCGGCTGGCCGAACAGCTCGGCGCCGACACGCAGACGCTGCCGGCGGGCGAGGGCATCGTGACGACCACGTTGCGGCTGGCGCGCGAGCGCAACGTCACGCAGCTGATCGTCGGCAAGTCGCGGCGCTCGCGCTGGTTCGAATGGCGGCACGGCTCGGTGGTGCGCGAGCTGGTGCGGCAGGCGGTCGGCATCTCGGTGCAAGTGATCGTCGATCCGCCGGCGTCGAACGCAGTGCCGGCAGCGCGTCCTGCGGTCTCGGCAGGGCGGCCGGCGCTGAGCCTTGGCGGCGCGCGTGAGCACGCCGGCGCGCTGCTGTACGCGGTGCTGGCGACGTTGCTGGCGCTGGCGATCGACCGCTTCGTCGACGTGCCGAATGTCTCGCTGCTGTTCCTGCCGGCAGTGATGATCGCGGCGAGCCGCTGGGGTCTGCTGCCGGGCCTGGTCTGCGCATTGGCCAGTGCGGCGCTCTACAACTTCCTGTTCCTGCCGCCGCTGTACACCTTCACGATCCGCGAACCGGCCAACGTGATTGCGCTGATCACCTTTCTGCTGACGGCGGCGCTGACCAGCCGGCTGTCGGCGCGGGTACGCGAGCAGACGCGGCTGGCCAGCGACCAGGCGATGCTCAACGGCGAGCTGCTGCAGTTCAGCCGGCAGATCGCCGGCCTGCGCCGGCTCGACGAGCTGATGGCGACTGCAGCGCGGCGCACCGCGCAGATGCTGTCTGCCGATGCGGTGCTGCTGTCGGCGGACCCGGACGGCCTGCATATCCGCGGCGCTTCCTCGCCGCAGATCGCGCTCGAAGCGGCCGACCTGGCCGCCGCCAACTGGTGCCGTGACAAGGCACAGGCCGCCGGCCGCGGCTCGGATACCTTGCCGGCGGCGCAATGGCTGTTCGTGCCGATGCTGTCGGAGCGTGCGGTGGCGGGCGTCATCGGCGTGCGCCGCGATGGCCCGCGACTCGATGCCCGGCAGCGGCGCCTGCTCGACGCCCTGGCCGACCTGATCGCGATCGGCACCGAGCGCATCCGCCTGGCCAAGGATGTCGATCAGGCGAAGATGCGTGCTGAGACTGACCGTCTGCGTGCGGCGCTGCTGACCTCGGTTTCGCATGACCTGCGCACACCGCTGGCGAGCATCCTCGGCGCGATCACCAGCCTGCGTTCCTACGGGGCGCTGTACGACGGTGCCGCACGCGACGAACTGCTGGCGACCGCGCAGGAGGAGGCCGAGCGCCTGGGCCGTTTTGTCGGCAATCTGCTCGACATGACCAAGCTCGATGCCGGCGCACTGCAAGTGAGGCGCGAAAGCTGCGATCTGCGCGACGTGGCCGCCGGCGCGGCGCAGCGCACGCGGCAGCTGCTGATGCGGCATCGCTTGCGCGTCGACCTGCCGGCATATCTGCCGCTGGTGCTGACCGACGCCATCCTGCTCGAACAGGTGCTGGTCAATCTGCTCGACAACGCCGCCAAGTACGCGCCGGAGGGCAGCGAGATTGAGATCACGGCGCAGCCGCATCGTTATGCCTTGACCCTGTCGGTGGCCGATCGCGGTCCCGGCGTTCCGGCTGATGAGCAGGAGCGAATCTTCGACGTGTTCTACCGCATCAAAGAAGCCGACCGTCAGCGCGCCGGCACCGGACTGGGCCTGACAATCTGTCGCGGTTTCGTGCAGGCGATGGGTGCCAGTATCCGGGTGCGCAATCGCGACGACGGTGGTGCGGTGTTCGAGATCGAGTTCCCGGGCAGCCTGATTGCGCCGACGCGGCTCGTGCAGGAGCCGGGCTGATGAGCCTGGGCGCGCGCATCCTGGTCGTCGATGACGAGCGGCCGATCCGTCGACTGTTGCGCACCACATTGGAGGTGCAGGGCTATGAGGTCATCGAGGCGGCCGATGCCCAGGCCGCGCTGCAGGCCTTCAGCCAGCAGCGTCCTGATCTGCTGATCCTCGATCTGGGTCTGCCGGACCGCGACGGGCTGGAACTGCTGCGCGAGATCCGCGCCCGGTCTGAGCTGCCGATCGTGATCCTGTCCAGCCGCGATCAGGAAGCCGCCAAGGTGCAGGCACTCGACGACGGCGCCGACGACTACGTCGCCAAGCCGTTCGGCACCGACGAGCTGATGGCGCGGCTGCGCGCGGCGATGCGACACCGCGTGCAGCAGCAGGGCGCGCGGCCTCTGTACCGCAGCGGCGCGCTGGAAGTGGACCTGGTCTATCGCCATGTGCGGCTCGGCGCCGTGACGGTGAAGCTGTCGCCGAAGGAGTACGCCCTGCTGGAGCAGCTGGTCTTGCACGCCGGCAAGGTGCTCACGCATCGTCATCTGCTGCGAGCGGTGTGGGGCAGCGAGCCCGACACCGACGTGCAATACCTGCGCATCTATATTCGCCAGCTGCGCGCCAAGCTCGACCCGCTGGCGGGCAGCACGGGCGCGGGTGGCGAGCTGATCCATACCGAAGCCGGGGTGGGGTATCGGCTGCGCGCCCCGGATCCGGCCTAGGGCCTGT
>CAMLDZ010000128.1 GCA_946478985.1 uncultured Solimonas sp.
GGTCTCCGTCACAGCGGCGGCCATAGCGTTAACAGGCCCTAGGCCGGAGAATGACAGGCCGCATGACGGCCGAGGATCTGTTCGTGAGCGATATCACCTTTGAATTCCATGGCGGTCTGCTGCGCAATTCCGGCGCCGTTGAACGCGCGCTGCCGCTGCCGGCACCGCTAACGCTGGCCGCCGCGCTCGATGCGCTGGGTGCCGCGCTGCCGGAGCTGGCGCCGGAACTGGCGCGCTGTGCCTGCGCGATCGGTGATCGCCTGGTGCTGCGCCGTGAAGTCCTGCACGGCGGCGAGCGCATCGCGCTGCTGCCACCGGTCGCCGGCGGCTGAGTCGCGCCGCGATTCGGCGTCACCAGCCAGCGGCGTACCATGCCTGTCCATTGCTTCTATGTCCCGATGCCGATCCGGCCCTTTCGATGAGTGATTCCTACGATTCCCCGCGTATTCAGGACCAGCCGCTGCAGCTGGAGCCGCTACTGGCCTGGGGCCTGCACCCGGAGTGCGGCGGCCTGGCGCTGTTCGGCGGCACCGTGCGCAATCATCACGACGCCAAGCCGGTGGTGCGACTGACGTACACCGCTTATGCGCCGTTGGCGGAAAAGCAGATCCGCGAGATCGAAGCAGCCGTCGCAGCGCGGCACGGCGTACCGTACCTGCGAGTGGTCCACCGCGTTGGCTCGCTCGAAATCGGTGACGTGGCGATCTACTGCGTGGCGCGCGCGGCGCATCGCGCCGAGGCGTTCGCGGCCTGCCGCGAGGCGGTGGACCGCACCAAGCACGAGGTGCCGATCTGGAAGCAAGAGTTCTACGCCGACGGCAGCAGTGCCTTTGTCGAAGGCTGCTGCATCCGCCCGCAGAACGACGACGAGCATGACCATGCCGATCATGAACAGGGGCACGATCATGCACACGCTCACCGCCATGCCGGAGCGACGCGATGAAGGACGTGGCAATGAAGCCGGAGAGCCTGCGCCGCGCGCGTGCCTCCGCAGAACTGCTGGCGCCGCCGCATTGCATTGAGCGCCTGCGTAGCGGTGACACCGAGAAAGGCGATGCGCTGAAGACCGCGCGTGTCGCCGGTATCCTCGCCGCCAAGCGCACCGACGAGCTGATCCCGATGTGCCATCCGCTGCCGATCTACAAGGCGGATGTGAACTACGAACTCGGCGAGGACCGCGTCAAGGTCATCGCCACCGTCGACACCATCGCCTCGACCGGTGTGGAGATGGAGGCGCTGACCGCCGCCAGTATCGCCGCGCTGACGATCTACGACATGCTCAAGCCGTACTGCGAGCCGGCCGAGCTGACGATCCGCGAGTGCAGGCTCGACGACAAGCGCGGCGGCAAGTCGCATTACAAGCGCCAGCTGCCGGCGCCGGTACCCGCCGCGGTGCTGGTGCTGTCGGACAGCGTTGCCGCCGGGCGCAAGCCGGATACGGCCGGCCGTGCGATCGAGGCCGAGCTGGCCGCTGCCGGCTTCTCGCCGATTCATTACGAAGTGCTTGCCGACGATGCCGACAAGCTGCTGGCGGCGATCGATGCGCTGCGTCCGCGCTGCGGTCTGATCACCACGGTTGGCGGCACCGGCATCGGCAAGCGCGATATCACCGTCGATGCGGTCAAGCCGCTGCTCGAACGCGAGCTGCCCGGCCTGATGGAAGCGGCGCGCGCCTTCGGCCAGCGCCGCACGCCGTACGCAGCGATGTCGCGCGGTGTCGCCGGCTTCATCGGCAACTGTCTGCTGCTGACGCTGCCGGGCAGCCGCGGCGGCGCCACCGAATCGCTGACGGCGATCCTGCCGTCGCTGATCCACATCTACGAGGTGCGGCGCGATCTGCCGCACCCTGGCGGGTATCAGTAATGGCGCACGATTGTGGCGATGGCGCACTGCTGAGTCTGGATACTGCGCTGGCACTGTATGGCGCGAATCTGCATGCGCTGCCGGCGGTCGAGCGGCCGCTGGCCGAGGCCTTGGGCCATGTGCTCGCCGCACCGGTCAGCTCGGCGGTCGATCTGCCGCTGTTCACGCAGAGCGCGGTCGACGGTTACGCGTTGCACGCGGCCGATAGTGCCGCTGCATCGACGGCAACGCCGGTGCGCCTGCCGGTGATTGGTGAAGTCCGCGCCGGCGTCGCGCCGGACGCGCCGCTGCCGCGCGGTGCGGCGATGCGTATCTTCACCGGCGGCCGCCTGCCGACGGGCGCCGACGTGATCGCGCGGCAGGAGATCGTCACGCGTGAAGGCGCGGCGATGCTGCTGCACGAGCCCTTGCCCGCGGGCTGCGACGTGCGCGAGCGCGGCGAGGAGCTGCGCGTTGGTGCGCCGCTGGCGGCCGCCGGCCAGCGCCTGCATTCGGGTCTGGTTGCGGCACTGGCGATGGCGGGCGTGTCGTCCTTGCAGGTGATCGCCCAGCCGCGCGTCAGTGTGCTGGTCACCGGTGATGAGGTGTCGGCGTCGCCGCAGAACGAGGCCGGTGTCTACGACGCCAATGGCCCCCTGGTGCGCAGCTGGTTCGTCGAGCGCGGCCACGCCGTACCACGCGTGCGCAATGTCGTCGACGACCGCGAGCAGCTGACGGCGGCGCTGCGCGAAGCGCTGGACAGCAGCGATCTGGTCCTCACCACCGGCGGCGTCTCGGTCGGCGATCACGATCTGGTGCGGCCGGTGGCCAGCAGCCTGGGCGTGCGCGAGGTGTTCTGGCAGGTGGCGCAGAAGCCGGGCAAGCCGCTGTACTTCGGTCTGCGCGAGACTGCGGGCCGCCAGCAGGTGCTGATCGGCCTGCCCGGCAATCCCGGCGCGGTGCTGATCGGCCTGCACGTTCATGTCGCCGCCGTGCTCGCACATCTGCAGCATCTGCCGGCACCGGTGTGGTTGAATGGACGGCTGTCGTCGGCGGTGCGCGAGGACAGCCGCGAGCAGCTGCTGCGGATGACGCAGCGCGTCGACGAGGAAGGGCAGGTTCATCTCGACCGCCTCGACCGACAGGCTTCGCACATGCTCAGCAATCTGTCGCAGGCCGACGCGCTGGTACGCATTCCGGCCGGCAAGGCGCTGGGCGCTGGCGCGCGCGTGCGCTGGATCGCGCTGAGCCGCTGAGCACGCCGCGCGGGTTTCGCCGATGAGCATCCTGCAGATTCCGCACGCGCACCCGGACGTGATCCTGTTCGATTGGCACGCGACCCTGGTCGACACCATGGACGCGATGTACTACGCGCTGGAAGACGTGCTGCCGCGGCTCGGGCCGCTGGGGCTGATCGAGCGCCTGGTACCCAAAGGCCAGTCGAAGACCCTCGAAGACGAAAAGCTGGTGCGCTATGTGCGCGAGCACGCGCAACTGCACCCGAAGATCAAGGCCGAACGCAAGGTCTCGCGCACCGACATCTTCGAGGTGCTGTTCGGTGACGATCAGGACGCCAAGGCGGCGGCGCACCGCGCCTTTGACGAGAGCTATGCGCGTCACTTCGGTCCGGTGCGGCCGCTGGAAGCCGATGCGCGGGACCGGCTGGCAGCACTGCGAGCGCTGGGCATCCGTATCGGCGTGCTGTCGAACCGCGCGCGGCGTTTCATGGCGCACGAGATCTACACGGTCGACGAACACGGCTGGCACGAGTTGTTCGACACCATGGTCTGCGGCGACGACGTCGAGCGGCGCAAGCCGCATCCGGATCTGGTGCTCAAGGCGCTGGACAATCTGGGCGCGGCCGCCGATCAGCGCTGCTGGTACGTAGGTGACAGCACCACCGACGTCATCGCCGCCAAGCGCGCCGGCGTGACGGCCGTGTTCTACAACGGCGTGGGCTGGGATCAGCACTGGATCGACAAGATCTTTCCCGGCACCACGCGCCATCCGCATGTTCCGGATACGGTTGTCCGCAATCTCGATGAGCTGCTGGCGCTGGCGCGTCGTCTGCTCGCGGCGACCAAGCGCAACGACCGGCGCAAAGGCTGATTCCGAACGGCCACTCGATCGCACGAGCCGCAGTCTTCGATATATATTTCCATGCATAACGAACTGCGGCAGGACATGGCGATGAAGATGCGCGCGGCGGCTGGAATCGGAATGGGACTCGGCGTGGTCGTCGCCGTGGCGGCCCTGCTGGTGCAAGCCGCGTCGGCGCAGGACGCCTGCACGGGCTTCAAATGGGATGTTGCGCGTGAGCACGCCTTGTTCTCCGGCGCCGCCAGTGCTGCCGATGCCGGCGCTACGCCCGCGGAAGCGCCGCTCATCGCGCTCGATCGTCTGTATCAGATCGCACTGTTGCCACAGGAGACGCTGCGCTTCGCCGCGCCGAGCAGCAAGAAGATGCTGGCCGATGGCGCGTCGGCGGGCCTGCTGCGCTTCCGCGTGCCGCGCGCCGGCAGCTACCGCGTTTCCGTCGATGCGCCGTTCTGGCTCGATGTGGTGGCCGACGGCAAGACCATCGCATCGACCGACTTCAATGGCAGCCCCGGCTGCGACAAGCCGCGCAAGATCGTCGTCTACAGTCTGCCGGCCGATACCGAGCTGATGCTGCAGCTCAGCGCGGCCCCCGAGTCGCAGGTACGTGTGTCGGTGACTGCGGTCGGCAAGGCTGCACCGTGAAGCCTCGCGGCTTCGTGGCGCTGCTCGCCACGCTGTCGCTGGCCGCTGCGTCGGCGGCTCCGCCGCCGTATGGCCGGGCCGACTTCGTCGATCGCCGCGAGCCACCGAGTCACCGTCCGCTCGACGACGCGGCACATGAGCAGCACGAGTTGGGACATGCCGTGTTCAACACCCAGTGGCTTGCGGCTGGTAGCCCGCGCGCGCAACGCCGCGACGGCCTCGGTCCCCTGTTCAACGCGCCGTCCTGCGACGCCTGCCACAACGAGGGCGCACGCGCGCAAGCTGCCAGCGCGGAGGGGCTGACGCCGATCGGTCTGGTCGTGCAACTCGGTCATCGCGGTCGCGGCGATCCTCGTTATGGTCACGTCCTCAACACCAGCGCGCTGGCGCCGATGACACCGGAAGCGGTGATCCACGTGCGCTACCAGCTTCGCGACGGCCGATATGCGGACGGCACGCCTTGGCAGCTGCGTGAGCCGCACTACGTGCTGAGCGAGCTGCGGTATGGCGCGCTGGCCGATGACAGCCTCATCAAGCCGCGCCTCGGTCCGCCGCTGTTCGGCGTCGGCCTGCTGGAGGTGGTGGCCGATGCTCACATCCTGGCACTCAGTCGGCTTCGTCATCGCGATGCGGTGCGCGGTGTGCCGGCCTGGCGCGGCGTCGATGGCCGGCGCCAGCTTGGTCGCTTCGGCTGGCAGGCCGACGCGGTGTCAGTCGAGCAACAGACCGCGCTGGCGTTCTCGCGCGAAATGGGTTTGAGCTCGCGGCTGATGGCGCACGACGATTGCACGGTCACGCAGGCCGATTGCCGCCAGGCCGAGCCAGGCGGAGCACCCGAGGTCAGCGATGAACTGCTGGCGGCAGTGACGGCGTTTCAGCGTGATCTGGCAGTGCCGGGCGAGCAGCCACAGGCTGATGACGCGCGCAGCGCCGCACTGTTCGGCACGCTCGGTTGCGCGGCCTGCCATGTGCCGTCGCTGCCGGTCGACAGCATCGCGCCGGGCGCGACGATCGCCGCCTACACCGATCTGCTGCTGCACGATCTGGGATCGGGCCTGGCCGATCGTGATGCGCGCGGCACCATCGTGCCGAGCCGCTGGCGGACGGCGCCGCCGTGGGGATTGGTGCATCTGCGCCGCAGTGGCCGCGATCCGAGCTTGCTGCACGATGGTCGCGCGCGCTCGGTGGAAGAGGCGGTGCTGTGGCATGACGGCGAGGCGGCGGCGGCGCGACGTCGCTTCGAACAGTTGCCGGTGGCACAACGGATGCCGCTGCTCGACTGGATTGCGCGCCGCTGAGTACTGCGCGCGGTGTAAGCTGGGCAGGAATCCTTGCGCACCCTCGTCATCGTGGCCAAACCCAAGCTCGCTGTGCAATCGCGTTTCTGGCTGACCAGCGGCAAGCAGGCGCTGGCCGGGCAGGGGCGCATCGAGCTGCTCGAACGGATCGGCGAAACCGGTTCGATCCGCCAGGCAGCGATTGCCATGGGCATGAGCTACCGCGCCGCCTGGGATGCGGTCGATGCGATGAACAAGCGCGCCGGCGTCACGCTGATCGAGCGCAAGAAGGGCGGCAGCCACGGCGGCGGTGCCGAGCTCAGCGAAGAAGGCAAGCGTCTCGTCGCGCTGTACAAGTCGGTACAGCAACAGCATGAACAGCTGATCGGCACGCTCAACGCTCAGCTCGGCGCCTTGCTCTCCCCTTAGTTTTCCTGGTGTGCCCGACGTTCATTTGCGGGCTGATAGCGTTATATAATTTTTTATATATCGAGGAGCCAGCAGGGGGATCAGATGCAAAAGCAGCAAGCCAGGCGTGCGCTGGCGGGGGTGCTGGTGTGCGGCGTCTGTGTGCCGTCGCTGGTGACAGCCCAGGATGTGGCCAGTGCGGCGCAGGCAGGATCCGAGGTTTTCAATCTCGGTGTCGTCGAAGTGATCGGTCATGCCGACAATGCCGGCAGCAGCCTGGCAACGGACACGGTCGACGCGCAGGCCTTGCGCGAGCTGCACCGCAATGATCTGTCGGAAGCCTTGCAGTTGCTGCCCGGGGTGACACTGCAGAACGTCGGCCAGCGCCGCGAGCGTCTGGTGTCGGTGCGCGGCTTCAGCAGCCGCCAGGTGCCGTTGTTCATCGACGGCGTGCCGGTCTACGTGCCGTACGACGGCAACGTCGATCTGTCGCGCTTCGGCGTCGACTACGTTTCCGAGATCAACCTCAGCAAGGGTCTGGCCTCGGTGCTGTATGGGCCGAACATCCTCGGCGGCGCGATCAATGTCGTCAGCCGCAAGCCGACGCAGCCGCTGGAAGGCGCGGTGGAACTGGCGACGGAGCTGGGCGAGGGCAGCGACTCGCTGCTGAGCCGCGTGGCCGGCTCGATCGGCGGACTGCGTGGCAAGTGGTACGCGCACGCCACCGCCTCGTACGTGAATTCGGAAGGCTACACGCTGCCTGACGACTTCAGGCCGACGCCGAACGAAGATGGCGGTGGCCGCGAGAACGCCGACAGCCGCGATGTCGTGCTCAGTGCCAAGCTCGGCTATCTACCGGGCAATGGCGATGAGTACGCGCTGAGCGCCTATCACCAGCAAGGCGACAAGAACGTGCCGCCGTACGCCGGCACGGCCGCGGGTGTTGCGGCGCGCTACTGGCAATGGCCGTACTGGGACAAGCAGAGCCTCTACTTCACCGCACTCAACGGTCTGAGCGAATCCGGCACGCTGCGCTGGCGGCTCTACTTCGATCGCTTCAAGAACTCGCTCGACTCGTTCGACGACGCGACGTATTCAAGTTTCAACAAGGGCTACGCTTTCGAAGGCAGCAACTACGACGATTACACCTTCGGCGGCAACGCCGACTACGAGTGGCGCTGGAACGAGGCGCAGCTGACGCGCGCCGCCGTGCACTGGAAGCAGGATGTGCATCGAGAGGTCGACGAGGTCGATGCGCCCCAGGAGCGCTACGAGGATCGTTCGTACGCGCTGGCGATCGAGCACCCGTGGCGCGTCACCGCGCAGCTGACGCTGACGCCGGGCTATGCCTATACCGTGCAGGACGGCCGCCAGGCCGAGAACAACGAGAACGGCGTCGTGGTGCCGCAGCCGGTCGACAAGGCCGACGCGCACAATGCTCAGCTCAGCGCCGCCTGGGCACTGACGCCGACGCGCTCGCTGCTGGCCGGCGTCAGCCGCAAGACGCGCTTTCCGACGATCAAGGATCGTTTCTCGTTCCGCCTCGGTTCGGCGATTCCGAATCCGGAACTCGGCCCGGAGCGGGCGACGCACTACGAGATCGGCATCGAGGAGCGCCGCCGAAGCTGGGACCTGCACGCAGCGATCTTTCAGGCCGATCTGGATGACGCGATCGACAACGTCGTCGTCGATGCCAGGCTGTGCGCGGCGCCGAATCCCAACTGCAATCAGGCGCAGAACATCGGCGAGCAGCGCAATCGCGGCGCCGAGCTGAGCGTGGACGGGATGCCGGTCGAATCGCTGCGGCTCAACGCGCAGGCCAGCGTCATCGATCGCGACAATCGCAGTCGGCCGGAGCTGCGACAGACCGATACGCCGGAGCAGAAGTACCGGCTGGCGCTGCAGTGGCGGCCGCTCGCGTCCTGGGCCTTCAAGGCCGATGCCCAGCACGAGACCCGGCGCTTCAGCACCACGGATGGCACGCGTATCGCCGAGGCCTTCACCGTCGTCAACGCCTTCGTCCGCTACGAGCCGCTGCCGCGTTTCGGCCTCGAAGCCGGTGCGCGCAATCTGACCGACGAGCTGTACGCGTACCAGGAAGGTTTTTACGAGGCGGGCCGTACCTGGCTTGCGCAGATCGATTACCGATACTGACGGGGGCGGAGCGCTGAGAGGCGAAGAAAAAAGGGGCGGACCTTGCGGTCCGCCCCTTTTTTGCGCTGCGGGAACCTGGCGGTCCCCGCTGATTTGGCGCTCCTACCCGGATTCGAACCGGGGTTTAAGCCTTGAGAGGG
>CAMLDZ010000129.1 GCA_946478985.1 uncultured Solimonas sp.
GCCGGCATGCGCTCCAGCACCGCGCGGATCGCCTCGGTGCCGCCGGTGGAGGCCCCGATGGCGATGATCTTCTCGGTGGTGCGGTACGGACGCCGCAGCGGGACCGCCGGCCCCGCGGCGGCGGCGCGGCCACGCGGCCGTGCGCGCGCCGCCGCCTTGAGCTTGTCGCGCAGCAGCTCGGCGTACTCGCGCAGCCCTTGCGCGACGCCGATCTTCGGCTTGGTGACGAAATCGACCGCGCCGAGTTCCAGCGCCTGCAGCGTGACGTCGGCGCCAGCTTCGGTCAGCGACGACACCATCAGCACCGGCATCGGATGCAGGCGCATCAGATTGGCCAGGAAGCTCAGGCCATCCATGCGCGGCATCTCGACGTCGAGCGTCAGCACGTCGGGGCGCTGCTGCTTGATCATGTCGCGCGCGACATAGGGGTCGGGCGCGCTGCCGACCACCTCGATCTCGGGGTCGGCCGACAGGATCTCGCTCATCACGCTGCGGATCAGCGCTGAATCGTCGACGATCAATACGCGCAGGCGCCGATTCATGACGCCCTCCGGCGGAACACGTCCATCAGAACAGCTCCACGCTGCCGACGGCCTGCTCGCCGCGCAGCTTGTCGAGATAACGGGTTTCGGCGACGACCAGCTCGCCCTGCGCCGACGGCAGCGCACGGACGAAGGCACGGCCATCGAGCGGCTGGTAATGAACCCGGCGCGGCGCGAAGCCGCCGAGATCCTGCGCCAGCAGGCGGATGCCCTCGGCCTTGAGGTACTTGAGCGCGAACGCCACGTTGCGCTCGCCGACCTGGGTGGCGGTGAAACCGGGCAGCACCGCGCCGCCGCCAAACAGCTTGGCTTCCAGCCGGCTGCGCTGGGCGCCGGCCTTGAGCAGGGCGTTGATCAGCATTTCCATCGCATAGCTGCCGTAACGCGCCGAGCCGGCGCCGGCGGCGTCATCGCTGTCCGGCAGCATGAAATGGTTCATGCCGCCGACCTGCGCCAGCGGATCGCGGATGCAGGCGGCGACACAGGAACCCAGCACGGTGACCAGCATCAGGTCCTGGGTGCTGGTGACGTATTCGCCGGGCAGCAGCTTGAAGGCGCGGCAGCGGAAATGCGGATCGAAGTAGCTGCCGTCGGCCGCTCCGGTTTTCTGCAGCGAGCGCGCCGGGCGCAGGGCGTACATGGTTCAGACACCATCGACGCGGCGGTAGACCGTGCGGCCGCAGGACGCGACCACATCGGCGGCGTGCAGAAAACTCTCGGAATGGCCGGCGTACAAGCGGCCGTCGCGCGCCAGCAGCGGCACCATCCGCTGCAGCACCGCGCGCTGCGTGGGCTTGTCGAAATAGATCATCACATTGCGGCAGAAGATCGCCGCAAACGGCCCGCGCATCGGCCAGCGCGCATCGAGCAGGTTGAGCTGGCGGAAACGCAGCAGCGCGCGCAGCTCCTCGCGCACGCGGCACTGCCCCGCCATCGCGCCGGTGCCGCGCTGCAGGAAGCGCCGCCGCCGCGCCGCTGACAGCGGCTCGACACGCTCCAGCGGATAGACGCCGCGCTCGGCGGTTGCCAGCACCTGGGTGTCGATGTCGGTGGCCAGGATCGTCACCGGCGGTTGCAGCGACTCGAACACCTCGGCGGCGATCATCGCCATCGAATACGGCTCCTCGCCGGTGCTCGACGCCGAGCACCACAGCAACAGCTGCTCGCCGCTGCGCCGCGCCGCGAGCAGGGTCGCCAGCTGCTCGAAATGATGAGGCTCGCGGAAGAAGGCGGTGAGATTGGTGGTCAGCGCATTGGTGAACGCCTCCCACTCGTCGGGCAGCCGATCGGCTTCGAGCTGGTTCAGATAGGTCTCGAACGAGTCCAGCGACAAGGCCCGCAGCCGCCGCGCCAGCCGGCTGTAGACCATGTCCTGCTTGCTCTGCGCCAGCGCGATACCGGCGCGCTGGCGGATCAGCGCACGGACCCGCTCGAAGTCGCGTGCGCGGAAGCTGAATTCCCGGGCCTCCGGCCGCGCTTCGCAACGGACCTCGTCGGATGCCTCGATGGCGGCCGTCATTGCCGCGGCCGTCGGCCGAGGTCGACCGGCCGCGGCGCCGGCAGGGCCGATACGGCGATCGCCGCACCGCCCAGGCCGAGTCCGAAATTCACCAGCCAGCAGCCGAGCTCCGGCTCGCGCTGCCAGCGGCGTTGCCACCGTTCACGTAGCGACATGGGCATGCTCCGGCTTGCGCGAAGCCGCGCCTCAGAACTCGGTCCACTGATCGTCCTGCCGCGCGCCCGAGCTGGCCGCGGCCGGGCGCCGCGGCGCCGCGGCCTTGGGCTTGACGGGCACAGGCTTGGCGCCGGCCCGTGCCGGTGCCGCGGCCGGCGCGCGGGCCGGCGCAGCTGCGCGCGGGGTGGCGACGGCCGGCTGCTCGTACAGCTTGAACTGGCTGACCGAGGTCGACAGACCGCCGGCCTGCTCTTCCAGGGAATGCGCGGCGGCCGAGGCCTGCTCGACCAGCGCCGCGTTCTGCTGCGTGACCTCGTCCATCGAGGCGATGGTCTGGCTGACCTGCTCGATGCCCTGGCTCTGCTCCTGCGAGGCCGCCGAGATCTCCGCCATGATGTCGGTGACGCGCTTCACGCTGGTGACGATGTCCTCCATCGTCCGCCCGGCCTGTTCGACCAGCTTGGAACCGTTGCCAACCTTCTCGACCGAATCGCCGATCAGGCTCTTGATCTCCTTGGCGGCGCCGGCGCTGCGCTGCGCCAGCGAGCGCACCTCGGCGGCGACCACCGCGAAGCCGCGGCCCTGCTCGCCGGCGCGCGCCGCCTCGACTGCGGCGTTGAGCGCCAGGATGTTGGTCTGGAAGGCGATGCCGTCGATGACGCTGATGATGTCGACGATCTTCTTGCTCGACTCGTTGATCGCCGCCATCGTCGTCACCACCTCGCTGACGACGTGACCGCCCTTGGAGGCGACGTCGCCGGCACCGATCGCCAGCTGGTTGGCCTGCTTGGCGTTCTCGGCGTTCTGCTTGACGGTGCTGGTCAGCTCCTCCATCGACGAGGCCGTCTCCTCCAGCGATGCCGCCTGCTGCTCGGTGCGTGCCGACAGATCGGCGTTGCCGGCGGCGATCTCGCGCGCGGCGGTGTTGATCAGGTCGGTGGCACCCTTGATGCCGCTGACGATCTCGGTCAACTGCGTCACCGTGGCGTTGGCGTCGTCCTTGAGCTTGCCGAAGGTGCCGTTGAACTCACCGCTGATGGTCTGCGTCAGATCACCCTGCGCCAAAGCGCCGAGCACGCGTGCCACTTCATTGAGACCGACGCTGCTGGTCTCCAGCAGGGCATTGATGCTTTCCGCCAGCGTGCGGAAGAACCCATCCTTGCCGTCGACGTCGATGCGTTGACCGAACTCGCCGTTGGCAGCGGCGCTGACGATGGCGCCGATCTCGGCTTCCACTGCCACCTCTGCAGTGCGGTTGCGCCATTCGACCACGGTGCCCAGACGCTCGCCCTTGTCATTGACGATGGGGCTGGCGATCAGGCCGAACGTCAGGCCGCTGACCTTGATCTCGGTCTTGTAGGCGCTGCTCAGCTTGGCCAGCATCTGCGTCTGGTGCTGCGGATTCTTGTGGAACACGTCGATGTTGGCACCGAGGAGCTTGCGCGCATCGAAATGCGGTAGCGTCTTGCGGAGTTCGCTTTCGGCGCGCTGCAACATCTCCGATACGGCGGCGTTGATATAGATGATCTCACGGTCGTTGTTGGCGATCATCACGTTGGCCGTGACATTGTCGAGCGCATTCTTGATGCGCAGGTTTTCATTGGCCAACCGGCGCTCTGCTTCCTGCCGCTCCGCTTCACGCGCCTGCGCTTCGAGGTCTGCCGTCATGTCTCGCCATTCGACGACATAGCCGAGGCGCTCGTTCTGCGCACCATTGATCGGGTTGAGGATCAGCGAGAAGGTGCGGCCGCCGATCTTCAGCTTGGCGCTATGCGTGCCCGTCATCCTGGCGAGCAGGCCGCGCTGGTGCGCCGGGTTCTTGTGAAAGACGTCGATGTTGGTGCCGACCACGGTCGCGGCGCTGAAGGCCGGGATGTCCTTGCGGATATCGGCTTCGGCGGCCGCGAGCATCTCGCGGATCGACTGGTTGACGTAGACGATGTTGAGGTCGGCGTCTGACACCATCACATTGGTGGCGACGACATCCAGACCCTGGCGGACGCGAGCGTTGTCGGCGGCGCTGCTGGCAATGTGCGCCTGCGCGGCGAGCTCCGCCCGCTTCTGCACGGTGATCTCGGTCGCGTACTTGACGACCTTGAGCGGCTTGCCGGCGCGATCGAGGATCGGATTGTACGAGGCCTGGATCCAGATTTCCTTGCCGTGCTTGCCGAAGCGCTGGTACTGGCCGGCGTCGTACTCGCCGCGCGCCAGCTTCTCCCAGAACGCACGGTACTCGACGCTGGCACGGTGCTCCGGCGCGACGAACATCGAGTGATGCTGGCCGCGAATTTCGTCCAGCGTGTAGCCGACGGTGGCCAGGAAGTTGTCGTTGGCCCTGATGATGGTGCCGTCGAGCTGGAATTCGATTACCGCCTGCGAGCGGTTGATGGCGGCGATCTGGCCGTCCATGTCGGCGCGCAGGGTTTCGACGGCCTTGCTTGCCTTGACCGGCTGCGGCTTGCGCCCGGCGACGGCCTTGGCAGACCGGACGGCCGGCTTGACAGCCTTGCCGACCGTCTTCTTGACGATCTTCTTGTCGGCCTTCTTGGCGACGCGCGGAACGGGTTTGCGGGCGGTGGATTTCATGGCGGTGCGACCTCTAGCGGAAGCGGTGATGCGCGACGCCGTCGTGCGGTCGCGCCAGGGGAGTGGGCTGTTGGGCTTGAATCGAAGCGGCGCGGCTCACTGCAGCGCCTGCGAGGCACTGTCCATCAGCGCCATGTCGGCGCCGGACATCAGCTTCTCGATGTCGACGAGGATCAGCATGCGCTCGTCGAGCGTGCCCAGGCCGGTGATGAAACGTGCGTCGACCGCGCTGCCGAACTCCGGCGCCGGGCGGATCTGCTCGGCCGACAGCTGCATCACATCGGAAACGCCGTCGACGACCATGCCGACCACGCGACGCGCGATGTTGAGGATGATCATCACCGTGAACTCGTTGTATTCGGCGCTGCCGAGATCGAACTTCAGGCGCATGTCGACCACCGGCACGATGGTGCCGCGCAGGTTGATCACGCCCTTGATGAAAGCCGGCGCACCGGGGATTCGCGTCACCGTGTCGTAGCCGCGGATTTCCTGCACCTTGAGGATGTCGACGCCGTACTCCTCGCCACCCAGCGTGAAAGTGAGGAACTCGGCGGCCTGCTCGTTCTGTTGCTGCGCCTGCGCGCGAATGGCTTCTGAGGCGTTCATGTAAGAGGGTTTCCTATGCAGCGGCCGGCTGCGCGGCAAGGCGGACGATGTCGGCGACATCACAGATCAGCGCGACGCGGCCATCGCCGAGGATCGTCGCGCCGGAGATGCCGGCGACGCGGCGGTAGTTGTTTTCCAGACTCTTGATGACGACCTGCTGCTGGCCGAGCAGATCGTCGACCTGCAAGGCGAGCTTGCGGCCGTCGGCCTCGACCAGCACGAGGATCGCCTCGGCGGCCTCGCGACGCGCGCCGGGCACACCGAACCAGTCGTGCAGATCGAGCAGCGGCACGTACTCGCTGCGCACCTTGACCACGGTGTTCTGGCCGGCGATGCGCTTGATCTGCGCCGCCTCCGGCTGCAGCGATTCGACGATCGCCGACAGCGGCAGGATGTAGACGTCGCTGCCGACCGCCACCGACATGCCGTCGAGGATCGCCAGCGTCAGCGGCAGGCGGATGGTCACCGTGGTGCCCTGCCCGGCGCGCGAGCTGAGCTCGACGGTGCCGCCGAGCGCCTGGATGTTCTTGCGTACCACGTCCATGCCGACGCCGCGGCCGGACACATCGGTGACCTGAGCAGCGGTCGAGAAGCCGGGCGCGAAGATCAGCAGCCAGACTTCGGCGTCGCTCATCGTCTCGCTGCAGGCGATGCCGCGCTCGGCGGCCTTGGCGAGGATGCGTGCCCGATCCAGGCCATGGCCGTCGTCGGCGACCTCGATGACGATGTGGCCGCCCTGATGCGCGGCGCGCAGGCTCAGTGTGCCGGTGGCGTCCTTGCCGGCGGCGAGGCGCACATCGGCGGTTTCCAGGCCGTGGTCGAGGCTGTTGCGGACCAGATGCGTGAGCGGATCGGCGATCTTCTCGATCACGCTCTTGTCGAGTTCGGTGTGCTCCCCCACCGTCTGCAGGCGCACCTGCTTGTCCAGCTTGGCCGCCAGATCGCGGACCACGCGGGGAAAGCGCGAGAACACCGCGTCGACCGGCAGCATGCGCGTCGACATCACCGCTTCCTGCAGCAGTCGCGTGTTGCGGTCCAGCTGCGAAAGCCCTTGCAGCAGCGCTTCGTTGTGCACCGGATCGAGCTGGCCGGCCTGCTGCTGCAGCATGGCCTGGGTGATGACCAGCTCGCCGACCAGGTTGATCAGCGCATCGATCTTGGCGGTGCCGACGCGGATCGAGCCGGCGTCGGCGCTGCGCGGCGCACTGGTCGATGCGGCGGACGACTCCGGCAGCTTTTCGGCCGGCCGGGCTTCGGCGGCGGCAGCCGGTGCGGCGGCGGCCGGTGCGGCGGCGGCAGTGGTGGCGACGATGCTCAAGTCGCATTCGTCTTCAACCCAGGCAAACAGCGATTCGATATCCGCCTTCGGCACCGCCGCCTGCAGCTCCATATCCCAGGCCAGATGACAGTGCTCGGGATCCGCGGCGTCGAACTCGGGCAGCCGCGAAACATCGCAGATGCTCAGCAGCGGGCCGAGCCCGGCCAGCTCGTCGATGATGCGCAGCGGATCGTTGCCGCTGAGAAACAGTTCCGGCTTGGGTGCAAAGCGGATGCGCCAGCCGCCTGCCGTGCCCGGCGCCGCGCCCGCCGCCGCTGCCGGAGCGGCCGGCGCGGTCTTCAGACAGGCCTCGAGTTCCGCCTGCATCGCCGCCACCGCCGCCTGATCGGTGGCGCCGCCATCACGTGCGGCGAGCAGCAGCCCGCGCAGCACATCACTGGCGCGCAGCAGCAGGTCGATGTCGCGGCGCGTCACCGCGTGCCGGCCGGCGCGCATCTCGTCGAGCAGGGTTTCCAGATGGTGCGTATACGCCGCCACCGCCTCGAAGCCGAAAGTGCCGGCGCCGCCCTTGACCGAGTGGGCGGCGCGGAAGATGCCGTTGAGGGTTTCCGCATCGACGTGCTGCGGATCCAGTTGCAGCAGCGCCGCTTCCATCGCATCGAGCCCTTCGAAGCTCTCTTCGAAGAAGGCGCGGTGGAAGCGCGTCAGGTCGATCTCGGCCATCGGCGATCAGCCCAGGACGCGCTTGATGGTGGTGATCAGCTGTTCCGGGTTGAACGGCTTGACCAGCCAGCCGGTCGCGCCGGCCGCCTTGCCCTCCATCTTCTTCTCGGGCGAAGCCTCGGTGGTCAGCATCAGCAGCGGCGTGAACTTGTAGGCCGGCAGCGCACGCAGGGCCTTGACCAGGCCGATACCGTCGAGGCGCGGCATGTTGACGTCGCAGAGCACGAGCTTGAACGCCTCGCACTGCGCGATCTCCAGCGCGGCGGCGCCATCGGGCGCCTCGGCGACATCGAAGCCGGCCTCGCGCAGCGTGAAGGCAACCATCTGCCGCATCGATGCCGAGTCATCCACCGCGAGTATGCGCACTGCGCTCATGAAGTCTTTCCGTCTGGTTCTGCGCGGCGCCGCCGCGCATGCTCTGGGTTCTTAGTTATCGGCCAGCTGCAGCAAGGGGTTTAGCGCCGTCGTCGTCACCGCCTGCCGCAGTGCCGCGCTCGGCGAACGCCACTGCGTCGGTCGCCCCGCCTTCTTGCGGCCGAGGCAGAACATGCACAGCAGCTGCAAGGCGGCGGTGTGGACGCGGGTAACGCCGCTGGCGTCGAGCGTGACCAGCGCATCGCTGCGCAGGCGCGTCGCCAGCATTTCGCTCAGCGAGGCGATGTCCTCGATGCCCAGATCGGCCGGCAGCTTCAGCGGCGCCCCATCGATGTCCTGTTGCTCGTTCATGTCCACTCCCCGCATCGCGCCAAGATCCGTCTTCACTTCAATGCGATTGCCTGTCACGGACGATAGCGGCGTCCTCGCGGCAGGCTTGAGTGCTTGCGGATGAACGCTCGACTTCAGGCGGTGAACGGCGTGCGGAATGCGCGATGCACAGCGCGCCGGAACGAGCAGATCAGCGCCCTGTGCATGGATTTTCGACAGCCAGGGCCCGTTCGCGCCGTGACGCCTCCAGGCGGGGATGCGCCGT
>CAMLDZ010000130.1 GCA_946478985.1 uncultured Solimonas sp.
CGCAGGCTGCCGGCGGAGGCGATGCCGCGGCCGGCGAGGTCGAGCGCGGTGCCGTGATCGACCGAGGTGCGGACGATCGGCAGGCCCAGCGTGACGTTGATGGCCTCGCCGAAGCCGGCGTACTTGAGCACCGGCAGGCCCTGATCGTGGTACATCGCCAGCACGGCGTCGGCGTTGTCGAGCAGCTTGGGCGTGAACAGCGTGTCGGCCGGCAGCGGGCCGATCGCGTGGATGCCGGCAGCCTGCGCGTCGGCGATCGCGGGGGCGATGATCTGCTGATCCTCCAGTCCCAGATGGCCGCCTTCGCCGGCATGCGGATTGAGCCCGCAGACCAGGATGCGCGGCGAGGGGCGATGGAAATGGCGGCGCAGGTCGGCATCGAGGATCTGCAGGGTGTCGCGGAC
Organism: uncultured Solimonas sp.; assembly: GCA_946478985.1. Next base: position 405 of record CAMLDZ010000130.1, read on the forward strand.
GCGCTCGCGGGTCACCGCATCGGCCACCGCGCGCAGCGGCAGATGCGTGGTGACCAGCGCCACGCGCAGCGGCGGCGCATCGACGCGCGGCGCCTCGGCCACCAGCATCATCACCGGCAGGCGCGCGCCGCTGCGTTCGGCGAGAAACTCGGTATGGCCGCTGAAGGCGACGCCGGCGTCGTTGATCACGCTCTTCTGCACGGGCCCGGTGACCAGGGCGCCGGCACGGCCGGCGACGCAGATATCGATGGCCAGCCTCAGCGTGCGCAGCACGTAGTCGGCGTTACGGATGTCGAGCGTGCCGGCTCGCGACGGTACGTCCAGGGCCACCGGCAGCACGGGCAGTACGCCCGGCTCATGCAGTTGCGCGGCAGCCTGCAGATCGCAGAGCCGTGTCTGCAGCACGAGGCCGAGCGTCGCGGCGCGCGCCGCCAGCAGTTGCGGATCGGCGACGGCGACCAGCTCGGCGGGCCAGGGCTCCTGGGCGATCGCGGCGACCAGCTCAGGACCGATGCCGGCCGGTTCGCCCGGTGTCAGCAGGATGCGCGGGACCGCTTTCATCCTGCGCGCATCCGGCCTACGACAGCTTCTTGGCCGCTTCAGCGTCGCTCGGCAGGCGGTATTCGATATAGGCCTCGTTGCGCAGGCGGCGCACCCAGACCTCGAATTCCTCCTCCGACTTGCGCGTGCCGATCGCCTGGCGGGCCTGCATGCGCTTCTGCTCGTCGGTGACGTCGCGGTCGCGGCGCTCCAGCACCTGGGCGACGTGATAGCCGAACTGGGTACGGAACGGCTGCGAGATCTCGTTGATCTTCAGCTCGTCCAGGGCCGACTGGAACTCCGGCACGAACACGCCGGGCGGCTGGAAGCCGAGGTCGCCGGCGCTGTTCTTGGAGCCCGGATCGTCCGAAAACTGCTTGGCCAGCTTGGCGAAGTCGCCGCCGCTCTGCAGCTGCTTGTAGACGTCCTGCGCCTGCGCGCGCGCCTGCTCGTCGTCGCGGATGGCGTTGGTGGTGATCAGGATGTGCCGCGCGTGCGTCTCGACCACGGTCTTGCGTTCGGCACCGCCGCGCGTGTCGGCCAGCTTGATCAGGTGGAAGCCGCTGCCGGTCTCGAAGACCTCGCTGGTGTCACCGACCTTGAGCTTGCTGACCGCCACCGCGAATGCGGTCGGCAGGTCGGCGGCGCGGCGCCAGTCCAGATCGCCGCCCTGCAGCGCCTGCTGGCCATTGGAGTTGGCGATCGCCAACTGTGCGAAATCCTCGCCGGCGCGGATGCGCTTGAGGATGTCGGCGGCCTTGGCGCGGGCCTGGTCGCGCGCCGCCTGTCCGGCGCCGTCCGGTACCGCGATCAGGATGTGCGAGAGGCGGAAATCCTTGTCGCCCTCGATGCCGCCCTGCACGGCGAGGTAGGCGTCGACATCCTGCTCGGAGACGAAGACATGGCTGTCGACTTCCTTGGCGCGCAGGCGCTGCATGGTCAGCTCGTCGCGAACCTGCTCGCGCAGCGCCAGGTAGTCCATGCCCTCGCTGCGCAAGGCCTCGGCGAACGACGCCAGGCTCATGCCGCCCTGGCGGGCCAGCTTGTTCAGAACCTCGTTGAGATCCTTGTCGTCGATGCGGATGCCGGCCTGCTTGGCGCGCTGCGTCTGCACCCGCATCGTCAGCAGCTGGTCGAGCACCTGGGCGCGCAGGATGTCTTCCGGCGGATTGCCGAGGCCGCGCTTGGTGATCTGCGCGCGCGCCTGGCCGATGGCGGCGTCCAGCTCGCTCTGCAGGATCACGTCGTCGTTGACGACAACGATGATGCGGTCCAGCGTTTCGCCGGCGGCGATGGCGGGCTGCGCCAGACCGAGGACGGCGCTGAGCAGCGCGCTGGCGGCGAGGGCAAAAAGGGTAGTCGGCAAGCGGAAGCGCAGCATAGCGATCGGTCAGGCTCTTCTTGGAAGCGGGGGATTATCCACGATGCCGCGCGCCGGCGCCGGCGCCGGCCTTGGCTCGGGCGGACGGGCGTGGACGGTTAGTAGACATCGTCGTCGACGCGCAAGTTCGGGAAGCCCGAGCCGATCTGGCCGAGGCCCTTGAGTTCCAGCTGCACATAGACACCGTTGTTGAAGTTGCCTTGCGAGTCGCTGATGTAGCGGCGCATGGCGACGTTGGCGGCCCAGCAGCAGGTTTCGTAACGCAGGCCCGCGTAGGCGTCCAGCGTCTGTTCTTCCTCCAGCGAGTAACGCAAGCGGCCGGCGAGGCTGAACGGTCCGAACAGCGGCGTGACGGCGGTGAGATCGGTCTGTTCGAGCAGGCCGCGGCGGTAGCGGTAGGCGGCCTCGAACAGGCGGCGGCCGTCGTCGCGGTAGCGGATCGCGATCGCGCCGCGGGTGAAGCGCGAGCTTTCCGGCGACCACTGGGTCAGCGCCCGCGTGCCCCAGCGCTCGGACAGGTTGTAGATGACCTCGCCGATGAAGTCGGTGGCGCCGTTGTCCGGGATCGGCTGGTTGGGCAGACCCACCGTCGGCGCCTCGATGCGGTACAGCTGGCCGACGCTGACCTGGGCCTTGACGCCGCCCGTCGACGGATCGAGCTGGCGCGCGGTCAGCGCCATGGCCACCTGATTGGCGTCGCCGATGCGGTCCAGCCCCGAGAAACGGTTGCGCGCGAACAGCTGGGTGAAATCGAAGTCCGGCTGGCCGCCGTCGAACACCGGCAGCGCGCTCTGGTCGCGGTGCGGGGCGTACAGGTAGAACAGCCGCGGCTCCAGCGTCTGCGGCGTGCCGTCGGCGAGCAGGCGCTCGAAGCGCAGGCCGTACTCGGCGCTGAAGATCGGCAGGCTGCGATCCGGCGAACTCGGCTCGCCCGCCTCGGTGCTGGTCAGTTCGTAGGTGGTGTAGTGGTAATCGACGCGCGCTTCGCCGTACCAGGACAGCGCGTCGCGCTCGATCTTCAGGTACGGCGCGACGTCGACACGCTGGCCCTCGACCGAGTTGTCGCGCGCGAAGTTGACGTATTCGCCGTCGATGCCGAGCCGCGAATACAGGAAGCTGTTGCGGGTCTGCGCGCTGAACAGCACCTGCGGCAGGCGGCGATAAGGGTCTTCCGCCGCTTCCAGATTGCTGGCGACGCGCTGGTAGTCCTGCGCCAGCACCTGGATCGAGTACTTGGCGGGCGCCTGGTAGTTGAAGCGGGCGCTGCGCTCGATGAACGAGATCGAGCTGAGGTCGATGTCGCCGCCGAGGTCTTCGAAGTAGGTCGGGTCGCTGACGTCGTTGTACTGCACGTCCATCGACAGATGCGGACTCAGCAGGCCCTCGTGGCGCCACTTGAGATAGTCGCGGCGTTCGTGGGTGACGCGGTCGCGGTCCAGATACTGGTAGCCGATCTGGCCTTCGGCGCTGGCGAACAGGTAGCGGCCGTCGCCGCCGATCTGGAAGCCGCGTTCGGACATGTAGCGCGGCGTCAGCGTCAGGTCATAGTTCGGCGCCAGGTTCAGGTAGACCGGCTGGCGGACGTCGAAGCCGGTGCGGTCGGTGTCGCCGACGATCGGGTAGAGCAGGCCGCTGCGGCGGCGGTCGTCGATCGGGAACTGCAGCCAGGGGCTGTAGAAGATCGGCACGCCGAGAAAGCGCAGCCGCGCGTTGTGGGCGGTGCCCAGGCCTTCTTCCTGATCGAGCTGGATGCGGCTGGCTTCCAGGTACCAGTCGTTGTTGCCGGGTGCGCAGCTGGTGTAGCGCGCGCTCCTGAGGTCGGCGGTCTTGTCGCCGCGCACTTCCATGCGCGCCGCATCGCCGCGCGCCGAGCGCGACATCAGCGTGAACTGGTTGTCGGTAAACAGGCCGGTCTGGTCGTCGAAGTCCAGCTCGGTGTGCCTGGACTCGATGACGTAATCCTTGCTGCGGAAGCGCGAGGTGCCGTCGATGATGGCGCGTTTCTCGGCGTCGTCGTAGTCGAGCTGTTCGGCAGTGATCTCGCGATCGTCCTGGCGGACCCGCACCGAGCCGAGCATCTGCGACAGGCCTTCCTCGCTGAGGTCGACCTCGTCGGCGTTGATGTGGATCTTGCCGTCGTGCTCGCCGGACAAGGGCGGCAGGCCGTCGCTCATCTGCGGGCATGACGAGGCGATCTTGATTTTCTTGTCCTGATAATCCGAGGTCGTCGTCAGCGAGCCCTGTTGCGCGAAGGCGGGCATCACCGCGATGAACCCCATGCCGATCAGGTGCCAGCGCAGGCCGTGGAGTCGAGGCAAGAGTGGACTTCTACTTGTAAGACGTCTGATTAAGGGCGGCAAGCTTGGCGCAGGCCGGCGCGGGGTGCAATCGGCAAAGTTCCCGTCGCCGCTCGGGTATGCTGTTGTGCACTGCATGACCGCCGGTTCCCCGCTCTTGAATGCCCGCTTGAACACCGCTTCCTCCTCGCCGCTGGCCGCTGCAAGCGCACTCGACGACCGCGCCGAGGCAGCGCGGCGGTGGGCGCTCGCCGCGCTGGATCTCGCCGACGGCGAGGCGCGCTTCGCGCCGGCCTCGGCCGATGCCAGCTTTCGCCGCTATTTCCGCATCGAGGCCGACGGCGGCCGCAGCTGGATCGTCATGGATGCGCCGCCGCAACAGGAGGACTGCGAGCCCTTCATCCGCATCGCCGGCCTGCTGCAGGGCGCCGGCCTCAATGCGCCGCGCGTCCTGGCCCAGGATCTGGCGCGCGGCTATCTGCTGCTCAGTGATCTGGGCCGCCAGACTTTCCTGCACGTCATCGACGAATCCAACGCCGAGCCGCTGATGGCGGACGCGATCGACGCGCTGATCCGCTGGCAGCTGGCCAGCCGGCCCGGGGTGCTGCCCGCCTACGACGCGCCCTTGCTGCAGCGCGAGCTGTCGCTGTTCCCGGACTGGTACGTCGCGCGGCATCTGCAGACTGGCCTGAGCGCCGCGCAGGCCGAGCGGCTGGCCGCTGTCGAGCGCCTGCTGGTCGAATCGGCGCTGGCGCAGCCGCGCGTCTACGTGCACCGCGACTACATGCCGCGCAATCTGATGGTCTCTGCGCCGAGTCCCGGCATCCTGGATTTCCAGGACGCCGTCGAAGGCCCGCTGAGCTATGACGTGGTGTCGCTGTTCAAGGACGCCTTCCTGTCGTGGCCGGCCGCGCGCGTCGAGGCCTGGCGCCGCCAGTACGCCGAGCGCGCGCGCCGCGCCGGCCTGCCGGTGGCCGACGATGCCGAATTCGCGCGCGCCTTCGACTGGATGGGCCTGCAGCGGCATCTGAAGGTGATCGGCATCTTCGCGCGCATCAACTACCGCGACGGCAAGCCGCATTACCTCGCCGACGTGCCGCGCTTCATCGGCTACGTGCGCGAGGTCGCGGTGCGTTATCGCCAGCTGCAGCCGCTGCTCAAGCTGTTCGACGAGCTGGGTCTGCAGTGACCCGGGCCTTCGTGCTGGCCGCCGGCCGCGGCGAGCGGATGCGGCCGTTCACCGACACCCGTCCCAAGCCGCTGATCGAGATCGGCGGCCGCACGCTGATCGAGCATCACCTGCTGAACCTCGCCGCCGCCGGCGTGCGCGAGGTGGTGATCAATCTCGGCTGGCTCGGCCGCACGATCGTCGAGCTGCTCGGTGACGGCAGCCGCTACGGCGTCGGGATCGCGTACTCGGACGAAGGCTGGCCGGCGCTGGAGACCGGTGGCGGCATCCGCCGCGCGCTGCCGCTGCTGGGCGTCGCGCCCTTCGTGCTCGTCAACGCCGATGTCTACACCGACTATCCCTTGCAGCGGCTGGTGACCCGCGGCGCGCAGGGCCTGGGCGGTGATCTGGCGCATCTGCTGCTGGTGCCGAATCCCGAGCACCATCCGCGTGGCGATTTCGCGCTGCGCGACGGCCGCATCGTCGAGCCGGCGGCGCCGCCGCTGCTGACCTTCGGCGGCTTGTCGGTGCTCGATCCGCGGCTGTTCGATGGCCAGGCCGATGGCGCGTTCCCGCTGGCGCCGCTGCTGCGCGCCGCTGCCGCGCGCGGGCTGGCGAGCGGCGAGCGCCATGACGGCCTGTGGTCGGACGTCGGCACGCCGCAGCGCCTGCAGCAGCTCGCCGCCCATCTGGCCGCGCAATCCGCGTTATCGTCCGTCCATCTTCCCTGATCAGGTCCTGCCGATTGCCATCATGAGTGTTCCGACTCCATCGACCCTGCCGTCCGCCGAACTGCTGCGCGAGCGCCTGAGCCAGGTCCTCGCCCGTGCCCGCGCCGGCGGCGCCAGCGCCGCCGAAGCCAGCATCTCGGCCAGCCGCGGCCTGTCGGTCAATGTCCGCAATGGCGAGGTCGAGACGCTGGAATTCCAGCAGGACCGCGAGCTGGGCCTGACGGTCTACATGGGCCAGCGCAAGGGCAATGCCTCGACCGGCGACTGGAGCGAGTCGGGCATCGCCCAGGCCGTCGCCGCCGCGTTGGCGATCGCCTCGGCCACCGGCGAGGACCCGGCCAACGGCCTGGCCGATCCGGCGCTGATGGCAAGGAATTTTCCCGATCTGGATCTCGAACACCCCTGGGATCTCGGTGCCGAGGCGGCCGTCGATCTGGCGCGCGCCTGCGAGGCCGCGGCGCTGGCGGTCGACGCGCGCGTCACCGGCAGCGAAGGCGCCGGCGTCTCCAGCCATCGCGGCATCTCCGGTTATGCCAACACCCATGGCTTCACCGGCATCCGCCGCGGCACGCAGCACAGCCTGAGTTGCGCGGTGATCGCCAGCCAGGACGACGACATGCAGCGCGACTACTGGTACAGCAATTCACGCGTGCCGGGCGAACTGCTGACGCCGGAAGCGCTGGGACGCCGTGCCGGCGAGCGCGCGGTGGCGCGCCTGGGCGCGCGCAAGCTGTCGACACGCAGCGCGCCGGTGCTGCTGCCGCCGGAACTGGCGCGCGGCTTCTGGGGGCATTTCGTCGGGGCGATTTCCGGCGGTGCGCTGTACCGCAAGGCCAGCTTCCTGGTCGACCGCCTGGGCTCGGAGGTGTTCTCGCCGAAGGTCACGCTGCGGCAGTTGCCCTATCTGCCGCGCGCCGCCGCCAGCGCCGCCTGGGATCACGAGGGCGTGGCGACGCAGGAGCGCACGCTGGTCGACGCCGGCCGCCTCGAAGGCTGGCTGCTCGGCAGCTATTCGGCGCGCAAGCTCGGCCTGCAGACCACCGGCAACGCCGGCGGCGTGTTCAACCTGATCGTCGAGCCCGGCAAACTGGATTTCGCCGGCCTGCTGCGCGAGATGGGCCAGGGCCTGCTGGTCACCGAGCTGCTCGGCCACGGCAGCAACCTGGTTACCGGCGACTACTCGCGCGGCGCCGCCGGCTTCTGGGTCGAGAACGGCGAGATCGCCTATCCGGTCGATGAGCTGACCATCGCCGGCAATCTTTCCGACATGTTCCGGCGCGTCGCCGCGGTCGGCAGCGACGTCGATGCCCGCGCCGGCGTGCGCACCGGCTCGGTGCTGATCGACGGCATGACGATCGCCGGGCACTGATCGTGATGCAATCGCGCACGCTCAGCGTCCACATCGAGCGGCCGCAATCGCAGGTCTACGATTTCCTGGCCGAGCCGGCGCATTTCGCGCAGTGGGCGAGCGGACTCGGCACGGACTTGCAGCGGGCCGGCGATGACTGGATCGCGCAGACCGGGGCCGGCCCGGTGCGCGTGCGCTTCACACCGCGCAATCCCCATGGCGTGCTCGATCACCGCGTGCTGCTGCCGGACGGCAGCGCCGTCGAGGTGCCGATGCGGGCGATCGTCAACGGTCAAGGCTGTGAGGTGCTGCTGACGCTGCTGCGGCAGCCGGCGATGAGCGATGCGCAGTTCGCCGCCGATGCCGATTGGGTGCTGCGCGATCTGCAGGCGCTCAAGGCCCTGCTGGAAGCCGGCGACCCTGCACGCGCGTAGGCCTTAGGGCCTGTTAACGCTATGGCCGCCGCTGTGATGCCACCCGCTTTGCGGCCAG
>CAMLDZ010000131.1 GCA_946478985.1 uncultured Solimonas sp.
GCTGCGCCAAAACGGTCTCCGTCACAGCGGCGGCCATAGCGTTAACAGGCCCTAGCAAGTCGCTCAGCCGCCGAGTAGCTGCCGCACCGCCGGCTCCATCGCGCGCAGGCCGCCGTCGCGGCCGATCGCCAGCGCGTCCTCGAGGTTCTTGCCGTGCAAGGCATGCGCACGCACCGCCAGCAGGGCACCGACGCGGTTGCTGCTGGCGCAATGCACGAGCACCGGTCCGCCGGCGTTCTGCAGCGCCGCGTCCAGTGCGCGCGCCTTGTCGAGGTTGATGTCGCCGGCACCGGCGACCGGGATGTTGATGTAGTCCAGGCCCAGCTCGGCCGCCAGCGCCGCCTCGTCGAAGCCGATCGGCTCGCTGTGCGGCCGCAGGTTGACGATGCGCTTGAGGCCCCGGGCCTTGGCCGCGCGCAGCTGCTCCGGGCTGGGCTGGCCGGCGGTGGCAACGTCGGCGAAGGGCTGGCCGGCTTGCGGCAGATCGGAGAACAGAACGGGCATGCGGACGGCCTCTGGACGGTAGGGGCGGCCAGCATACGCAAGCGGCGCCGCAGAGACGAACACGAACATGCAGGCGCGCGTCCTTGCCGCGCCTGCCTGCGAGCGACGAGTGCAGTCGTCGTCGCCCCCATCCCCGACTCCTTGATCCTGCGCGTCAGCCCGCGTGCCGCTTGCGGCGCGGGCCCGAGCGACGAATGCGCCGACGCGCCCCGCAGAACGATCGCGTGGCGAGCCTAGTCGTCGTCCCCCATCCCCAGCTCTTTGATCTTGCGCGTCAGCGTGTTGCGGCCCCAGCCCAGGCGCTTGGCCGCTTCCTGGCGCTGGCCCTTGGTCGCAGCGAGCGCGACTTCGATCATCGTGCGCTCGAACAGCGGCACCGCGGTTCCGAGCAGATCGCTGTGGCCGGCGGCCAGCTCATGCTGCGCCCAGTCGTGCAGGTATTCGTTCCAGGCGCCATGCATCGGTGCGCTGATGGCTGCCGGCAGCGGCGTCGACATCGGCGCTGCCGTCCCGGTGCCGTTGACCGGCATCGCGACAGCGACGCTGGCCACCGGCCGCGCGACCGGCACCGGCACGGTCTGCAGCAACTCCGGCGGCAGGTCCTGCGGGTGCACGTCCTGCCCCGGCGCCATCACGGTCAGCCAGCGGCAGATGTTTTCGAGCTGGCGCACATTGCCCGGCCAGTGGAAGGACTTGAGCCGCTGCAGCACGTCGGGGCGCAGGCGCTTGGGTTCGGTCTTGAGTTCCTCGGCGGCCCGCGACAGGAACGAACGCGCCAGTTGCGGCACGTCCTCCGGCCGCTCGCGCAGCGGCGGGATGCGGATGCGGATGACGTTGAGGCGGTGGTAGAGATCCTCGCGGAAGCGACCCTCGCGGACCAGGCCGTCGAGATCCTGGTGCGTCGCCGCGATCACGCGCACATCAACCTTGACCGGCGCGACGCCGCCGACGCGGTAGAACTCGCCGGTCGACAGCACGCGCAGCAGGCGCGTCTGCAGGTCGGCCGGCATGTCGCCGATTTCGTCGAGGAACAGCGTGCCGCCGTCGGCCTGCTCGAAGCGGCCCTTGCGCTGCGTTGCCGCGCCGGTGAACGAGCCGCGCTCGTGACCGAAGAATTCGGATTCGAGCAGATCCTTGGGGATCGCCGCGGTGTTGATCGCGATGAAGGGCTTGGTCGAGCGCGGGCTGTTGGTGTGCAGGGCCCGGGCCACCAGTTCCTTGCCGGTACCCGATTCGCCGGTGATCAGCACCGTGATGTGCGATTGCGAGAGGCGGCCGATGGCGCGAAACACGTCCTGCATAGCCGGCGCCTCGCCGATCATCGTCGTCGGCGGTTCCGCCGGCAGCTCTTCGGCGATCTCGCGCTTGCGCGCGGCGCGACGCACAAGGTCGGCGACACCGTCGACGTCGAAGGGCTTGGGCAGATACTCGAAGGCGCCGCCCTTGTAGGCGGCGACCGCGGCGTCGAGATCCGAATGCGCGGTCATGATGATGACCGGCAGCTCCGGATGCGCGCTGTGCACGCGCGTCATCAGCGTCAGCCCGTCGACGCCGGGCATGCGGATATCGGAAATCAGGACATCCGGCGAATCATCGGCCAGCGCATCGAGCAGCTCGGCGGCACCGGGAAAGCTGGTGACGCTCATGCCGGCGCGATGTAGCGATTTCTCGATGACCCAGCGGATCGACTCGTCGTCATCGACGATCCAGACGTTGAGCGCGCTCATGAGGTTTCAATCGGCAGATACAGGGAAAAGACAGTGCATCCCGGACGGCTGCGGCATTCGATCAAGCCGCCGTGGGCATGCACCAGATATTGTGAAATCGGCAGGCCGAGCCCGGTGCCTTCGGCGCGGGTCGTCACCATCGGATAGAAGATCTTCTCCAGCATGTCCGGCGCGATGCCGGGGCCGGTGTCTTCGATGTCGATCTGCACGACGAGCTTGTGGCGCAGCCCGCCGATGGTCAGCTGCCGGCGCGTACGCGTGCGCAGCGTGATCGAACCGGGCTTCTTGCTGCCGATCGCCTGCAGCGCATTGCGCAGGATGTTGAGCACCGCCTGGATGATCTGCTCGCGATCGACGACCACCTCCGGGATGCTGGGATCGTAGTCGCGCAGCACGGCGATCTGCGCCGGCGCCTCGGCCTGCACCAGCTGGCGCACATGCTCCAGCAGTTCGTGGATGTTGAGCAGCGCCTTCATCGGCAAGCGGTTCGGGCCGAGCATGCGATTGACGAGGTTCTGCAGGCGATCGACTTCGCGAATGATCACGCGCGTGTATTCGCGATGCTCGGAATCCGGGAATTCCTGCTCCAGCAATTGCGCAGCACCGCGAATGCCGCCGAGCGGGTTCTTCACTTCATGGGCCAGCCCGCGGATCAGCTCGCGGCTGGCGTCGAATTGCGTCTGGATCAGCTCATCGCGCGAGATCCGCAGATGGCGATCGAGCGGCAGCATTTCCAGCAACAAGCCGGGCCGGCGCCCCACCACGAACGGTGTCACCGTGAGGTCCACCGTTACGGCCGAATTGCCGCGTTCGAGCCGCGTCTCGCGCTCGATGAAGCCGGTCGAGGCATCGAGCGAGCGCTGCAGGCGCGAGGCGTGGGCAGCCAGGTGCGGCAAAGCTTCCACCACCGGCGCGCCGAGGGCGAGCCGACGGGAGACCTCGAAGAGCCCCTCGGAAGCGGAATTGATCATGGATACCCGCAAGCCCTCGTCCAGCGCGACCACGGCCGTGGTTAATCCATCAAGGACATCTTCTGCCGTGACTCGACTGCGAACGCCCAATTTCATTGCGATGCCATCGCAAGATGCAGGCCATGCGCATCACCATCGTTGCACCGCATCTGGACAGGCCTTCCGGGAGAGAAGGCACCATTTTAGTGCTTTAGTTCTTCTTTGGTGCGCTTTGATGCCTCGTCTTGGTGCCAAGCTCGAAGCGACTGGTTTCGGAGCGCGCCACCTCGCGGCCGGCGGGGTCCAGCAGGATCACCCGCACCTCGTGCGAGCCTTCCGACAGCGGTGTCAGCGCAATGCTCAGCTGATCACTGGGCGTGGCCGGCAGATTCCGCCCATCAACTTGATAAATCAGGCGAAATCCCTTCACCAGCCCGGGCATCACGCTGGCCGCGACCAGCGTCGGCGGACGCCCGGTGGCAAAGCGCTCGTCCGGGGTCGGCGACTCCACGCGAACGGCGAAGCGCGCCGCCTCGCGCAGCGCCTCGGGACTGTAAAAGCGCGCCTTCCCCGCCGCGCGGACGCCCGGCGGCGGGCGCATCGCCAAGGGCTTTGCGTTCCGCTCCGGTGCACGGTCGGTGTAATGGACGAGGCCGTCGGCATCGACGTAGCGATACACCTCATCGCCGGCCGCCAGCGCCCCGGCGCAGGATAAAACCAGCAGAAACGCGGCGAGAAGCTTCATGCGCGCAGATTAAGGGCCATTAGGCAAAAGAAAAGCCCCCGCCTGACGGCAGGGGCTTTCCAGGTACTTGACCGCACTTGGCTTGCAGCGCCCGCCGTATCGCTGGCGATACGGCGCACAACAGAGCTCTGTCGTTTATTCGCTGTTGGGCAAAGCCTTACAGCGAATAATAAAGCTCGAACTCGATCGGATGCGTGGTCATGCGGAAGCGCGTGACTTCCTGCATCTTCAGCTCGATGTAGGCATCGATTACGTCGTCGGTGAAGACGCCGCCGCGAGTCAGGAACTCACGGTTCTTGTCGAGGTGCTCCAGCGCCATGTCGAGGCTGTGGCAGACGCGCGGAATCTTGGCGTCCTCTTCCGGCGGCAGATGGTAGAGATCCTTGTCGGCGGCATCGCCGGGGTGGATCTTGTTCTGGATGCCGTCGAGGCCGGCCATCATCATCGCCGCGAACGCGAGGTAGGGGTTGGCGGTCGAGTCCGGGAAACGGACTTCGATGCGGCGACCCTTCGGGTTGGCAACGTACGGGATGCGGATCGACGCCGAGCGGTTGCGCGCGGAGTAGGCCAGCATGACCGGCGCTTCGAAGCCCGGAACCAGGCGCTTGTAGCTGTTGGTGCCCGGGTTGGTGAAGGCGTTGATGGTCTTGGCGTGCTTGAGGATGCCGCCGATGTAGTACAGCGCGGTCTCGGAGAGGCCGCCGTACTTGTCGCCCGAGAACAGGTTCTTGCCGTTCAGCGACAGCGACTGGTGGACGTGCATGCCCGAGCCGTTGTCGCCGACGATCGGCTTCGGCATGAAGGTGGCCGTCTTGCCGAACTGGTGGGCAACGTTCTGCACCACGTACTTGAGCTTGAGGACTTCGTCAGCCTTCTTCACCAGCGTGCCGAACTTGACGCCGATTTCGCACTGGCCGGCGGTGGCAACTTCGTGGTGATGGACTTCGACGCCCATGCCGACCGATTCCAGCGTCGAGCACATGGCCGAACGGATGTCCTGCAGGCCGTCGACCGGCGGCACCGGGAAGTAGCCACCCTTGACGCCCGGGCGGTGGCCGATGTTGCCGTCGGCGTATTCCTTGCCCGAGTTCCAGGCGGCGTGCGCCGAGTCGATCTCGACGAAGCAGCCCTTCATGCCCGAGTCCCAGCGGATCGAGTCAAAAATGAAGAATTCGTTTTCCGGGCCGAAGTAGGCCGTGTCGGCAATACCGGTCGACTTCAGGTAGGCCTCGGCGCGCTTGGCGAGCGAGCGCGGGTCGCGCGAGTAGCCCTGGCCGGTGGCCGGCTCGATGACGTCGCAGGACAGCACCAGCGTGGCGTCGTCGAAGAACGGATCGATGAAGGCCGTCGACGCGTCCGGCAGCAGAATCATGTCGGACTCGTTGATGCCCTTCCAGCCGGCGATCGACGAACCGTCGAACATCTTGCCATCGGTGAACAGCTCTTCCTCGATGGTGTGAGCCGGCACGGTGACGTGCTGCTCCTTACCGCGGGTGTCACAGAAGCGGAAATCGACGTACTTGATTTCCTTCTCTTTAATGGTTTTCAGAACGTCACTACCCGACATTGGGCGTCTCCTTAGGGCTTACGGAAAGCAGGTGCCAGAGCTAGGTCCCCCCAGCGTGCGCCAAAATGCAGCATGAAACATGCCAGCGTCGGGGCCGGCTTGGGGCCAACATCGGGGATCAAGGGCGCGCCATCGTACCCGTTTTGCCCGCGCCGTGGCGGCTCAGGCGTCCGGCCGGAACAGGCGCTCGAGCGCCGATTCGTAGGCGGATTCAAGCTGGTCGCGATGGTCCACGGTCATGCCCAGATCGCGCAGGCGGCCATCGCGCAAACCGTAGACCAGCGCATGCAGCGACAGCGGCTGGCCGCGCTGCCAGGCGTCCTCGACGATGGTGGTCTGGCCGACATGCAGCACCTGCTCCAGCACGTTGAGTTCGCAGAGACGGTCGTGCCGCTCGACCTCGTCGGCGATGGCCTTGAGGCGACCGGCGTTGCGGTCGGCGACATCGCGGACGTGGCGCAGCCAGTTGTCGGCCAGGCCGACGCGCCCCTGGTGCAGCGCGGTGTGCACACCCGAGCAGCCGTAGTGGCCGACCACCATGACATGCTTGACCTTGATGACGTCGACAGCGAACTGCATCACCGACAGGCAGTTGAAGTCGGTGTGGACGACGACGTTGGCGATGTTGCGGTGGACGAAGACCTCGCCCGGCGGCAGGCCGAGGATTTCGTTGGCCGGCACCCGCGAGTCGGCGCAGCCGATCCACAAGTAATCCGGCTTCTGCTGGCTGGCCAGCCGCCGGAAGTAGTCGGGGTCCTCGGCAAGGCGGCCCCGTGCCCAGGCGTCGTTGTTGGCGAACAGCGGTTTGAGTGCGGACATGGCGTCGACTATAGCGGCCTTATGCAGCGGCTCACAGCTGCGCCGCGCGACACCATTGACCGTGCCGCGGCCGCCGTGACACCGTCCGCGCCATTCCAATTCCCCTGCCGCCGTGATCAGCGCCCCGTCGATGCGCCCCTTCGCGCTTGCCTACCTCGCCGTGCTGGCCCTGTCCGTCGCCGCAGTCGCCGCCTTGGTGCTGCTCGGTGCCGCGCACTACCCGGCCGCTGTGCCGGCGTCGCTGCCGGCAGCAACGGAGGCGATCGGCACCACGCCGCTGGCGCGGCTGCTGCTGCAACTGATCGTCGTGCTGCTGACGGCGCGCGGGCTGGGCGCCGTCGCGCGGCGCTGCGGCCAGCCGGCGGTGGCCGGCGAGATCGTCGCCGGCCTGCTGCTCGGGCCCTCGCTGCTCGGCTGGCTCTGGCCCTCGGCCTCGGCGCTGCTGTTTCCGGCGGCCTCGTTCGATGCGCTGGGCATGCTGGCCCAGCTCGGCGTGCTGCTGTTCATGTTCCTGGTCGGCCTGGACCTGGACCTCGACGCCATGCGCGCCAAGCTGCGCACCGCGGTCATCGTCAGCCACGTCAGCATCTTCGTGCCGTTCGCGCTCGGCGTCGGCCTGGTGCTGGTCGCGTATCCGGCGCTGACGGCGTCGGGTGTGCCCCCAGTCCCCTTTCAGGCGCTGGCGCTGTTCATGGGCATCGCCATGAGCGTCACCGCCTTTCCGGTACTGGCGCGCATTCTTGAGGAGCGCGGGCTGACTGACACCGACATCGGCCGCAATGCGATCGCCTGCGCGGCGATCGACGACGTCAGCGCCTGGTGCCTGCTGGCGCTGGTGGTCGCGCTGGCGCAGTCGGCGAGTCCGCTGCAGGCGCTGCTGACGGCGGGCCTGACGCTAGCCTTTACCGCGCTGATGCTCGGCTGGCTCAAGCCCTTGCTGGCGCGCTGGGCAGCGGCGCGCGACGCCCGCGGCGATCACGACACCCTGAGCACGACGCTGGTGCTGGTGGTGCTGCTGTCGTCGGCAGCGGCCACCGAACTGATCGGCATCCACGCATTGTTCGGCGCCTTCGTCGCCGGCCTGGCGATGCCGCGCCGAGGCGCGCTGCGCGCACAGCTGCGCGAACGGCTGCATGCGTTTGGCAGCATCGTGCTGCTACCGCTGTTCTTCGCGCTGACCGGCCTGCGCACCGAGCTGGGTCTGCTGCAGAGCGGTGGCGATCTGCTGCTGTGCGCGACGATCATCGCCGTGGCCGTCGCCGGCAAGCTCGGCGGCAGCTACCTGGCGGCGCGGCTGACCGGTGCCAGCCAGCACGATTCGCTGATGATCGGCGCCCTGATGAATACCCGCGGGCTGATGGAACTGGTGGTGCTCAACCTCGGCTACGACCTCGGCATCCTGTCGCCGCGCGTGTTCACGATGATGGTGATCATGGCCCTGGTGACGACGCTGATGACCGGCCCGCTGCTCGGTCTGATCGCGCGCCGCCGCGGTGCTGCGGACGCGCGTTGATATACTCGCGGCCCGTTTCCGCCCGCCGCGCCGCACACCCGCCATGACGTTCCAGGACCTGATTCTCACGCTGCAGAAATTCTGGGCCGAGCAGGGCTGCGTGATCGTGCAGCCGATGGACATGGAAATGGGCGCCGGCACCTTCCACTGGTCGACCTTCCTGCGCGCGGTCGGCCCGGAGCCGTGGAACACCGCCTACGTGCAGCCGAGCCGCCGGCCGACCGACGGCCGCTACGGCGAGAACCCCAACCGCCTGCAGCACTACTACCAGTTCCAGGTGCTGATGAAGCCGAGCCCGGCCAACATCCAGGACCTCTACCTGCAGTCGCTGAAGCTGCTCGGCTTCGACCCGCTGACGCACGACATCCGCTTCGTCGAGGACAACTGGGAATCGCCGACGCTCGGCGCCTGGGGCCTGGGCT
>CAMLDZ010000132.1 GCA_946478985.1 uncultured Solimonas sp.
CGGCAAGGGCGTGCACGTCGTCACCGTCAACGACTACCTGGCGCGCCGCGACTCGGAATGGATGGGGCGGATTTTCCGCTTCCTCGGCATGACGGTCGGCGTCATCACCTCGGGGCAGAGCAGCGAGGAGAAGCGCGCCGCTTACGGCTGCGACATCACCTACGCGACCAACAACGAGCTGGGCTTCGACTACCTGCGCGACAACATGGCGTTCGCGCTGGGCGACAAGGTGCAGCGCGGCCACCATTACGCGATCGTCGACGAAGTCGACTCGATCCTGATCGACGAGGCCCGCACGCCGCTGATCATCAGCGGCCCGACCGACGACGATCCCGAGCTGTACCGCAAGATCAGCGTGCTGATCCCGCGGCTCGAGCGCCAGCAGGAAGAGGACGGCCCGGGCGATTTCACCGTCGACGAGAAGGGCCGTCAGGTGCATCTGACCGAGGCCGGCCATGAGAAGGTCGAGGAGCTGATGCGCGGCGCGCAGCTGCTCAGCGACGATGACAGCCTCTACGACGCTTCCAATATCGTCCTGCTGCATCACCTCAATGCCTTGCTGCGCGCGCATCATCTGTACAAGCGCGACGTCGAGTACATCGTCCGCGGCGGGCAGATCGTCATCATCGACGAATTCACCGGCCGCATGATGCCGGGCCGCCGCTGGTCCGATGGCCTGCACCAGGCGATCGAGGCCAAGGAAGGCGTCAAGATCCAGCAGGAAAACCAGACGCTGGCCAGCATCACCTTCCAGAACTACTTCCGCCTGTACCAGAAGCTGTCCGGCATGACCGGCACGGCCGACACGGAAGCCTTCGAGTTCCAGAGCATCTACAACCTCGAAGTGGTGGTGATCCCCACCAACCGGCCGATGCTGCGCAAGGACCAGGGCGACCTGGTCTTCATGAATGCCAAGGACAAGTTCGACGCGGTCATCGGCGAGATCAAGCAGGCGCATGCGCGCCAGCAGCCCGTGCTGGTGGGTACCGCCAGCATCGAGACCTCCGAGCTGCTGTCCGGACTGCTGACGCAGAACGGCATCACCCATGAAGTGCTCAATGCCAAGCAGCATGAGCGCGAGGCGGAGATCGTCGCGCAGGCTGGCCGGCTCGGCGCCGTCACCATCGCTACCAACATGGCCGGTCGCGGCACCGACATCGTGCTCGGCGGCAATCTCGAAGCGCAGCTGGCGTCGATTCCTGAAGAGGACACCGCGGCCCGCGAGGCGGTCCGCGCGGCCTGGCGCGAGCAGCATGCCAAGGTCAAGGAAGCCGGCGGCCTGTTCGTGATCGGCTCCGAGCGCCACGAATCGCGCCGCATCGACAACCAGCTGCGCGGTCGCTCCGGCCGTCAGGGCGATCCGGGCGCCTCGCGCTTCTACCTGTCGCTCGACGACACGTTGATGCGCATCTTCACACCGCCGCGCATGCGCGCAATGCTGCAGGGCCTGGGCATGCAGCCGGGCGAGGCGATCGAGCACCGTTGGGTGACGCGTGCGATCGAGACCGCGCAGCGCAAGGTCGAAGCGCACAACTTCGACATCCGCAAGCAGTTGCTCGAATACGACAACGTCGCCAACGACCAGCGCAAGGCGGTCTACGAACTGCGCGATCAGGTGATGGGCGCCGAGCGCGTCACCGCGATGATCGACAGCATCCGCCCGGACGTGGTCAGCGCGGTGATCGACGCATATGTGCCGCCGCAGTCGATCGAGGATCAGTGGAACGTCGAAGGCCTGGAAGAAGCCTTCCGCCGCGACTTCGGTCTGGAACTGCCGATCAAGCAATGGCTGGAAACCGAGCGCGAGCTCAACGAGAAGGGCCTGCGCGCGCGCCTGCTGGAACAGATGCAGCAGGCCTACGAGGCCAAGAAGGCCGAGGTCGGCGCCTCGGTGCTGGAGCACTTCGAGAAGGCGGCCATGCTGCAGACGCTGGACAACCTCTGGCGCGAGCATCTGGCGGCGATGGACTATCTGCGTCAGGGCATCCACCTGCGCGGCTATGCGCAAAAGGACCCCAAGCAGGAATACAAGCGCGAGGCCTTCAGCATGTTCAACGACGTGCTGGCGCGCTACAAGCACGAGGTGATCTCGCTGCTCGGCCGCGTCCGCATCCAGAGCGAGGCCGAGGTGCAGGAGGTCGAGGAGCAGCGTCGCCGCCAGGCCGAGGCCCTGGAACGTCGCATGCAGCTGCAGCATCAGGAGGCGCCGGCTGCGCTCGATGGCAATGCCATCGAGGCCGGCACCGAGGCCGCCGCCGCCGAGCCGGCCGCACCGCGGCGTTTCGAACCGGCCCCGGCGGCACCGCGCCCGGTCACACAGACCCGCGAGCTGCCCAAGATCGGCCGCAACGATCCCTGTCCCTGTGGCAGCGGCAAGAAATACAAGCACTGTCACGGCACGCTGAGCTGAGCCGCGTTGCCGAGCCCGGAAGGCGCCTCATCGAGGCGCCTTTTTTATTGGCCCAAAGCCGTCGAGTCTGCGCGACCGGGGCGCGAAGGCCTGTCCAAGGCGCGCCTCCGCACTGTCATCGGGGCCTGCGATGCTTCGGCCGGAATCCGGTTTCCGAGCACGCATGTGACTGTTTCATGAAGAATTCATGGCAATCGGCGGTGATGACCAGGCTGGTTGTCATCGAAACGAAACATTTCCGTCACGAATCGGACATTCCCGCGACTTAGCGTGCCGCCACTTCCACTCGCCCGCCCCATCCCGACGTGATCCCGACGATGATGAAGAAGCACGCCATTGCCGCCTTTATCTGCACCCTGACTGCCTCCGCAGCGCAGGCCGCCACCCTCGACCTTTACGTCGACAAGACGACGCGGCAGATCTACGCCGAGCCCGGCCCGAACCGCGACAAGCTGGGCAGCTTCCAGCAGGTCGACGGCAATGCCGCGGTGGCCCCGGTCGTTCCCGCCGCACCGAGCACTGCGGCGCCGCCGCCGGCCGCGGCACCGTCGCAGAAGACGGCGTCCAGCGACAAGAAGTGGTACGACAGGCTGTCGCTGCGCGGCTACACGCAGCTGCGTTTCGACGAAGGCCTGCAGCACAATGCCGACGAACTACGCGCGCCCGGCGACCGCTTCATCGGCGACAACCAGAACCTTGGCATCCGCCGCGCGCGCGTGGTGCTCAGCGGCGACGTCAGCGACTACCTCGCGGTCTACATCCAGCCGGATTTCGCGAGCACGCCGAGCGGCTCGAGCACCGGTAACTTCGGCCAGATCCGCGATGCCTACGCCGACATCTATTTCGACAAGGACCGCGAATTCCGCATCCGCGCCGGCCAGTCGAAGATGCCGTACGGCTGGGAAAACCTGCAGTCCAGCCAGAACCGCCTGACGCCGGATCGCGCCGATGCGCTCAACTCCGGACTGCGCGACGAGCGCGATCTGGGCCTGGTCTTCTACTACGACCCGAAGCCAGCTGCCGAGCGTTTCCAGTACCTCGTGCGCTCCGGCCTGAAGGGCTCAGGCGACTACGGCGTGTTCGGCCTGGGCGCCTACAACGGCCAGGGCGCCAATCGCGCCGAGGGCAACGACAGCATGCACGCGATCGTGCACGTCACGTATCCGTTCAAGTTCGCCAACGGCCAGTACTTCGAAGCGGGCATCGACGCCTACAGCGGCCGCTTCAAGATCGGCACCAGCTCGATCAGCGTCAATGGCAGCAGCTTCACGCCCGCGCTGGACGGCCGCGCCAGCGGTTTCAAGGACCAGCGCGTCGCCGCCCACTTCATCTACTACCCGCAGCCGTTCGGCCTGCAGGGCGAGTGGACCGTGGGTCGGGGTCCGGAGCTGGATCTGGATGCACGGACCGTCAGCGTCGAGTCACTGAGCGGCGGCTACCTGCAGGCCATGTACCGCACCTCCACGCCGTTCGGCATGATGACGCCCTACGTGAAGTGGCAGACCTACGACGGTGCGTCCAAGTTCGACGCCAATGCGCCGCACATGGACGTCGACGAGACCGAGGCCGGTCTGGAATGGCAGTTCCGCCCGGAACTGGAGCTCACCGTCGCCTACGCGCACATGGAGCGCACCAATGTCGGTAGCGCGCCGTATGAAGTGATCGATGGCGATCTGCTGCGTCTGCAGCTGCAGTGGAACTACTGAGTCCGTAGCAACAAAGGACCGTGGAAGGGGCCCCGACGCCTGCGCGTCGGGGCCCTTTGCTTTTTTGGCCTGCGAATACGCGACGAAGACAGCCGGCCGCGGATCGGAGTTTGGCGATGGGTGGCGACGCAACGGCCGCCTGTCCAAAAAAAACGGCGGCCCGAGGGCCGCCGCTTCTAATCGCACCGCGATACTGCTTACAGCGAACCCGGAACCACCCAGCCCGCCCACCAGGCGTTGGCGGCCGACGTGCCCGGCTTGACGGCGCCGACGTAGTCGGTGGATTCGAAGGCGAAGCCCGAGCCGTTGTTGACGGCAGGGATCGTCACCGCGCCGCCGAGCGTCGCGCTGCCGACCGCGAGGGCATAGGCGGCGTCGACATCGAAGGCCGTTGCCGAGGCGTTGCTGCCGGCGTCGGCGACGCGCGAACCCACGTAGAAGCCGGACTGGCAATCGCCCAGCACGTTGGTCAGCGTGATGTCGGAGAACTGGTTTACGGTGGTACCGGAACCCCCGCTGGCCGCGTCCTGGATGCGTACGCAACCGGTGTTGAAGCCCTTCACCGCGCTATTGACCAGCGCCGAGGTGACTGCGCCGCGGAACAGCGCGCCCGGCTGCAGTTTGTCGGCGGCGTTGTTGACCGGGCCGCCAAGGATGGTCACGTTGGCCAGGGTAGCGTTGGTCTCCGGGACAAAGCCGGCGTCACTGCTGTTGGCCTCGATGCCGCGCGGATCATTGCTGCCGGACGGCGCGGTCTTCGTCTGGTTCTTGCGGACGATCGCGAACTGGATGTTGCCCTGGTAGCCGTTGTCGTAGTCGATGTCGTCGTCGTCGTTATTGGTCAGCACCAGATGCTTGATATTGACCGTGCCACCGAACAGTTCAACGCCGTCGTCGAGGTTGTTGTGCACCTGGATGTAGTCGACCGTCGTGCCGTGGCCGACGCCCATCAGGGTCAGGCCATTGAGTTCGTTGTTGAGACCGGCGACCAGGCCGGCTTCGGCGATGCGCACATACTTCAGCGAGCCGCTGTTGTCAGCCTTGTCGTTGCCGCCGTAGACACCGACATCGGGGCCGCCTTCGCCGACGATGTTGCAGAAGGTGCCGCCGCCGAAGCAGGCGCCGGTGCCGCCGCCGCCGAAGACCGGTGCAAAGCCCTGCACCACGATACCGCCCCATTCGCCTTCGCCGTCGAAGTTTTCGTCCAGGCTGCTGAAGGTGATCGGATTGGCGGCGGTGCCGTTGGCAACGATCTTCGAGCCGCGGGTCACGATCAGGCTGCTGTTGTTGGAGCCGCGAATGTCGGTGCCCGGCTCGATCGTCAGGGTGACGCCGGCAGCTTTGATCGAAGCGACCTGGGCATCAGTGGTGATGGTGACGTTGCCTTCGCCCACGCGTACGGCGCGGACCGGATCGAGCTGCCACTTCTTGTCCGCGGTCAGCGTGTAGTTCTCGTTGATCACGCCGGTGAGCGTGCAGACGTCGCCCACGCAGCTGACGAACGCCGGAGGCGGTTCTTCGTCACCGCCGCCGCCACCACCGCCGCCACCGCAGGCCGAGAGCATCGCCGCCGCGCCGGCAATCGCCAGCATCTTGTAGTCCTTCAACATAAACACATCCTCCTACGTGAGATTCACCCGAGTGAACAAGAGGCTTGGCGCGCTGCGCCGCGCCAGGATCAGAACCGGTGGTTGTAGCCGAGCGTGAACTCGACACCGGATTTCCAGCTTTCGATGGTCTTGCCGTCCTGCACGAAGCGCGTCTTGGCGTCGAGCAGGTTCTGGATGCGGAAGCTCAGCTTCGAGAGGTTCACGAACTCCTTCTCGTAGGTGAGGTTCACGGCGATGCGGCCGGCTTCGTAGATCGGCTCCTGCGGCGCGCGGGTAACGATGTTGATGCGGTCGTCGAAGTAGTTGGCGGTGAGCGTCGCCTTCTGCTTGGTCGGGAAGTGGTCGTAGCCGAGCCGCAGGTTGGCCAGGAACGGCGACTGACCCTGCAGCTTGCGGTTGTCCGACAGCTCCAGACGCTGACCGACGTCGTCGAGCGTGATCTTCGAATCGAACACGCTGAGGTTGGCGCCCAGCGACAGCATGTGGTCGTCCGACAGCAGGAACGAGCGGTTGCCGTCGACTTCGGCGCCGGAGATCGTTGCCTTCTCGTTGTTGCGGAAGGTCAGGGCATTGGTCGCCGAGCCGGAGCCGTCGGCCACCGAACGTTCCAGCGGATCGGTGATGTTCTTGTGGAAGACCGCGAACGAGACGCTGTCGTTGCGATCGAAGTAGTACTCGACGCGCGCGTCGAAGTTGTCGATGTTCGATGCCACGCAGGTCGGGCAGCCGATGTACTCGCGGCCCAGGTCATCGTAGAAGCGCGACGGCGCCAGCTCGGTGATGTTCGGCCGCGACACGGTGCGCGCGTAGCCGAGGCGGAACTGCAGGTCGTCGCCCAGACGGTAGAGCGCGGACAGCGAGGGCAGCAGCTCGTCCGACTTCAGATCGGCGGTGGTACCCGGCGAGTTGGGGAAGTCCAGGTTCTGCTCGAAGTTGTCCTGGCGCACGCCGGCGTAGATCGTCCACGCGGTGCCCAGATCGATCTGCGTGGTGACGTAGCCGGCGATCGATTCCTGCTCGCCGTCGTAGGTGTCGGTGACAGTCGAGCTGCCGCGCAGGCGGAACTCGTCGTCCTGGAAGGCCTGCTCGCTCAGCAGCGTTTCGATGTCCTGCGACAGATCGGCGGACTGGCTGCCGGCGCGCACGCCGATGCGAACCAGTTCGTTGGTGCGGTCGCGCTTGTTGTACATCACGCCGAACTTGGTGCTGGTGCTGACGCTGTCGCCGAAGCTGAACGGCAGCGAGTAGTCGATGCCGAAGTCGATCGCGTCCTCGGTCAAGTCCGAGTAGCTGCGTTCGACCGAGGACACCACCAGCGAGTTGCCGAGGTACGAGTAGGCACGGCGGTCCGGCGACAGACGCGTGGTCTGCGAGAGGGCGGTGCGCCATTCCAGCTTGTGCGTGTCGAACAGCTTCCAGGTACCGGACAGCTGCTCGGAGATCAGCTGACGCTCCACCCACTCCAGCATCACGCGCGAGAAGCTGTTCTCCTCGGTTTTGTCGAAGCCTTGCTCGAAGACCGTGGTGTCTTCGCTGTCGTGCAGATACAGCGTCTTGCTGTTGATCGTCCAGCCGCTGTCGCTCTCGTAGCCGGCGACGACATAGGCATTGGTCGCCGTCTTGAACGCATCGCGTGCGTAGGTGGACAGCGTGGAGATGTTGTCGACGCGGGCGTTCTGCCGCGAGGTGACGGAGCTGTCGTAGGTCGCGACGCCGTAGACACCGAGACGGCCCGATTCGGTGCTGAAGCTGTTGCCGAGCGCGTAGGACAGGCCGAGCTGTGGTGCGGCCTTGCGCGATTCGGTGTTGTAGTGGTTCGGCAGCAGACCGGCCAGCCGAGCCGCCTCGGGCTGCGAGACGCAGCCGGTCTGGCCGGAGACCTGGCAGATGTTGAGACCAAGGCCGCCGTTGCTGGCCGAGTCCAGCGCGCCGGGCAGGTCGCGCTCGCCGTCGTCGTAGCCCAGCCAGTCCATGCCGCCGCCGTGGTAGCTCAGCAGCTTGTCGCCGGTGATGCCGGTGACGTAGCCGCCGGACAGCGACAGGCTGTTGATGTACTCGTTGGGAATTTCGCGCGTGCCGATCTTGATGATGCCGCCGGTGGTGTCGCCCGGCATGTCGGCGGTGAAGCTCTTCTGCACCTCGATGCCGCCGAGGATGTCGGTCGGGAACAGGTCAAGCTGCACGTCGCGGCGGAACGGATCGGTGCTCGGCAGCAGATTGCCGTTGAGCGTGCTGGCGATGTAGCGACCGTCCAGGCCGCGCACGATCGCGTAGCGGCCGCCGCTGATCGACACGCCGACCACGCGCTTGAGCGAGGCCGCAACGTCGGAGTCGCCGGCGCGTACGAGGTCCTCGACGCTGATCGCGTCGGTGACGGCCGACGAGAAGCGCTTGATGTTGGCGGTCGTCGCCTTGCGCGCGTTGTACGAGCTGACCACGACGATCTCTTCCGGGCCATCGCTGGCGCCGCCGATCTCGGTGGCGTCCTGCGTGCCCGGGCGTTCGAGGGCGACGTC
>CAMLDZ010000133.1 GCA_946478985.1 uncultured Solimonas sp.
GGGGATAGGGGTAGGGGACAGGGGATACGGAGGTGGGGTTCGCGCGATGCCGGCTCACGGCAGACGCAGCGAAATCATCGGCGGATCGGCCGGTGGTTCTGCCGACGGGCCGGGCCGTGTCGCCAGCGCGGTGACGATGGCGGCGACCAGCCCGGGCAGCAGCGTCTGCGACGTAAAATGCCGCCGTGTCGTCTGCGTGCCTGCCTGCTGCGCAATGCCGTTCATCAAACGCTCCGGGCTCGAAAACCCGCAGCGGACCGCGGGTCAGGTCACAATGTGGCCTGGGAACTTGTCAGGGTGTTACCGATCAGTAACAATGCGGCGAGGTTACCGATCAGTAACATCGCTTGTCAAGACTTCCGCTGGTGGAAACGATTTAGAGATTCGAGGCAATGACTGAAAGCACGAGCCGCAGCAGCCTTCCGGAACCGGGTTCCGGCACGCGCGTGCGCGACCGCATCTTCAAGACCGCGCGCGAGCTGTTCTACCGGCAGGGCATCCGCGCCGTCGGCGTCGACGCCATCGCCTGCGAGGCCGGTACCAACAAGATGAGCTTTTACCGCAGCTTCGCCTCGAAGGACGAGCTGGTGGCCGAATGCCTGCGCGTGCAGACGCGCGAGTACTGGGAGTGGTGGGACGGCGTCGTCGCGCCGCACGCGGGCGACGCGCGCCGGCAGATCCAGGCGCTGTTCGAGGCCAGCGTCGCCAAGGTCTGCAGCAAGGACACCTGCGGCTGCCCGATCAGCAACGCCGCCGTCGAACTGCGCGAGGAAGGCCATCCCGGCCACAAGCTGATCCGCGCCTTCAAGAACGAGATCCGCAGCCGCATGCGCGCGCTGGCGCAGGATGCCGGCGCCAGCCAGGCCGACACGCTCGGCGATGCGCTGATGCTGCTGCTCGAAGGCGTCACCAGCAGCAAGCTGACCTTCGCCGGCCGCACCGGCCCCCTGACCAGTTCGGTGGCCGCCGCCGAGGCGCTGCTGGAGGCCTTTCTGCCCGCGGCGACTGCAAAGGCGCCGGCCAGGGCCACCAGGACCGCCGCTCGCAAGCGCTGAGCCGCAGGCCGGCGACCCGGCACCGTTCGCCTTTCCGATGACCGCCGATCGCGGCGATCCGACCGTTGGTCGGAACCGCGGTCGCGCGCCTTGCACTCGCTCGCCGGCTACCGACAAAAGTCTCGCGCATTGGCGCATGATGATGATTGCGCAGCGAAATTAATAGCGGACTATAAAAAATAGCGGACTATAAGAATCTCGCGCAGCCGGGGCGAACAGGAGGGAGCACGGCATCGGTTCCGGCGGCATCCGCCGCCGCGCAGCATCGCTTCAAGAAAAACCAGAACGTGGAGGAGTGAGCATGGGACATCACAAGCAACTGCAAATGCTGGCGCATGGCGGCGCCATGGCGCTGGCGCTGGCGATCGGGCCGGCGGCGCGCGCCGCCGAGGTGCCGGTCGAAGCGGCGCCGGAAACAACCGAGCCGACGGCCGAGGCGGCTCCCGAAGCGGCGGCGCCGCTGCCGGTCGACGACAGCGCCGGTATCGAGGAGATCATCGTCACCGCCACCAAGCGCGCGCAATCGATCAGCGAGGTGCCGATGTCGATCTCGGCGTTCAGCGGCGAGCAGCTGGCCGAGAAGGGCGTGGCGGACGTGGCCGATCTGCAGAAGATCGTCTCCGGCTTTCGTTATTCGGAAGGTAACAACGGCACGCCGATCTATTCGATCCGCGGCGTCGGCTTCAACGAAACCAGCCTCGGCGCGCTGGCCAACGTGCCGGTCTATGTCGACGAGGCGCCGGTGCCGTTCCCGATCATGAGCGGCGGCGTGGCGATGGACCTCGAACGCGTCGAAGTCCTGAAGGGCCCGCAGGGCACGCTGTTCGGCCAGAACGCCACCGGCGGCGCGGTGAACTACATCGCCGCCAAGCCGACCGACCAGTTCAGCTCGGCGCTGACGCTCGGCTACGGTCGCTTCCAGGAGCAGACGATCGAAGGCTATGTCAGCGGCCCGCTCGCCGCCGGCATCCGCGGCCGGCTCGCGGTCAAGGCCCAGAACAGCGGTCCCTGGCAGAAGAGCGCCAGCCGCGACGACGAGCTGGGCCGCAAGAACGAGCTCAATGCCCGTGCGCTGTTCGACTGGCAGGCCAGCGAGGCGCTGAAGCTGACGCTGACCCTGTCGGCACGCCGCGACAAGTCCGATCCGCAGGCCCTGCAGTACTCGGGCTATCGCTACCAGCTGCAGCCGGCAGCCGATCTCGACATCCTGCCGGTGGCCGAGCAGGAGGCGGTGGAGAACACGCCGACCAGCCGCGACAACCGCAAGGCCGACTGGGGGCCGCGCAATCCGCGCAACGACGCGCACCAGCAGCAGGCGGCGCTGCGCGGCGACTACGCGACCGGCGACGACAGCACGCTGACTTATCTGGGCTCCTACGCGCACTTCAAGCGCTCGATGTATGCCGATCCGGACGGACTGCCGATCGAGAACAGCGAGGGCGAATCGGACGGCGAGATCGACGCGCACTCGCACGAGCTGCGCTGGTCCGGTCGCAGCTTCGAGCGCCTGCAGTGGCTGGTCGGCCTCAATTACAGCAATGGCCAGGTCGACCAGTACGACATCATCCGCCTGGGCCAGAACAGCAACAGCTACGGTCTGGTGCTGGCACCGGCGCAGCAGGGCTTCCCGCCGAACCCGGCTTTCCACTTCTCCGCGGCCAACAACGACAGCGAGCAGAAGTTCGTCAACAAGGCGGTGTTCGCGGCGCTCGACTACGACCTCAGCCAGCAGTTCCGCGCGCATCTGGCGGCGCGCCACACCAAGGCCACCGACGATTTCCGCGGTTGCACCACCGATGCCGGCGACGGCGTGACGGCGGCGGCGATCAACGGCGTGTTCGGATCGGCGATCGCGCCCGGCGGCTGCATCACCGGTGTCGCGGATAGTCTGGCCACGAGCGGCACCATCACGCCGCAGCCCGAGTACCTCAAGCGCAAGCTCGACGAGGACAACAACACCTGGCGCGTCGGGCTCGACTACAAGCCCGCCGACGGCACGCTGTTCTATGTCAGCCTCAGCAAGGGCTACAAGGGCGGCAGCTTCCCCAATCTCTCGGCGTTCTCGCAGCAGCAGTATCAGCCGGTGGTGCAGGAATCGCTGCTGGCGACCGAGCTGGGCTTCAAGACGATCTTCCGCGAGCAGCAGCTGCAGATCGACGGCGCGGTCTTCCACTACGACTACAAGAACAAGCAGGTCCGCGGCAGCCTCGACACCGGCGTGCCGTTCGGCGTGCTGCCGTCGCTGATCAACGTGCCCAAGTCCGAGCAGCTCGGTGCCGAGACGCAGCTGGTGTGGCGGCCGGCGGCGGGCTGGACCACCTCGCTCAGCGCCGTCTACATCGACTCCGAGATCAAGGGTGATTTCACCTCGTATGACGACTTCGGCGGTGTCAGCAACTTCGGCGGGCAGACGCTGCCGAACACGCCGGAGTGGCAGGCCAACGCCGACGTCCAGTACGCCTGGTCGCTGGCCAGCGGCTACGTGCCCTTCGTCGGCGTCAACGCGCATTACGAGGGCGAGACCTACAACGGCTTTGGCGAGGACGAGGCGCTGAAGATCGACAGCTACACGCTGGTCGACCTGCGCGCCGGCACCGATTCCGCCGACGGCCGCTGGCGCGCGACGCTATGGGTGCGCAACCTCACCGACGAGTACTACTGGCTCAACCAGCTGCGCATCGGCGACACCATCACCAAGGTCGTCGGCATGCCGCGGACCTATGGGGTTGGCTTCACGTATCGCTTCCAGTAGCGCCCTCGTCCGCCTCTGCGGGGCACCGAAGAAAAGCCCCTCTCCCGCTTGCGGGAGAGGGGTTGGGGGTGAGGGAAATCAGGCGCCGAGATCGGCCAGCGGATGCGCGCCCTCGGACCACGGCGCGACGAAGTGCGCCTCGACCTCCGCCGCCGTGACTCCAGCCAGCGTCGCCGGCGTCCAGCGCGGCTTGCGGTCCTTGTCGATCAGCAGCGCACGCACGCCCTCGGCAAAGTTCGGCCGCTCGCTGCAGCGCAGCGCCACGATCATCTCCATCCGCAGGACCTCGGCCAGGCTCATCGTGCGGCCGCGGCGCAGCAGCTCGTCGGTCAGCGCCAGCGACAGCGGCGCGCCGGCGGCCAGCGTCTGCACCGCCTGCTTGAGCCAGGCGTCGTCGCCGTCGTAGGCGGTGAGCCGCGCGCAGATCTCGGCGATCGAATCGCCGGCCGTCAGGCTGGCGAGCAGCGCTGCGTGGCGCAGTAGATTCGATTCCGGCAGCAGCGGCGCGGCGCTGTCGGCGTACGGCTGCAGCGCCTGCGTCAGGCGCGCGCGGTCCTGCGCGGCCTCGCCGCTCCAGTCGAGCCCGGTCAGCATGGCGAAGATCGCCTCGCGATCTCCGGCGCGGACGAAGTGATCGGCCAGCTGGGCGTGCAGCATGTCGTGGGCGTTGATCGAGCAGCCGGTCAGGCCGAGGAACAGGCCGATCGCCGGCGGCAGGCGGCCGAGGAACCAGCTGCCGCCGACATCCGGGAACAGGCCGATGGTGATTTCCGGCATCGCGCCGCGCGTGGTCTCGGTGACCAGTCGATGGCTGGCACCGACCATCACGCCGATGCCGCCGCCCATGACGATGCCGCTGCCCCAGACCAGCAGCGGTTTGGGATAGCGGTGGCAGAAATGATCGAGCCGGTATTCGGCATTGAAGAACGGCAGGTTGGCGCCGATCGCCACGGCGCCCGGCTGCGCGCGCATGTTGCGGTACAGGCTGCGCACGTCGCCGCCGGCGCACAGCGCCTTGTCGCCGGCGCCGTGGATCACCACGCAGGCGATCGAAGGATCGTCGGCCCAGGCGCGCAGCTGCGCGTGCAACTGCTCGATCATCGGCAGGCTCAGCGCATTGAGCGACTTCTCGGCGTTGAGCTGGGCGTAGCCGATCTGCAGGCCGTTGGCGGCGGGCAGGATGCGGGAGAGGACGAGCGCGGCGGCGGTTTCGGTCTGGAGGTCGTTCATGGCGGCGGCGATGATAGCGCCGTCGCCGTGGCTTTCATCCCCATGAGCGCAACGCGTCGTGCGCCGCGCTGCCCCTCATCCGCCCTGCGGGCACCTTCTCCCCGCGCGCGGGGAGAAGGAGAGACCTGGAAGATTCCCTCGACCAGGCACTACAGACCTTCTCTCCGCGCACGGGGAGAAGGAACAATGGCGGAAAGTTTGATTGCCATTTCATTCACCCTCTCCGTGCGCGCGGGGAGGAGGAAGCTGTGCTGATAGCGCTGCCGCCATGGCTTTCATCTCCACGAGCGCCACTCCCTCTCCCCGCCTGCGGGGAGAGGGCTGGGGTGAGGGGCGCCACGCGCCGCGCGCCGCGCTGCCCCTCATCCGCCCTGCGGGCACTCTCTCCCCGCACGCGGCGACAAGGATTCAGTGCAGCTGCTGGCGATACAGCTTGACGATGCTCGAAAAATCCAGCGCGCCGTTCTGCTCGCTGTGCATCGCGTAGAGATTGCGCGCCAGCTCGCCGAGCGGGATCGCGCTGCCGCTGGAGATCGAGGCTTCCGCCGCCAGGCCCAGATCCTTGAGCATCAGCGCACTGCCGAAACCGCCGCTGTAGCCGCGCGAGGCCGGCACGCCGTCCTGTACGCCGGGCCAGGGGTTGTACAGCTCCAGCGACCAGTTGCGGCCCGAACTCTTGAGCATGATCTCCGACAGCACCTTGGGATCGAGGCCGTTGGCGACGCCGAGTGCCAGCGCCTCTGCCGTGCCGGCCATGTGGATCGCCAGCAGCATGTTGTTGGCGATCTTGGCGACTTGCCCGGCGCCGACGGCGCCGGCGTGGAAAATGTTCCTGCCCATCTTCTCCAGCACCGGCCTGGCACGCTCGAACGCGGAAGCGTCGCCGCCGACGATGAAGCTCAGCGTGCCGGCCGCGGCGCCGGCGGTGCCGCCGGAGACCGGCGCGTCGATGAAGATCACATCACGCGCCTGCGCGGCTTCGGCGACCTTGAGCGACGAGGCCGGCGCGATCGTCGAGCAGTCGATCACCAGCGTGCCGGGCTTGATGTTCTGCAGCAGGCCCTGCTCGCCGAGGTACAGCGACTCGACGTGGCGGCTGGCCGGCAGCATCGAGATCACGATCTCGACGCCGGCGACGGCCTGCACCGGGCTGGCGGCGACGGTGGCGCCGGCGGCCTTGGCGCCCGCCAGCGCCGTGGCGGAGAGATCGTAGACCTGCAGGCCATGCCCGGCTTTCAGCAGATTGAGGGCCATCGGCCCGCCCATGTTGCCGAGGCCGATGAAGGCGATGTTGCTCATGCGCTGCTCCTGAATGCTCTGGCCTGAATGTTCTGGTGTTGCGGCAGGTCGATCCCACCCATGGCGAGGGGCGCCACGCCGACGAGTGATCCACGACGCGCGAGTCACGATCCACGGCAACGCGGTGCCCCTCGCCATGGACGGGATCGATGTGTTTAAAGAGAGGCCAGCGGGCTTGCCTCGTTGAGCAGCGGCGACCACGGCGATGCGAAGTGCGCAGCGAGCCATTCCGGCTTCACTTCCTCCAGCGTCGCCGGCGTCCAGCGCGGCTGGTTGTCCTTGTCGATCAAGAGCGCGCGCACGCCTTCGGCAAAGTCGGGATGCGCGCAGCACTGCAGCGAGACGATCAGCTCCAGCCGGAACGCATCGGCCAGGCTCAAGTGCTTGGCGCGCTGCCACAGCTCCCAGATCAGCGCCATCGAAGTCGGCGAGCCGGCGCGCAGCGCGGCGGCGGCTTTCTTCAGCCAGGGATCGCTGCCTTCGTAGGCCGTGATGTTCGCCACCACATCGGCAAGGCGCTCGCCGGCAGTGACTTGTTCGATCGTTTCGGCATGCCTGCGCACATTGGACGCCGGCAGCTCGGCAGTGGCGCGGTCGTCGATCGCACGCAGCAGCGTCGACAGCGCAGCGTGGTTGT
Organism: uncultured Solimonas sp.; assembly: GCA_946478985.1. Next base: position 6,974 of record CAMLDZ010000133.1, read on the forward strand.
CCTCGGCCACATCGCTCCAGCGCGTGCTCGCGAGCGTGGCGAACAGCGCGTCGCGATCGGCGGCCTTGGCGAAGTAATCGGCCAGCTTCACATACAGCGCGTCATGCGCATTGAGCGCGGCGCCGGTGAGGCCCAGGAACAGCCCGGCGCGGCCCGGCATGCGCGGCAGGAACCAGCTGCCGCCGACGTCCGGATACAGGCCGATGGTGATTTCCGGCATCGCGATGCGCGAGGTCTCGGTGACCACGCGGTGGCTCGCGCCCGCCATCAGGCCCAGGCCGCCGCCCATGACGATGCCGCTGCCCCACAGCAGGACCGGCTTCTTGTACGTGTGGATGCGGTGGTCGAGGCGGTATTCCTCGCCGAAGAAAGCCTCCGCTTTCGGGTTCGCGCCCGGGCCCCTGTGTTCGATGATCGCGTCGCGCAGAAAGCGGATGTCGCCGCCGGCGCAAAAGGCCTTCTCGCCGGCGCCGCGCAGCACGACGACGGCAAGCTTGGGGTCGTCCGCCCACTGCCGCAGCCTGGCGTCGAGCAGGCGGATCATGTCCAGCGTCAGCGAGTTCAGCGACTTCTCGGCGTTGAGCGTCGCAAAGCCGATGCGATGGCCGCTGTCGCTGAGCTGCTCGCTGAACAGCACCGCGTCCGGATTGCCAATGACTCCGGTTCCCTCAGCCCCTGAATCAGCCATTGGTCCACTCCGCCTTGCGCTTCCGCAGGAAGGCCTGCACGCCTTCCTTCTGGTCCTTCGTGTCGAACAGATCGACGAAGCGCTCGCGCTCGATCGGCAGCAGTTGCGCGAGCGGCGCCGAGCGCGCGCCCTGGATCAGCTTCTTGCAGGCGGCGACGCTGGTCGGGCTCTGCAGCGCGGTGCGCTCGGCGATCGACAGCGCGGTCTCCAGCGCGGCGCCGCTCGGCACCACCTGCTCCACCAGGCCGATGCGCAAGGCGGTCGCGGCCTCGATGCGCTCGCCGGCGAGGATCATCCGCTTGGCCCAGCCTTCGCCGACCAGCCAGGCGAGGTTCTGCGTGCCGCCGGCGCAGGGCAGCAGGCCGACGGTGGCTTCCGGCAGCGCCAGCTGCGCGTGTTCCTCGGCGATGCGCACATCGCAGGCCAGCGCCGCTTCGAGGCCGCCGCCCATCGCGTAGCCGTTGATCGCGGCGATCGACAGGCCGCGGAAGCTGCTCAGCGTTTCGAAGGCTTCGCCGAAGCGGCGCGCCATCTCGCGCGCCACGGCCTTGTCGCCGTCGCCGAACA
>CAMLDZ010000134.1 GCA_946478985.1 uncultured Solimonas sp.
ATGACGGAGCAGGTCAAGCATTTCGGCAACGGCCAGACCGAAACCACGGTGACGCTCAAGCCGGGCAAGCACAGCCTGCAGCTGTTGTTCGCCGACTGGAAGCATCAGCCGTTCAACCCCTCGGTGGCCTCCGAGAAGATCACCATCACCGTCAAGTAAGCCGCGTGCGCTGCGCGCCCCGTCTGGACCTGCAACCGCGGCGGTGCCGGCTGCCGCTCAAGTCACAACTACGTTTCGCCGATAGCACTACATGAAATCGACTTTAGGCCTGCGCCTCGGTCAGTCATTGACGATGACGCCGGCACTGCAACAGGCGATCCGCCTGCTGCAGCTTTCCAGCCTCGACCTGCAGCAGGAGATCGAGCAGGCGCTCGAATCCAACATCCTGCTGGAGCGCGACGACGGCGCCGAACCGGTCGAGGCGACCGTCGAGGGCGGCGCCGAGGCGGCGACCGAAAACGAGGCGCCCGTCGTGGAGGCGTCCGGCGACCCCAAGAGCCTGGAACTCGACAACAGCGAGATTCCCAGCGAAATGCCGGTCGATGCCGAGTGGGGGGACGTCTTTGATGACAGCAGCGGAGCTCGCAACAGCGGCAGCGGCAACGACGACGAGCTGCGCGACTTCCTCGAGGCCAATCTGCGTGGCCGCACCAGCCTGCACGATCACCTGCTCGAGCAGGCGCGGATGGCGCCGTTCACCAGCGACGAAGTCGGCATCGCCGAGCATCTGATCGACGCCATCAACGAGGACGGCTACATCGAGAACTGGGAGGAACTCGCCGCGCGCCTGCGGATCGATTTCGACGCCAGCGACGCCAAGCTCGAAACGGTTCTGCAGAAGGTCCAGGACTTCGATCCGACCGGCGTCGCCGCCCGCGACCTGGGCGAATGCCTGCGCCTGCAACTGGAGCTGATGCCGGCGCGGACCCCGGGCATCAATACCGCCTTGATGCTGATCGGCCAGCAGCTGAGCCTGCTGGCGCGCCGCGACCACAGCGCGCTGATCCGCGCCACCGGCCTGCCGGCCGAGGAGGTCGAGCGCGCGCTGGCGCTGATCAGGACCCTGCAGCCGCATCCCGGCCGGCCATTCCAGGCGCATGAGCCGGACTACGTCACGCCGGACGTCTTCGTCTCCAAGAAGAACGGCCGCTGGGTTGTCAGCCTCAACCCGGAGCACACGCCGCGGCTCAAGCTCAACGGCCAGTACCAGAGCATGATCCGCCGGGCCGACAGCTCGCGCGACCAGCTCGTCCTCAAGCAGCACCTGCAGGAAGCCCGGTACTTCCTTAACAGCCTGGAAGCGCGCAATGAAACTCTGCTGCGGGTCGCGCAGTCGATAGTTGAAGAACAGCGGGCTTTCTTGGATTATGGACCCGAAGCGATGCGTCCCATGGTCCTGCGGGACATCGCCGAGCAGCTGGGCATACATGAATCGACCGTATCTCGCGCAACTGCAAACAAGTACATGCTCACGCCCCGTGGGCTGTTCGAGCTCAAGTTCTTCTTCTCCAGCCACGTCCAGACCACCGGCGGCGGCGTCTGCTCGGCCACGGCCATCCAGGCCATGATCAAGCGGATGATCTCGGCCGAGGATTCCGCGCGTCCGCTTTCCGACGCAACGCTGTCGGAACTGCTGCTCAAAGAAGGCATACAGGTTGCAAGGCGTACGGTAGCCAAATATCGCGAAGGCCTGGGCATCCCGCCCTCGCACGAGCGCAAACCGCCGGCGTGAGGTGCTTGCGCCGGATTTTTAGAGGTCGTCAGTAGAGCAACGTCAAAGGAGCAAAACGATGAACCTGAATATCTCCGGTCACCATGTCGATGTCACCGTGCCGATGCGTGAGTACGTGCTCACCAAGATGAAGCGGCTCGAACGACACTTCGACCACCTGATTTCAGCCGAAGTCGTGTTGACCGTCGAGAAGCTCCATCAGAAGGCGGAAGCCACGATTCACGCCAGCGGCGCCAATCTGCACGCCGCGGCCACGCAGGAAGACATGTACGCCGCCATCGACCTGATGGCCGACAAGCTCGACCAGCAAACGCGCAAGCACAAGGAAAAGCTGCGCGACCACCACCAGAAGGAAGCGCACAAGCGAATGACGCTTGAGTAGAATCGGGTCGCACAAGGCCCGGCCCCTCACGGGCCGGGCTTTTTTTTGCTCATAAGGAAAAACCGCCGAGATGAACATCGCCGAGATCCTCGCCGCTGACCGCGTCGCTTCCGGGCTGACGTTCACCAGCAAGAAACAGGCGCTGGAGGCGCTGGCCAGCATCCTGGCGCGCGGTGCCAGCAATGTGGCGGCCGCGGACATTCTCAGCAGCCTGGGTGCCCGAGAGAAGCTCGGCAGTACCGGTCTGGGTCATGGTGTGGCGATCCCGCACGGCCGCATCGCCGGCATCCCGGGCAGCGTCGGTGCATTCATCCGGCTGCGCCACCCGCTCGACTACGAGGCACACGACGCTCACCCGGTCGACCTGATCTTCGGCCTGCTGATCCCCCAGGGCGCCACCGAAGCGCATCTCAAGCATCTGGCGGCGATTGCCGAGATGTTCTCCGACGACGCCTTCTGCAAGCGCGCACGCGCCGCCAGCGACGACCAGACGCTGTTCAAGCTGGTCACCGACTACAAGCCCGCCTGAGCCGGGCCCGGCCGGCGTCCAGGCAAGCCTCGCCTCCTAACCGGCCGCCGCCATGCAAGCCGCGACACCGCGCAGATCGACGACGCTGCACGGCGTGTTCCTGCGGGTACACGGCTGCGGAGTCCTGCTGAGCGGGCCCAGCGGCGTCGGCAAGAGCGAACTGGCGCTGGAACTTCTGGCTCGCGGCCACCAACTGGTCGCCGACGACGCGGTGCAGGTCGCGCTGCGCCGCAATCTGGTCATCGGCCGCGCGCCGCGACTGCTGCGCGGCTTTCTGGAGGCACGCAGCCTCGGAGTTCTCAACATCGGGCGACTCTACGGTGCGCAGGCACTGGCGAGCCATGCGCATCTGGAGCTGGTGGTGCGGCTGGAAGCGCCGCGGGCGGCACCCGACAGCGGCCTTGAACGTTTGTCCGGCCGTCGTGGCGAACTGAGCGTGCTCGGCATGGCGCTGCCCGAGATCACCATCCCGATCCGCCTCGGGCATAATTTGGCGGTGCTGGTCGAGGCGGCTTGCCTGGATCTGCACCTGCGTCAGCAGGGCTATCGGGCCGACGACGATCTGAGCACGCGTCAGGCCCGCGAGATCCGCCGCCAGGAACTGCGCGATAAGGAATCAGAACACGTGACGCCCGCCTCGCCCGCCGCGGATGGCTTGCCACACGGCCGTAGCCGCGGATGAAGCTCGTCTTCGTCAGCGGTCTGTCCGGCGCCGGCAAGACCGTGGCGCTCAAGCAGTATGAGGACATCGGCTACTACTGCATCGACAATCTGCCGCTGCAGCTGATCGGCCCCTTCATCCGCCGCGCGGTGCGCCGCAACGACGAGCGCTACGAGCGACTGGCGATCGGCATCGACGCCCGCGAATGCCCGGCCGAGATCGCGCACTTTCCCAAGTACCTGGAATCGCTGCGGCGGCACGGCATCGAAGTCCGCGTGATCTTCCTGCGCGCCGACGACTCGGTGCTGCTGCAGCGCTATTCGGAGACGCGCCGCCGCCACCCGCTGGCGCAGGGCGAGCTGGGCCTGACCGAGGCGATCCGCGCCGAACGCCAGCTGCTGGCGCCCATCGCCAACGTCGCCGACGCCACCATCGACACCTCGCTGAAGAATCTGCACGCGCTGCGCGAGGAGATTCAGAACCAGGTGCCGGGCGGCGCCGGCAAGCTGTCGGTGCTGCTGATGTCGTTCGGCTTCAAGAACGGCATTCCGGAAGACGCCGATTTCGTTTTCGACGTGCGCTGCCTGCCCAATCCGCACTGGCAGCCGCAGCTGCGGCCGCTGACCGGCCGCGATCCGCAGGTGGCCGAGTGGCTGGAGCAACAGCCGATCACCGCCGAAATGCTGGTCGACATCCACCGCTTCCTTGAACGCTGGCTGCCGGAGTACCAGAAGCAGGACCGCGCCTATCTGACGATCGCGCTGGGCTGCACCGGCGGCCAGCATCGCAGTGTCTACCTGGTCGAAAGGCTGGCCGCGCTGCTGCAGCCGCGCTTCGACAACCTGGCGGTCCGCCATCGCGAATCGTCGGCGCGCGAGGCGCCGTTGCCGGCGCGGAGCGGCGGCGCATGATCGGCGTGCTGCTGATCGTGCATGGCAAGCTCGGCCACCCTCTGCTCGACACGCTTGCCGACATGCTGGGCGAGCTGCCACTGGCCGCCGGGGTGCTGGAAGTGCACCGCGGGCAGATACCCGAGGCGCTGATCGAGCAGGGTCGAAAGCTGATCGCACAGATCGACAGCGGCGACGGCGTGCTGATGCTCACCGACGCCTTCGGCTCCACGCCCAGCAACATCGCCGTGCGCCTCGCCGCGTCGGGCGCGCACGCGGTCGTCGCCGGCGTCAACCTGCCGATGCTGATCCGCATCTTCAACTACCCGCGCCTGAGCCTGTCGCAGATGGTCGACAACGCCGTCGAAGCCGGCCGGCGCGGCGTCCTTGTCTGCCCCCCTGCCCGTTCCGGAGCCTGAAGTGCAACGCACCGTCACCATCGTCAATCTTCTGGGCCTGCACGCCCGCGCCGCAGCGCGGCTGGTGACGCTGGCCTCGAAATTCGAAGCCGAGGTGCGCGTACGCAAGGATCATCGCGAAGTCAGCGGCAAATCGATCATGGGCGTGATGATGCTGGCCGCCGCCAAGGGCGCGCAGATCACGCTGATCGCCGAAGGCGCGGATGCGGCCCAGGCGCTCGACGAACTGGCGGCGCTGGTCGCCGGCCGCTTCGGAGAGGACGCATGAAGCGGCCAGCGGACGGCGGCGCATGAGCCTCTGGCTGTCAGGCATCGGCGTCTCGCGCGGCATCGCCATTGCCCGCGTGCAGAAGCTGCACGGCGGCGATCTCGACATTCCCGAGCACAGCCTCGACGTCGATGATATAGAGGGCGAGGTGCTGCGCTTCCGCCAGGCGCACCGCCTCGCCAAGGACCAGCTGCGCGAGGTGCGCGCACAGATTCCGGCCGCCACGCCCGGCGACATCGCCGCCTTCATCGACACCCACATCCTGATGCTCGACGATCGCTCGATCACCGACGCGACCGTCACCCAGATCCGCACGCAGCGCGTCAACGCCGAAGCCGCGCTGCGCCGGGCACGCGATGCGCTGATCGCGGTGTTCGAGCAGATGGAAGATCCGTACCTGCGCACGCGCCGCGACGACGTCGAGCACGTCTGCGGCCGTATCCTGCGGGTGCTGCTGCGCTCGGAGCGGGCGCTGCCGCCGCGCGAAGGATCCGAGCCGTTCGCGGTGGTCGCCGACGACCTCACGCCGGCCGACATCATCCTGCTGGCGCAGCAGCACGCCAGCGCCTTCATCACCGAATACGGCGGACCGCTGTCGCACACCGCGATCCTCGCGCGCAGCCTCGGCATCGCCGCGGTGGTCGGCCTGCGCGACGCGCGCCGGCTGCTGCGCGACAACGAGACCGTCATCGTCGACGGCGACAGCGGCGCGGTGATCGCCGCGCCCGACGAACTGGCGCTGGATTTCTACCGCGCGCGCCAGCGCCAGCAGGCGCAGTATCGGGCCGGCCTGGTCAAGCTCAAGGGTCGTGCAGCGATCTCGCGTGACGGCGTCGCGCTCAAGCTGCTCGCCAACATCGAGCAGGCCGAGGATGTGCGCGTCGCCGAGGACAACGGCGCCGAAGGCGTCGGCCTGTACCGCACCGAGTTCCTCTACATGAACCGGCCGGACCTGCCGGGCGAGGACGAGCAGTACGAGGCCTACGCGCGCATCGTCGACGCGGTGTCGGGGCCCATCACCATCCGCACGCTGGACCTCGGCGCCGACAAGCAGGTCGATTCCGGACGCAGCCACGGCCCCACACCGAACAATCCCGCGCTCGGCCTGCGCGCGATCCGCCTGTGCCTGAAGGAGCCGGAGCTGTTCCGCGTGCAGGTGCGCGCGCTGCTGCGCGCCGCACGGCACGGCCGCCTGCAGATCATGCTGCCAATGATCTCCAGCCTGCAGGAGTACCGGCAGGCCTGTGCGGCGATCGACGCCGCGCGCACCGAACTGGTCGACGCCGGCCATGCGATCCCGGCCGACATTCCGGTCGGCGCGATGATCGAGGTGCCTGCGGCAGCGATCGCCGCGCGCATGCTGGCCCGCCACGCGCGCTTCTTCTCGATCGGCACCAACGACCTCATCCAGTACACCCTGGCGATCGACCGCGTCGACGACGAGGTCAACTACCTCTATGACCCGCTGCATCCGGCGGTGCTGCAGCTGATCAGCCAGACCATCGCGGCCGGCGTCGACGCCCGCATTCCCGTGGCGATGTGCGGCGAGATGGCCGGTGACCCGCGCTACACGCGGCTGCTGCTGGGCCTGGGCCTCACCGAATTCTCGATGCATCCGGAAGCGGTGCTGGAGGTCAAGCGCATCATCATGGACTCCAGCGTCGCCGAGCTGCGCGGCCACGCCGCCGGAATCCTGAACTGCGGCGATCCGCAGGAGATGCGCGACCGTATCGCCGCGCTGGATCAGCTCTGAATCCGCCGGAGTTCAGTTCGCGCTCAGAGCCGCGCGGCGAGCTTATGCTGTCGGTTTGACACCTCTCGGGAGATCGCATGGCAGAGCGCGAGGAACACAGCGCCGCGGCTGAACTGCTGCGCGACCGCCTGACCGGCGGCCGCCTGCTGTCGGCGCGCCGCGCGCTGCGCGCGCTCAACCCGCCGCAGACCGCCAACCTGCTGGAGTCGCTGCCGCCGCGGCAGCGCGAGCTGGTCTGGGAGATGGTCAGCCCGGAGGCGCACGGCGAGGTGCTGCTGCACGTCAACGACACCGTGCGCACGCAGCTGATGCGCAGCATGGACATTCAGGAGCTGGTCGCCGCCGCCGACCGCCTGGAGATCGACGACCTCGCCGACTTCGTCGGCGATCTGCCGGAAACCGTCACCCAGCAGATCCTGCGCGTGCTCGACGCCGACGACCGCGCGCATCTGGAAGCGGTGCTGGCGCACGAACCGGACTCCGCCGGCGGCCTGATGAACACCGACGCGGTGACGGTGCGGCCGGACGTCACGCTCGATGTCGTGCAGCGCTATCTGCGCCTGCGCGGCGAGCTGCCGGCGCAGACCGACGCGCTGTTCGTGGTCGACCGCTACGGCCACTACCTCGGCTCCCTGCCGCTGGCGCTGCTGCTGACGCGCAGCCCGGACGAGCAGGTGGCCGCGGTCATGGAACAGCAGCGCCAGCCGCTGCCGGCAACGCTGTCGGAAACCCGCGTTGCGCAGCGCTTCGAGGAAGACGACATCGTCTCGGCGCCGGTGGTCGATGCGCAGCGCATCCTGATCGGCCGCGTCACCGTCGACGACGTCATCGACGTGATCCGCCGCGATGCCGAGCGCAAGCTGATGTCGAGCGCCGGCCTGGACGAGGACGAGGACATCTTTGCGCCGGTGCGCGGCGCGGCGCGGCGACGCGCGGTATGGCTGGGCATCAACCTCGTCACGGCGTTCCTGGCCTCGGCGGTGGTCGACCTGTTCCAGGCCTCGATCAGCCAGCTGGTCGCGCTGGCGGTGCTGATGCCGATCGTCGCCAGCATGGGCGGCATCGGCGGCAGCCAGACCCTGACGCTGATGGTGCGCAGTCTCGCGCTCGGTCAGATCGGCCGCGGCAACACGCGCTTTCTGCTGCGCAAGGAACTGGCGGTGGCAGCGATCAACGGCCTGCTGTGGGCCGCGGTGGTCGGCGCCATCGCCTGGCTATGGTTCAAGAACCTGCCGCTGGCGATCGTCACCGGCATGGCCATCGTCATCAACCAGGCGGTGGCCGCCCTGGCCGGCATCTATGTGCCGCTGGTGTTGAAGAAGATCGGCGTCGACCCGGCGCTGGCCGGCGGCGTGGTGCTGACCACGTTCACCGATGTCTGCGGCTTCTTCAGCCTGCTGTCGCTGGGCACGCTGATCCTGCTCTAGGGCCTGTTAACACTATGGCCGCCGCTGTGACGGAGACCCCAGTGGAATTGA
>CAMLDZ010000135.1 GCA_946478985.1 uncultured Solimonas sp.
GACCGGGCGCTGGATCGATCCGATGCTGCACTGCACTAGGCGACGGCGCGCGCGCTTGGAATAATGCCGCCGAGGCATCGAGGCTCCGATCGCCGCCGCCCCCGAGGCAGGCGCATCCGGGGATGCAGTTTTTCCAGCGAGGGGAAGGTCTTGTCTGCATACGAAACGAAGTCGGTCATGAAGGCGACGCGATCGGCGAAGCGGTTGATTCAGAGCGTGGCCTGCGCCGGCCTCGCATTGACGGCCGGCCAGGCCGGCGCCGCGGGGGCTTTCACCAGTTTCGAGGCGCCGCGCGGCTACGCGGCGGCGTCGATCCAGTCGCCGGTGGCGTTCGGCGGCAGCTGGGGCTCGGTGGGCGTCGGCATGGTCGGCGTCAAGCGCGCCGAAGGGCGTAGCGATTCCTCGGCCGCTGTCGCGCTGGGCCTCGGCGATCCGGATGACTTCATCGGCGTCGACGGCGCGGCCGTGTTCTCGTCCTTGCTCGACGACGACGGTAGCCAGGAGGGCTTCGGCGATGTCGGCAGTTTCGAGCTGAAGCTGCACCGCAACCTCGGCAACTACACCGCGATCGCCGTCGGTGGCACCTCGCTGTGGAGCTGGGGCAATGATCCGGGCTTCGAGCGCAATAACCCCGAGGGCTATTACGGCGCCGTCACGCACGCCAGCTTCATCGGCGACCACGTGCTGATGCTCACCGGCGGCATCGGCAAGAACCCGGTCAACAAGCCCGACAACAAGGGCGACTTTGGCGACGATATCGATCTGTTCGGCTCGGCGGCCTATTACATGACGACTTGGTCATCGCTGATCGCCGAGTACAACGGCTTTCTCGCCAACCTGGGCTTTTCGGTCGCGCCGCTGCCGCGCTGGCTGCCGCTGACGGTGACGGCCGGCGCGGCCGACATCTTCACGCAGCACAACAAGAATCCCCGACTGGTCGTGGCGGTCAGCCTCGGCTTCCAGTTCTAGATCAGGAGCCTGGCCATGAAACTCTTGAAGCGTGTGACCGTGCTGGCGCTGCCCGCAGTGGCCTGTGTTGCCGAAGCCGGCGTGCCGATGGATTCGTTCAACGCCATCAACGCCGGTCTCGCGCCGTCGCTGGCGATCCAGCGCAATGACGCCGGAACCACGGCGGACGGCCGCGGCGGTCCGCAGGGCGCCTTGCTGGAAATGGCGCGTCGACAGCTGAGCACGCCGGCGGTGGGCGCGCCGGCCGGTGCCAGCGTGCCGCCGCCGCCACCGGACGGCGAGGCCGCTCCGTAAGTCAGCGACTCAGCCAGGCGGCCATTTGAGCGGCCGCCCGGCGATGATGTGCAGATGGATGTGGAACACCGACTGGCCGGCGGCCGCGCCGTTGTTGACGACCAGCCGGAACGCCTCGCCGTAGCCTTCCTGCGCGGCGATCTTCGGCGCGGTCAGCAGCAGATGGCCGAGCAGCGCTTGGTCGCTGGCGCCGGCATCGCAGAGGCGCGCGAGCGGCTTGCGCGGCACCAGTTGCACATGCAGCGGGGCTTGCGGATTGATGTCGCGAAAGGCCACGCACAAGTCGTCCTCGTAGACGATGTCGGCGGGGATCTCGCGATCGCAGATTTTCTCGAACAGCGTCTTGCTCATGGCCGCTCCAGTGATAAACCGGGTACTGCGCGGGGCGACTTGATAGCATACCGCCGCCGCACAAGGCGACCCGATGAGTAAAAAAACAAAACTGGACCGCGAAGCCTGGCCCACCTATCGCCGTTTGCTGGGCTACTCACTGCCGCATTGGCCGATCATGCTGCTGGCGTTTGTCGCCACCGCCGGCATGGCCGCGGTCGACACGGCATTCGCGGCCCTGATCAAGCCGCTGCTGGATCTCGCCTTTGTCGCCAAGAACCAGGACTACATCCGTCTGGTGCCGTTCTACATCGTCGGCCTGTTCACCCTGCGCGGCGTGACCTACTTCGTCTCGACCTATGGCATGACCTGGGTCGCGCGGCGTGTCGTCAAGGACATGCGTGAGCGGGTTTTCAACAAGCTGCTGACGCTGCCCTCGCGCTTCTATGACCGCGTCAACTCCTCGCAGCTGGTGGCGCGGCTGACCTATTTCGTCGACCAGATCGCCGAGGCGACGACGACCGTGCTGACGGCGACGCTCAAGGACGGGCTCACCGTCGTCTTCTATATCGGCTACATGTTCTACCTGAACTGGAAGCTGACCAGCTTTGCCTTCGTGGTGATGCCGATCATCGCGTTGATCATCGGCTATGTGACGCGGCGCTTCCGCAAGATCAGCGTGCGCATCCAGGACAGCATCAGCGGTGTGACCGAGGCGGTCGACGAGGCGGTGCTCGGCCAGCGCGTGATCAAGCTCAGCAATGGCCAGGAGTTCGAACGCCGGCACTTCGACGGGATCAACGAGAACAATCGCTGGCTGAGCATGAAGATCGTCGCGACGCGCGCTGGCAGCGCCGCGCTGATCCAGTTCATCGCCGCCTGGGCGGTGGCGGCGATCGTCTACTTCGCGACGCAGCCCAGCATGATCGCGCAGATGACGCCGGGCACCTTCGCCGCGTTCATGCTGGCGATGCTGTCCTTGCTGCAGCCGATCAAGGGCATGGGCGGCGTCAACGAGAAGCTGCAGCGGGCGATCGCCGCCGGCATCGAGCTGTTCAAGCTGCTCGACGAGGCGCCTGAGCCTTCGCAGGGCTCGCGCCCTTTGCCGCGGGCGCGCGGCGCGATCGAATTCCGCGACGTGCGCGTGCGCTACGAAAGTCAGGAGCAGGACGCATTGCGCGGTGTCAGCCTGAAGATCGAGCCCGGCCAGACGGTGGCCTTCGTCGGCCGCTCCGGCAGCGGCAAGTCGACGCTGCTGTCGCTGCTGCCGCGCTTCTACGACGTCGACGCCGGCCAGATCCTGCTCGACGGTCACGATATTCGCGATTATCCGCTGCGCGAGCTGCGCAGCCAGATCGCGCTGGTCGATCAGCAGGTGCGGCTGTTCAACGCCAGCATCGCCGAGAACATCGCCTACGGGTTCGAGCCCATGCCCGATGCGACGCAGATCGCCGACGCGGCACGCCGTGCCCACGCGCTGGAATTCATCGACAGGCTGCCGCAGGGCCTGCAGACGCAGGTCGGCCAGAACGGTGCCAAGCTGTCGGGCGGGCAGCGCCAGCGCGTGGCGATCGCCCGCGCGCTGCTGAAGAACGCGCCGATCCTGATCCTCGACGAGGCGACCTCGGCGCTCGACACCGAATCGGAGCGGATGATCCAGGCGGCGCTGGAAACGCTGGTCGAAGGGCGCACGACGCTGGTGATCGCGCATCGCCTGTCGACGATCCAGCGCGCCGACCAGATCGTCGTCATGCAGGACGGCCGCATCGCCGAGATCGGTACGCATGAGCAGTTGCTGGCGGCCGACGGCTTCTACGCGGTGCTGTATCGCATGCAGTTCGCCGAGGACGCGCAGCAGACGGGGTCGCGCGGGTGAAGGCCTGGCTGGAGCGGCGCTGGTACACGAATTCGCGTCCGCTCCTGCTGCTGCCGTTCGCCGCGCTCTATGGCGGCGTGGCGCGCGCGCGGCGCCTGCGTCTGCAAGCGCAGGCGCCGCGGCTGCCGCTGCCGATCATCGTCGTCGGCAACATCAGTGTCGGCGGCACCGGCAAGACGCCACTGACGATCGCGCTGGTCGAGGCCCTGCGTGCCTGGGGCTGGCGGCCCGGCGTGATCAGCCGCGGTTACGGCGGTCGCGCGCCGCGATATCCGTGGACGGTCGACGGCGACGGCGATCCCCTGCACAGCGGCGACGAGCCCTTGTTGATCGCGCGCCGCACCGGCTGTCCGGTGGTCGTTGACCCCGATCGCATCGCGGCAGCGCAGGCCTTGCTGGGGCAGGGCGTCGATATCGTCGTCAGCGACGACGGGCTGCAGCACTATCGCCTGCCGCGCGATGTGGAAATCTGCGTCGTCGATGGCCAGCGCGGTCTGGGCAATGGCGCGCTGCTGCCGGCCGGGCCCTTGCGCGAGTCTGCGATGCGTCTGGCCGAAGTCGATTTGATCGTCGTCAACGGTGGCGGCTGGCGCGCGGCGACGACGACGCCGCAAGTCGCCATGCAGCTGCAGCTGGGCGACGCCATCAATCTGCGCGACGGCACGCGGCGCGCCTTGGCGGATTTTCGTGGCGAGCGGCTGCATGCGGTCGCCGGCATCGGTCATCCGCCGCGTTTTTTCGAGGCGCTGCAGCAGCAGGGGCTGCAGTTGCAGCAGCACGCGTTCGCCGATCACCATCGTTACCGTCCCGGCGACTTGCAGTTCGGCGACGAGGCGCCGGTGTTGATGACCGAGAAGGACGCGGTCAAATGCCGGTCCTTCGCGACGGCGCGGCAATGGGCAGTGCCCGTGACGGCGCGGATCGACGAGACGGACTGGCAGCGTGTGCGAGAATGCATCGCCACGCGGTGTCGTGGCAGGGAGGCTTGATGGACAAGAGACTGCTGGAAATCCTCGTGTGTCCGGTGACCAAGGCGTCGCTGGAGTGGCATGCGGATGTCAAGGAATTGTGGTGCCGCGCGTCGCGGCTGGCCTATCCGGTCCGCGACGGCGTGCCGGTGATGCTTGAGGACGAGGCACGCAGCCTCAGCGAGGAGGAACTCGGCGCATGAGCGAGTTTCGCTTCAAGGTCGTGGTGCCGGCGCGCCTGGGTTCGACGCGCTTGCCGCGCAAGGTCTTGCGCGAGATCGGCGGCAAGCCGGTGGTGCAATACGTCTGGGAGGCGGCCTGCCGCAGTGGCGCCGACGAGGTGGTGATCGCCACCGACTCCGACGAAGTGCAGCGGGTCTGCGCCGCGTTCGGTGCCGACGTGCGGATGACGGCTCCGCAGCATCAGTCAGGCACTGACCGCGCCAACGAGGTTGCACGCCAGGCGGGCTGGGAACCGGACGTCATTGTCGTCAACCTGCAGGGCGACGAGCCGCTGATGCCGCCGGCGCTGGTGCAGCAGGCCGCCGAACTGCTGGGCAACGATCCTGAGGCGCATATCGCCTCGCTGTGCCATCCGTTGCAGAGCCCGGAAGAGTGGCTCAACCCCAACGTCGTCAAGCTGGTGATGGACCGTCGCAGCTACGCGATGTACTTCTCGCGCGCGCCGATTCCGTGGCGCCGCGAAGGTTCGACGCGCGAGCAGCCGCGCTTGCCGGACGGACTCGCGTTCCGCCACATCGGGCTGTACGCCTATCGCGTCGCCGCACTGGCCGACTTCAGTCAGCTGCCGCCGGCACCGCTGGAAGACTGCGAAGCCCTGGAGCAATTGCGCGCGCTGACGCACGGCTTGCGGATCAAGATGGGCATCACCGATGCGCCTCCACCTCGCGGTGTCGATACCGAGGATGATCTGCAGGCGGTCGAGCGGCTGCTGCTGGCGAGCCCCTGAGCCCGGATGGCGGCAACGAAAAAGGCGACCTTTGACGGTCGCCTTTTTCGTTGCGCGAGCGCTGCCTCAGACGGGTTTGTGCTCGTCGTCGCCCGACTCGGGCTTGGCAGCGGCCGGCGCGGCGGCCGCCGCGGCCTCGAACAGCTTGAGGTAGTCGGTGGCCGGAGCGGTGGCGCGGAACTGCGGTGCGCCGCTGGCCGCAGGTTCTGCGCCAGCAGTGGTGTCCGCCGCAGCCGCCGTCTCGACCACAGTGTCAGCCGCTGCCCCGACCGGCGCTGCGGCCTCCTCAGGGGTCACCGGCGCCTCGCTGTCGGACGGTGCCTCTTGCGTCGCCGCCGGTTCGGCCTCGGCGGTCTGGGCCGCAGGTTCAACGACGCTCGCGACCATGACGGGCACGGCGCCTTCCGGTTCGGCCTCGGCCGCCGGCGGTGCAGCCGGTTCGACGTGCTCGGCAATGACAGCGGGTTCGCTGGCAAGCGTGACCACGGCGGGTTCGTCGTTGACTCGCTCGATCGGTGTCTGAGCCTGCGGCTCGGGCGTCACCGGTTCGACGGCGGCCGGCACCTCGGCGCTGATCGGCGAGAACGCTGCCTCGCGCGGCACTTCGCGCAGCAGGGGCAGTTGCGTGGCCGCGCGTTCGGTGGTCGCTGGCGTGCCGGCGCTGGCGCCATCACTGGACTCATCGCTGGAGTCATTGCCGCTGGCCTGCACCGCAACGTCGGCTGCATCGGCGAGCTCCTCGCCGTCGGCTTCGCCTACCGCGACGCCGGCTGCCGCTGCAGCCGCGCCGCCGCGATCGCCGCCACGGCCGCGGCCACGACGGCGGCGACGGCCGCCGCCTTCGCGCGGCTCACGTGCCGGTGCGGCGGCGTCGCCAGCGGTCTGCAGCGTTTCGTCGATAACGGCGTCGACCGGCGCCACGGCGCCATCGGACAAGGCCTTGGCCTGGACATCGGCCAGCGCTGCGGCTTCCGCACGCGGCGGGCGCGGCGCCTGCGCATTGCGTGGCGCCTGCTGCTGCGGATTCTGCTGGCCACCGCGCTGCTGCTGCGGCTGCGGGTTGCCCGGATTGCGCGGCGGATTCTGCTGTTGCGGGCGCTGCTGCTGCGGCTGCTGGCCGCCGGCATGGCGCGGCGCCTGCGGGCTGTTCTGCTGGCCGCGCTGCTGCGGCTGCTGGGCGTTGCGGCCGCCCTGCGCCTGGCCGCGTTCGCCGCGCTCGCCGCGGCGCTGATCACGGCGCTGGTCGTTGCGTCCGCCGCGTTCATCGCGACGACCGTCGCGACGGGCCGCCGGGGCTTTCGGCGGTACTGCCGCTTCGGTGGTCTTGGCGCCAAAGCCCAGCAGACGCATCAGCCGCGTCCAGAAGCTTTCGCCGCTGACGACGACGGGCTGCACGATCACCGTTGCGGGCTGCGCCTGCTGGATGACCACCGGCGCCGGCGTCGACGGCAGGATCTGCTTGACTGCGGGCTCCACCAGCACGCGCACCGGTGCCGGGCCCTTGCTCTCTTCCTGCGCCTTGGCGTCGAAATCCTGGGCGATCTGATAGCTGATCGCTGCGTTGTTGTCCTGCTGCAGGTGATCGGCGCGGACGCGGCGGATCTCGTAATTCGGCGTCTGCAGCGTGGCGTTCGGCACCAGCGTGATCTGCGTGCGGTAGCGCGCCTCGATCTCGCGGACAGCCAGGCGCTTTTCGTTGAGCAGGAAGGTGCCGACATCCACCGGCACCTGGGCGATGACGCGGCCGGTGCGGTCCTTCATCGCCTCTTCTTCGATCAGGCGCAGGATCGACAGCGCCAGCGACTCGACGCTGCGGATATGGCCGCGACCCGAGCAGCGCGGGCAGGGGATCTGCGTGTGCTCGCCCAGGCTCGGGCGCAGGCGCTGGCGCGACAGTTCCAGCAGGCCGAAGCGCGAGATCTTGCCCAGCTGGATGCGCGCGCGGTCCATCTCGACGGCGCGTTCGAGGCGCTTCTCGACCTCGCGCTGGTTCTTCGTCGAATTCATGTCGATGAAGTCGATGACGATCAGGCCGCCGTGATCGCGCAGACGCAGCTGGCGGGCGATTTCGTCCGCCGCTTCCAGATTGGTGTTGAGCGCGGTGTCCTCGATGCTGCCGCCGCCGGTGGCCTTGGCGGAGTTGATGTCGATCGCGGTCAGCGCTTCGCCGTGGTCGATGACGATGGAGCCGCCGGACGGCAGGCGCACGGTGCGCTCGTGGGCCGATTCGATCTGCGATTCGATCTGATAGCGCGAGAACAGCGGGATCTCGTCCCTGTAGAGCTTGAGCCGCTGCAGGTGCTGCGGCATCACGTGCTCCATATGGGAGCGTGCCTGCTCGTAGATCTCCGGGTTGTCGATGACGACTTCACCGATGTCGGCGCGCAGGTAGTCACGCAGCGCCCGCAGGATGATGTTGTTTTCCTGGTAGATCAGGAATGCGCCCGGGCGTTCGGCGGCGGCTTTCTCGATCGCCTGCCAGATCTCGACCAGGTAGTTGGCGTCCCACTGGATCTCTTCGACGGTGCGGCCGACGCCGTTGGAGCGGATGATCACGCCCATGCCGTCCGGCAGTTCCAGCGCGTCGAGCACCGCCTTGGCTTCCTCGCGTTCGTCGCCCTCGGCGCGGCGCGAGACACCGCCGGCCTTGGGGTTGTTCGGCATCAGCACCAGATAGCGGCCGGCCAGCGAGA
>CAMLDZ010000136.1 GCA_946478985.1 uncultured Solimonas sp.
CTGCCGGCGATCGCGCTGGCCTGGCTGCTGGCGCGCAAGCGCTTTGCCGGTGCGCTGCTGCTCGACGGTCTGGTGCACCTGCCGCTGACGCTGCCGCCGGTCGTCACTGGCTATTTGCTGCTGCTGGCGTTCGGCAGGCGCGGCGTGATCGGACAGTTTCTCGCCGAGCAGTTCGGCCTCGTCCTGGCCTTCCGCTGGACCGGCGCCGCGCTGGCGGCGGCGGTGATGGGTTTTCCGCTGCTGGTGCGCGCGATCCGCCTGTCGATCGAAGCCGTCGACCCCAAGCTGGAAGAAGCCGCGCAGACACTGGGCGCGCGGCCGGCGATGGTGTTCGTCACGGTGACGCTGCCGCTGATCGTGCCCGGCATCCTGTCCGGCATGGTGCTGGCGTTCGCGCGCGCGATCGGCGAGTTCGGCGCGACGATCACCTTCGTCTCCAACATTCCCGGCGAGACGCAGACCCTGGCCACCGCCATCTACGGCTACACGCAGACGCCCGGCGGCGACGCCGCGGCGCTGCGGCTGACGCTGCTCGCAGTGCTGCTGTCGCTGCTGGCGCTGATGCTTTCGGAATGGCTGGCGCGACGCGCGCGGCGCCATCGCGAGCGGCCATGAGTCTGCAGGTCGAACTGCGACACCGGCTCGGCGCCTTGACACTGGACGCGGCGTTTGCCGCCGATGGCGGTGTCACGGCGCTGTTCGGCGCTTCCGGTGCCGGCAAGACCAGTATCGTGCGTGCCATCGCCGGCCTGCTGCGCCCCGAGCACGGCCGCGTCGTCGTCGATGGCGAGGTGCTGCTCGATACGCAGCAGCGCCGCTGGCTGCCGCCGCATCGTCGTCGTATCGGCTACGTGTTTCAGGAGCCGCGACTGCTGCCGCACCTGTCGGTGCGCGGCAATCTCGGCTACGGACGCTGGTTCGCCCGCGGTCGCGCGGCCGGCGTCGATGCGGCCAGGCTGATCGACTTGCTGGATCTGCAGCCTTTGCTGCAGCGCATGCCGGCGCGGCTGTCCGGTGGCGAACAGCAGCGCGTCGCGATCGGCCGGGCGCTGCTGGCGGCGCCGCGGCTGCTGCTGATGGACGAACCGCTGAGCCAGATCGATGCCGTGCGCAAGGCCGAGATCCTGCCGTACCTGGAGCGGCTGCGCGACGAGCTGCGCACGCCGATGGTGCTGGTCAGCCATGCGCTGCCCGAGGTCGCGCGGCTGGCGACGACGATCGTCGCCGTCGATGCCGGCCGCGTCCTCGCCAGCGGGCCGGTGGCCACGATGCTGTCGCGCGTCGATCTGCCGATCCTCAGCCGCAATGCCGACGCCGGCAGCGTATTCGAGGCGCAGCTCGTCGGCCACGACGCGGCGCACGGCCTCAGCACGCTGCGCTTCAGCGGTGGCGAGCTGCGCCTGCCACAGCTGGCGCAGCCCCTCGGGGCAACGCTGCGGGTGTGGATCCGCGCGCGCGATGTGATGCTGGCGCGGGGAGACGTGGCCTCGCTGAAGGCGTCGCTGTCGGCGCTCAATGTGCTGCCGGCGCGTATCGTCCATATCGGTGCCGCACACGAGGCCAGCGTCGAACTGCAGCTCGATTGCGGCGGCACGCCGCTGCTGGCGCGGCTGACGTACCTGTCGCTGGAGCGCTTGCAGCTGGCACCCGGCGACCCGCTGGCCGCGATCATCAAGACCGTGGCGCTCGATCCGCAGGCACTGCTGGGCTGATCAGGGCGTCGCCAGCTTGAGCCCGACGATGCCGGCAACGATCAGCGCCAGGCTCAGCAGCCGGCCCGGCGTTGCCGCCTCGCCGAGCAGGACGATGCCGAGCGCCGCCGTGCCGACCGCACCGATGCCAACCCAGATGGCGTAGGCGGTGCCGACCGGCAAGGACTTCATTGCGATGCCGAGCAAGCCCAGGCTGACCAGCATCGACAGCGCCGTGCCGAGGCTGGGCCACAGGCGCGTGAAGCCGTCCGTGTACTTGAGGCCGATCGCCCAGCCGATCTCGAACAGGCCGGCGATGATCAGAAGGAACCAGTTCATGCGTACGCTCCAGCTGCGTCGGGGCCGTCCCCGCAACGAGATGGAGGTCTGAGGTCGTCCTCAGGTCCGCAGCGCCTGGCGCGCTGCGGCACGATTATAGAAGTTCAGCGCAGCGGCGGCAGCCGCGCCCGCAGCGCTTCCGGCAGTCGGCCGATCGCTGCGCCACGAACCTGCTGCCAGAACGCCGACAGCAGCAGCAGCGAGCTGCCGATGACCAGTGCGGTGACGGCAAAGCCGAGCTGCACGCTGGAGGTCTTTTCCATCAGCGACGAGAACGCGTAGAGCACATAGCCGAGCGCCGACACCATCAGCGCGCGACGATCGATCGCCAGTGAAACCAGGCCGATCGCCAGGTACATCAGCACGACCGCGGCGGCGCGCGCGACGCTGCTCTCACCATCGAGAATGCCGACGATCTTGAAGATCGGATGCACCATCAACGGCGCCGCGAGCAGGTGCAGCCAGAACGCGACATCGGAGCGGCGCGTCTCGCGGCGGGTGTCCGAGGCATCCCAGCGCACGGCCAGCGCGAACACGGCGAGGCCGGCGATGAACAGCAGCGGCAGCAGCCAACGCAGCGCGGTCTGCGCCGGCAGGTAGCCGAACAGCGCCGCGACCAGCACGCCAGCCGCTGCCGCAGTGCCGGCAGCGACGGTGATCGGCACGCGGAAGCGTCGCCAGTGCAGCCAGGCGCCAAGCGCCGCGACTGCGGCACCGGCCATCGGCGCGAAGGATTGTTGCGCCAGCAACTTGCTGGTGCCGAGGAACAGGCCGCTGACGAACACCAGCAGCAGCACGATCGCCGGCAACGCCATGCGCCGCCGGCGCACGAAGAACTCGGACAGCGCCCAGCAGCTGGCTGCCGCCAGCCACCAGCCCAGACCGGGTGCGAAAGCGGAGCCGATCCAGACCACCGCGGTCAGCAGCAGTGCGCTGGCGATGACGACGAAGATGTCGTTGAAGCCGGACACCAGCCGGAAATATTCCTCGTCCGCCGCCGGCAGCTGGCGCTGCCGGGCCACGTGCGCCTTGAATGCGGCAGCGCTCTGGGCGCTGAGGACGCCGGCGTCGACGGCGGATTGCAGGTCTTCGTTGCTGTACATCCGGACTCCCGTGTTGGGCCCTCGCACTGTGCCAGAGGCTGGCGCGCGGTGGCCATCTACGTCAAACGCCCCATACCGCCATTGCCGGCGACTTTCTAACGTGCACTCCAGAACTTTCCGACGGCTCGCGCCGGAGGCCGACGACAGGTCGGCCCGGAACGCGGGCTGCGCACTTGGGGTGGGACCTTAAGGGAGGCTGTGATGAAGATGCGATCCATGCTGGGCGAGCGACCGCTGTCGCGAACGATGTGGCTGGCACCGCTGGCGGTGGCAGCGATGGGGGCGGCGCCGATGGCGTCGGCGGCAACGATCACGATTCCGCCGGTTTCGGTCGGCGCCGGCATGCAGACGAAGTTCGTCAACATCGATGACGAGAGCGCCGCCAAGGACGTCAACGATTTCAAGCTCGACAGCGCCCGTATCTACATCAACGGCGGCGTCACCGAGAACATCAAGTTCATGTTCAACACCGAGTACACCGGTGATCCGGACAATGAAGTGATCATCATGGACGCGGTGGCGCGCTTCGAGTTCTCGCCGCAGTTCAACATCTGGGCCGGTCGCTTCCTGCCGCCGTCGGACCGCGCCAACCTCTATGGCCCGTACTACGCCAACCACTGGGGCGTCTATCAGGACGGCATCCAGGACGGCTATCCGTTCATCGCCGTCGGCCGTGACAACGGTGTCGTTTACTGGGGCGACTTCGACAAGATCAAGTTCTCGATCGGCGTGTTCGACGTGCCGTCGACGATGGCCTCCTATGGCGGCAAGGGCGAGGACGTGCTGCTGGCCAGCCGCCTGCAGATCAACTTCTGGGACGCCGAATCCGGCTACTACCTCAACGGCACCTACTACGGCGACAAGGACCTGTTCTCGCTCGGCTTCGCCGGCCAGACCGTCGATGGCGATTCGGCCTACAACGCCGACCTGCTGATCGAGAAGAAGCTGCCGGGCGGCGCAGTGTTCGGCATCGAGAGCGAATACGCCGTCTACGACGAACTCGGCGGCTATGGCGTCGGCGGTTCGACCAAGAGCGACGGCGGCTACGTACTCAGCCATTTCATCTTCCCGCAGCCGGTCGGCGTCGGAAAGATCCAGCTGCTCGGCAAGTACGCGATGACCACCTACGAAACGCTTGGCGGCGACACCGATCAGGACACGCTGGAGTTCAACGTCAATTACCTGATCAAGTCGTTCAACGCGCGTGTCGGCCTGTTCTACATCGACACCACCTACGACGGCCCGGTCGGCAGCGACCGCACCCAGATCGGCGTCGCCGTGCAGCTGCAGATGTAAGCAGCACACGGCGCAGCCCGCTTCACATTCACTACATCCGATCAACGGAGATCTACTGATGCAACTGAAGAACATCATGCGCGTGCTGGCGAGCGCCGCCGCCGCGCCCATCCTTCTGGGAGCGAGCCTCGCTGCCCAGGCGGCGGACACCATCAAGGTCGGCGTGCTGCACTCGCTGTCCGGCACGATGGCGATCTCGGAGACCACGCTGAAGGACACCGTCCTGATGATGATCGACGAGCAGAACAAGAAGGGCGGCTTGCTCGGCAAGAAGCTGGAGCCGGTGGTCGTCGACCCGGCGTCGAACTGGCCGCTGTTCGCCGAAAAGGCGCGCGAGCTGCTGGCCAAGAACAAGGTCGACGTGGTGTTCGGCTGCTGGACCTCGGTGTCGCGCAAGAGCGTGCTGCCGGTGTTCGAGGAGCTCAACGGCCTGCTGTTCTATCCGGTGCAGTACGAAGGCGAAGAGTCGAGCAAGAACGTCTTCTACACCGGCGCGGCGCCGAACCAGCAGGCGATCCCGGCCGTCGACTACCTGATGAACGAGGTCAAGGTGAAGCGCTGGGTGCTCGCCGGCACCGATTACGTCTATCCGCGCACGACCAACAAGATTCTCGAGGCCTACCTCAAGAGCAAGGGCGTCAAGCAGGAAGACATCATGATCAACTACACGCCGTTCGGTCATTCCGACTGGCAGTCGATCGTGTCGGACATCAAGAAGTTCGGCTCGGCCGGCAAGAAGACGGCGGTGGTCTCGACCATCAACGGCGACGCCAACGTGCCGTTCTACAAGGAGCTCGGCAACCAGAAGATCTCGGCGGAAGACATTCCGGTGGTGGCGTTCTCGGTCGGCGAGGAAGAACTCGCGGGCCTGGATACCAAGCCGCTGGTCGGTCACCTCGCGGCGTGGAATTACTTCATGAGCATCGACACGCCGGAGAACGCCAAGGAGATCGCAGCCTGGCACAAGTTCATCAAGAAGGATGACCGCACCTTCAACGATCCGATGGAAGCCACGGTGATCGGTTTCAACCTCTGGGCCAAGGCGGTCGAGAAGGCCAAGACCACCGATGTCAGCAAGGTTTCCGACGCGATCATCGGCCTGGAAGTGCCGAACCTGACCGGTGGCAAGGCGAAGATGCTGCCGAACCATCACCTGACCAAGCCGGTGTTCATCGGCGAAGTCCGCGACGACGGCCAGTTCGACATCGTCTGGCAGACCAAGGGCGAAGTCCCGGGCGACGCCTGGAGCGACTTCCTGCCGGGCAGCAAGGACATCGAAGCCGACTGGGTCACGCTCAAGTGCGGCAACTACAACACCAAGACCAAGAAGTGCTCGGGTCAGAACTACTGATCTCTGGGTCGATCCCTCCGGGCTCGTCCCGGGGGATAGGGAGACGTAGGACCTGAGTTGTCCTGGTGTCGGGGTCCGGATCTTGCTCCGGATAAATGTCGAGGTCCGGACCCCGCTTTTTGGTGCGAGAGAATGTTCTCACTAAGACGAAACGAAACGCTGCGCCGCGTGCTGCTGGCATGCGGCCTCGGCGTTTGCATGGTGGCTCGGGCCTGGGCGCAGGACGCGCCGGCTGAGGCCACAACACCCCTCGCCGCGGAAGCGGCAGCGGCTGATCCCGCCGAGGACAATTTCACGGGCTGGCTCGCGGCGCTGCCGGATGCCAGCTATTCGGAGAAGGAAGAACTGCTGCGCAAGCTGGTTGCCAGTGGCGCCCCGAGTGCCAAGGCGGTGCTGGAGGCGCTGCTCGACGGCCGCCTCTACCAGCGCGGTGACGACGGCAAGGTCTTCATCACCGCCGACAGCGGCGAGACGATGGCGCTGACCGATCCGCAGACGCTGGCTGCCGCGGGCAGCGCGAGCAGCGATCAGCTCAAGCGCATCGGCACCAACAACCAGCTGCGCAAGGCGCTGAAGGGGTTCATCGCCCAGCTCGCGCTGGCGGATGCCGACGCCGATGCACGCCGGCAGGCCGTGGTCGAGATGCTGCGCAATCTGGACGAAGCCAGTGTCGCGGCGCTGCGCGAACATCAGAAGATCGAGAAGGACGACGCCGTGCTCGAGCAGGTCGAGGTCGGCCTGGCGCTCGCCGATCTGGAAAGCGGGGATGTCGAGATCCGCCTGGCCGCCGCGCAGCGGCTCAGCGGCCAGCTCAGTCCGGCAGCCTACAACCGCCTGCAGGCGCTGACCGCGCAGACCGACGACGGCAGCTACAGCGAGGCCGATCCGCGCGTGCGCTCGGCGGCGTCCGCGGCACTGCGCAACATCGAGTTCTGGCGCGAGATCTACGGCAGCGCCGAAACCCTGTTCTTCGGTCTGTCGCTGGGCTCGGTGCTGGTACTGTCGGCGATCGGCCTGGCCATCACCTTCGGCGTGATGGGCGTCATCAACATGGCACACGGCGAGCTGATGATGCTCGGCGCGTACACCACCTACGTGATCCAGCTGCTGTTGCCGCAGCACATCACGCTGGCGCTGTGGATTTCGATTCCGGCCGCTTTCGTCGTCGCCGGGCTCGCGGGTGTGGCGATCGAGCGCGGTGTGGTGCGCTTCCTCTACGGCCGGCCGCTGGAGACGCTGCTGGCGACCTTCGGCCTGTCGCTGGTGCTGCAGCAGCTGGTGCGCTCGATCTTCTCGCCGCTGAACCGCAGCGTGGCGACGCCGGAGTTCATGAGCGGCTCGCTGGTCATCAACGATGCCTTCTCGCTGACCTACAACCGGCTCTACATCATCGTCTTCACGCTGATCGTCTTCGCCGGCCTGCAGCTGGTGCTCAAGCGCACCTCGCTGGGCCTGAAGGTCCGCGCGGTGTCGCAGAACCGTGCGATGGCACGGGCGATGGGCGTACGCTCGCAGTGGGTCGACGCGGCTACCTTCGGCCTCGGCTCCGGTATCGCCGGCATCGCCGGCGTGGCGCTGTCGCAGCTGACCAATGTAGGCCCCAATCTCGGCCAGTCGTACATCATCGACTCGTTCATGGTCGTGGTGTTCGGCGGCGTCGGCAATCTCTGGGGCACGCTGATCAGCGGCATGACGCTCGGTGTGGTCAACAAACTGCTGGAGCCCTGGGCCGGCGCAGTGATGGCGAAGATCCTCGTGCTGGTGTTCCTGATCCTGTTCATCCAGCGGCGCCCGCGCGGACTGTTCCCGCAGAAGGGCCGGGCGGCGGAAAACTAAGATGGCCAACAACAACTCTCTCATTGGTCGCCTGCTGCTCAGCGACCGCGGCAGCCGCATCTTCTTCACCGTGCTGCTGCTGGCGGCGGTGCTGGTGCCGCTGTCCAACCTGCTGATGCCGGAAGGCTCGTTCCTGCACGTGCCGACGTACACGGTGACGCTGCTCGGCAAGTACCTGTGCTACGCCTTGCTGGCGATCGCCATCGACCTGATCTGGGGCTACTGCGGCATTCTCAGCCTCGGCCACACGGCGTTCTTCGC
>CAMLDZ010000137.1 GCA_946478985.1 uncultured Solimonas sp.
GCACCGGCGCTTCCGGAATGGTCCACGACACCACGGCGATGCCGAGCCAGGCGATGCCGACCAGCCAGGGCAGCCAGAGCACGCCGGTGTTGTCGAGCAGCGCGCCCAGCGTCATCACCGAGACGATGAAACCCACCGAGCCCCACAGCCGCACGCGCGCATAGTCGCCGCCGGTGGCAGCCAGATGGTTGAGCGAGACCACCTCGAACTGCGGCAGCAGCGCATGCCAGAACAGCGTGTAGGCCACCATCATCGCGCCCACCCAGAACACGCCGGGCATGAACGGGATCGACAGGAACAGGATCAGCGCGGCGGCGCTGGAGAAGCGGATCAGGCCCACACGCTGGCCGCTGCGGTCCGCGTACCAGCCCCAGCCCACCGGCACGACGGTGCGCATCACGCCCATCAGCGCGTAGGCAATGCCCATCTGCGCCGGCGAGAAGCCGCGCGCTTCCAGGTACGGCGACCAGTACGGCATGAAGGCGCCGACCGTCGCGTAATAGAAGAAGTAGAACGACGCCAGCCGCTCCGACAGGCGGCCAACGCCTGTGGCGGGCGTGGACATGAGGTTTAACCCGGGATGCGCGGCGTTTTCGGGTTGACGTCGGCGTTCTGCGCGCGGTGACGGAGGTAGTGATCGATCAGCACCAGCGCCATCATCGCCTCGCCGATCGGCGTCGCGCGCAAGCCTACGCAGGGATCGTGACGGCCGGTCGTGCGCACCTCGGCGGCTTCGCCGTTCTCGTCGATGCTCTGGCCCGGCGTGTGGATGCTGGAGGTCGGCTTGATGGCGTAGCGCGCGTAGACGGTCTGCCCGGTCGAGATGCCGCCGGCAATGCCGCCGGAGTGATTCGAGAGGAAACCGTCCGGGCTCATCTCGTCGCGATGCTCGGTACCGCGCATCGCCGCCACCGCCATGCCGTCGCCGATCTCGACACCCTTGACGGCGTTGATCGACATCAGCGCAAACGCGAGGTCGGCGTCGAGACGGTCGAACACCGGCTCGCCGAGGCCGGGCGGCACGTTGGTGGCTTCCACATACAGGCGCGCGCCGATCGAATCGCCGTCGCGACGCAGCTGGTCGATCAGCGCTTCGAGCTGCGGCAGCTGCTGCGGATCGGCGCAGAAGAACGGGTTGCTCTCCACCGCCGACCAGTCGGCAGCGGCGCAGCGGATCTCGCCCACCTGCTCGACGCAGCCGCGGATGCTGATGCCGAGCCGCTCGCGCAGAAACTTGCGGGCGATGGCGCCAGCGGCAACGCGCACCGCCGTCTCGCGCGCACTGGAGCGGCCGCCGCCACGGTGATCGCGCACGCCGTATTTCTGGATGTAGGCGTAGTCGGCGTGGTTGGGCCGGAACACCTGCTTGATCTTCTCGTAGTCGTAACTGCGCTGATCGGTGTTGCGGATCAGCAGCGCGATCGGCGTGCCGGTGGTCTTGCCCTCGAAGACGCCGGACAGGATCTCGACCTGATCGGCTTCCTTGCGCTGGGTGACGTACTTGGACGTGCCCGGCTTGCGGCGGTCCAGATCCGGCTGGATGTCGGCCTCGGACAGTTCCAGCCCCGGCGGGCAGCCGTCGACCACGCAGCCGATCCCCGCGCCGTGGCTCTCGCCGAAGCTGGTGACGCAGAACAGGCGGCCGAAGGTATTGCCCGACATGTATTTCTCTTGAGTCTCTTAAAGCGCCGCAACCAGATCGTTGCGCGAGATGATAAAGACGCCGTCGCCACCGCGCTCGAACTCGACCCAAGTGACCGGCAGATCCGGCCAGCGCGCCTCGAACTCGGCAACGCTGCCGCCGACCTCGCAGACCAGCCAGCCGTCGTTGGACAAGTGCCGCGGCGCCTCGGCCAGAATCCCGGCGACCACGTCCATGCCGTCATTGCCGGCCGCCAGCGCCAGCTTGGGCTCGTGGCGGAACTCGGCGGCCAGCGCCTTCCACTCGGCATTGGGCACGTACGGCGGATTGGTGACGATGAGGTCATAGACCTCGTTGGTCAGGCTGTCGAAGACGTCGGAACGGATCGCCCGCACCTGGTTGCCCATCGCATGCCGCGCGATGTTGCGGCGTGCGACGGCCAGCGCCTTGGTGCTGATGTCGGCCAGGTCGACCTGCGCCTCCGGAAACGCCGCCGCGCAGGCGATGCCGATGCAACCGCTGCCCGTGCACAGATCCAGCACCCGCGCCGGCGGCTGCTGCAGCCAGGGCGCGAACTCGCGCTCGATCATCTCGGCGATCGGCGAGCGCGGAATCAGCACGTTCTCGTCGACCTCGAACTCCAGCCCGGCAAAGTGGATCTTGCCGAGCAGGTAAGCCGCCGGCTTGCGCGTGGTGACGCGCGCGCGCAGCAGCTTGAGCGCGGCGGCGCGCTCCTTGGCGGTGACGGTGCTTTCCAGATAGATCGCCGGGATGTCCGGCGTCAGGTGCAGCGCGTGCAGGACCAGGTGAAAAGCCTCGTCCAGCGCGTTGTCGGTGCCGTGGCCGAAATGCAGGCCAGCCTCGTTGAAGCGGCTGGCGCCCCAGCGGACCAGATCGCGCACGGTGCTCAGCGCATCGGTTTCACGGGCAACGGCGAGGGCCGGACGGGACATGGGGAGCACCGAAGCACCGCAGAAAAAAGGGGCGCGAATTATGCGCCCCCGGGATACACGGCGACAACGCGCTCAGCTCCCCGTCAGCAGCCGCTGCGCGAGCACCGCCGCCTGCGTGCGGCTGCTGAGGTTGAGCTTGCGCAGCAATGCGGTGATATGAGTCTTGACCGTCGATTCGCGGATCTCCAGATCGTCGGCAATCTGCTTGTTGAGCCGGCCTTCCTTGATGTACAGCAGGATGCGCAGCTCCTGCCGCGACAAGCTGTTGAAGCGATCGTCGAACGACTCCCGCGGCGCCGAGGTCGTCGGCAGATCGGCCAGCGGCGGCCACCAGTGCCCGCGGGTCAGCACGCTGGCGAGAATCTCCTGGACCTGCGCGGCCGGTGTCGACTTGGGAATGAAGGCGACAGCACCGAGCGCCTCCGCCGAGCGGACCCAGACGCGGTCCTGCAGCGCCGAGATCACAGCCACGCGCACGCCCGGCCATTCACGGCGCAGGTACTGCAGCGATGCCAGCCCGTCGACATCGGGCATCATCAGATCGAGCAGCACCAGCCGCGTCTGCGGATGGCGCCGCACCGCATCCTTGAGCGCCGCCAGCGTGCCGACCTCGACGATCCGCACGTTCGGGTCGATGCGCTCAACGCCCAGACGCAGGGCGACGCGAAACATCGGATGGTCGTCCGCAACAATGACCGTCACTTCCTCCAGCATGTCCCCCAAGCTCCAGAAGCGCCTCCTGCGGATCTTATAGGCACGCGGCCGCAGGTGATGCAGCAGAAGCCGGATCGGCGCCGCCGGCGCGCCGCCGCCACAGATCCCGTCCCCCAGCGTCATCGCCATCACCGCCGATCGACGTTGATGGCGATCAGCGCCAGGCAGGCGGCCCCGCAGACGCTGCCCAGCAGCAGTCCGAAGACGAATCCGGTCCAGAACATGCCGATTCCCCCTGCCCCTATTCCGCCGTTGCGCGGCCGCGCTGCCCCCGCAACGCGATCAGGGCAAGGGCCACGGCAACGGCCAGTGCTGCAGCGTCTCCAGCAGCATCAGCCCGCCACTCGCCACGCCGAGCAGGTAGGCCCAGAAGCCCCAGACGTAGCGCCGCTTCAGGCGCAGCGTGCCGCTGGCGCGGTCGTAGTACCTCAGGGACATGGCCGGCTCCTGCCGTATCGCTCGGCACTGCCGCCCACAGCGCTGCGCCGATCCGCAGTCGCGGCGCGGTCGCGCCCCGCTGCACGCGCGCCCGGCATCGGCCCCCACTTCTGCCGGCGCGGCCTCGCAGGCGCCTGGAAAGCACCGCAGCCCTTCGGCGCGCGGCCTTGAACGATCATGAAAATGTGGTTCATCACGGCCACTCCCTGGCCCCCTGGCGGCACCCCTTTGCCAGTGGCTATTGAGCCGCAGGACGGACGACGCCGGTATCCGGCAATGGTCCTAGTCCTTTGGTCGGAGTTTTCGGCGCCCTGGGGTCTTCCGGCGTCACGCCCGCCGCGCGGCGGCGACAGGCGCGGCTTATCGGCTCCGCCACTCGCGCAGGGTCGCCACCACACGCATATAGCGAGCGGCCAGCGCCGCGCCGCGCTCGCTGGCGCCGGATGCCAGCAAATCGCGGGCAAGCGTTTCGGCGCCGAGCATGCGGCAGTGCACGGCCAGCGTCTGCGCGGCGCGCGCGAAGCTCGCCGCGTCGGTGGCATCGTGCAGCGCGCGCAGGCTGTCGGTCGCGGTGCCGATCAGTTCGTCGATCACCTCGACGGCGCCGTCATGGCCGAGGTCGGCCAGCAACTGCTCCAGCGCGGCCGGGTCGTGCTCATCGGCATCCGGCGGCGGCGCGGCTATGCCGCGCTGCCCGGCAAGCTCGCGCAGCAGCCTGCCGAGCTCGGCGCGGCGAAACGGCTTGGCCAGATGGCCATCCATGCCGGCGGCGATGCAGGCGCTGCGCTCGTCGTCGAGCACGCTGGCGCTCATCGCATAGATATGTGGCTGGGGGCGATCACGCAGCGCGCGGATCAGGCGCGTGGCCTGGATGCCATCCATGACCGGCATCTGCACGTCCATCAGCACTAGCTCGTAATCGCGCTGCTCCACGGCCGCCACGGCGGCGCGGCCGTCAGCGGCAAGATCGGCCGGGCACCCCAGCGAGGCCAGCATCTGCAGCGCCACCTGCTGGTTGAATGCATTGTCCTCGACCAGCAGCACGCGCAACGGCGCGAGCAGCGCAGCAGGCGCCACGGCAGGCGACGCGGCAGACGCGGGCGATGCGGTCTGCCACGCCGGGTCGAAGCCGGCGACGAAGTGGAAGGAAAACTCCGAGCCTTCGCCCGGCACGCTGTCGACCGCCACGCCACCACCCATGCGTTCGGCCAGGCGCTTGCAGATCGCCAGGCCCAGGCCGGTACCGCCGTAGCGCCGCGTGGTGGAAGCATCGGCCTGCGTGAAAGTCTGGAACAGGCGCTCGCGGCTGTCGGCGGCGATGCCGATGCCGGTGTCGCGCACCGCCACGTGCACGCGGCAATGCGCGGCGTCGACCGGCTCCGCGCGGACCCGTACCGAGACGCTGCCGCGCTCGGTGAACTTGATGGCGTTGGACAGGTAGTTGAGCAGCACCTGCCGCACACGGCCGTGATCGGCGCGCAGCACGGTAGGCGTTCCGGCCGCGAACTCGGTGCGCAGCGCCAGCCCCTTGCTCGCGGCACGGACGGCGAGCTGGGCCATGGCCTCGTCGACCGTGCGGCGCAGGTCGATGACCTGCTCGTCGAGCACCAGCATGCCGGCCTCGATCTTGGAGAAATCGAGGATGTCGTTGACGATGCCCAGCAGGTGGTCGCCGCTCTGCGTGATGGTGTCCAGACTGCGGCGTTGCGCGGTATCGAGCCGCGTGTCGCCGAGCAGTTCCGCGGTGCCGATGACGGCGTTGAGCGGCGTGCGGATCTCGTGACTCATGTTGGCGAGAAAATCGCTCTTGGCCTGCGCCGCCGATTCGATCTGGTGCTGCGCGCGTTCGAGCGCCGCGGCCTGCTGACGCCAGCGCGCCGCGCCGCGCGCGGCGATGTAGAGCAGCAGGCTCGCGAGCAGGCCGCCGAGTGCGATCAGCAGCGGCGCGAAGCGGTCGGCCGGCGAGACGAACTCGGGCGTCGCTGCCGCATACAAGGTCCAGCGCCGGCCCGGCAGCTCGATCGGCGTCAGCATCGTGTACGGCGCGCGCAGGCCCTCCGGCAAGGGCATCGGGCTGCCGTCCTCGGTGAGGCCGGCGGTCGAGTACAGCAGGGCATCCGGATCGGCGCGCTCGCCGTCGTACACCGCGAACACCAGCGGCGCGTGCTGCTCGCCGATCAGGCCGAGCATGAACTGCTCGGCGCGGAACGCGGCCGTCAGCCAGCCGAGCAGCCGTTCATGACGCTGCGCGGCGAGGTAGACGATGAACCCCGCGCGCGGCCCGTCCATGCCCGCCAGGCGCAGCTTGGGGCTCAGCACGGCATCGCCGCTCGCCGCCGCGCGCTCCATCGCGGCGCGGCGCAATGGCTCCTGCATCATGTCGACGCCGAGCACGCGCTGGTTCTCGGCGATCCAGGGCGCGACGTAGAGAATCGGCGAATGGATCGGCGGCACGCTGCCGGCGGCCACCGGCGAGCGCGGCGTGAACATGCGCAGCAGGTCCGGATCGAACAGGTCCGGCGGCACCGGCTGCGCACGCACCCTGGCGACGAAGGCGGCGAGTTCCTCGTCCTTCACGGCGGGCGCATAGCTCAGAGACTTGAAGCCGGGATAGCGCTGCGACAGCTGCAGCGTGTCGACGTAGCGCAGCCAGTCGTCGAGCGTGACCTGTCCCGAGGCGACGAACAGACCCAGGCCGCCGCGCAGCACCTGCACGTAAGCGGTCATGCGCTTCTGCACCGTCGAGGTGATGCGCTCCACCTCGTAGTCGAAGCGCACGCGCTGGTGCCGCTCGATCAGCAGCTGCGACTGCCAGGCGCCCAGCAGGCCGGCGACGAACACCAGCGCGATCAGCACCAGCGTGCGCGGGCCGACGCGCGCCGCTCCGGGACCTGAGCCGCTCACGACGCCCATTCGCCGCGCAGACGTTCGACCAGCGCCGCGTGGCGCGCCATCAGGCTCGCGCCGAGGCGCAGCGCCGCATCGCCCTCGCCCGCCGCCGCGGCCTGCTCGGCCAGCGCCCACTGTCCGGCCAGCGCCGTGGCGCCGAGCTGCAGGCTGACGCCGTGCATGGTGTGCGCAAGCCGCTTGAGCGCAGACAGATCCTCATCGCGGATGGCGTCGGCGAGGCGGCCCTGCTGCACCGGCAGATCGTCGACGAGCGTGGCGCGCAGTTTGTCCACGCCGGCCGCCCCGAACAGTTCGCGCAGGCCCGACCATGCGGCGCGGTTGAAGTCATCCTCAGCGGGCACCGCGCGTGCGAGCACGGACGCCAGCGCCGCCATCGTCAGCGGCTTGACGATCACCTCGTCGGCGCCGGCATCGAGACAGGCGCGGCGCATCTCGGCGGTGTCGCGCGCCAGCATCGCCACGATCCGCGCCTGCGCGCCGACGGCGCGGCGCAGCGCCGGCAGCTCCTGCGGAGCACTGTCGGCGGCGAGCAGCGCGAGCCGGCATGGACCGGCCGGCAGCGCCGCGAGCGCGTCCGCGACCGTGTCGGCCAGCGCGGCGGCCGGCGCATCGAGGCGGCCGAGCAGCAGCGCGGCGAGCCGGCGGCTCACGCAATCGGAATCGATGACGAGAACATTCATGGGCTGGCATGGTAGAGCAGCGACGCAGGGCGATGCCGGGTGACGGCGCGGCGCTATGGAATAATGGCGAAGATCGCGCGCATGCCTGCGCGACGCCAAAACCCGAACATGACTGCCGCCAAGCCTGCCTCGTCCCTCTCCTTCCTCCGCATCGTCGGCATCGGCCTGTGCGCGCTGCTGGCCGGCCTGCTGGCTGCGCTGTGGACGCACAAACCGGCCACGCAGCAGCTGCAGTCCGGCACGCTGCTGGCCCCGCCACGCGCGCTGCCGGCATTCACGCTGAGCGATCAGGACGGCGCGGCGTACGACAACGCCCGGCTGCAGGGCCACTGGACGCTGATCTTTCCCGGCTTCACTTCCTGCCCGGACGTCTGCCCGACCACGCTGGCGCAGCTGCGCGAAGT
>CAMLDZ010000138.1 GCA_946478985.1 uncultured Solimonas sp.
AGCGCGGCGCCGGCGATCACGTCGCGCCAGTAGTGGTTGTGCGATTCCACGCGTGTGTAGCCGACCCAGCTGGCGGCGACGTAGGCCGGTGCGCCCCAGTAGTCGCCGTAGTGCTTGCGGATGAACTCGGCGCCCATGAACGCGGCGGCGGTATGGCCGGACGGAAACGACTGGCCGCCGCCGTTCGGCCGCTTGGCGTTGATGGCGTACTTGAGCGCATAGGTCGTCGCTTCCATGCGCACGAAGGCGACGAGGAAGTCCCGCTGCGCCGAATGACCGAGCCGCGGCCCCGGCCAGTTCAGGCCGGGGGCCGCGGCGTCGTCGAGCAGCAGCGTGTCTGCGCCGTCGGCGTCGCCGCGGCCGCGCAACAGGAAGCTCAGCAACAGGCCGCCGGCCGGAATGCCCCACTGCAGCAGGTCGCCGCTTTTCTCCCAGCCCGGGTGTTCGCCGGCGTCGCCGGCAGCCGCGTGCGCGGCGGGTGTCGCGAGCAGCAGGGCCAGCATCGGCAGCAGCGGATTCAGACGGCGTGGGCGCATCGGCAGGGCGTCGTACAGGCGCCGCGAGGCGCGATGCACATCGCAACGCAGCGCCGGTGCCAGTTCCCCCACGGCCTTCAGCGTTTATTCAAGCCGCTGAATGAAAAGAAGATGTGAGGGGTTCTGCGCCGCGCTGCGGGCGCCGTGTCCATGCAGCTCCCGTCAGGGTCTGCAGCGCTGTTCTGCAAGAACCTGCAGGCTTTACGGCGGTGCCTGGCCGCAGTCGGCGGGGGGCGCGTCGGCGCGTCGCCAGCGCGCGTCGCTGTCGATCAGGCCGACGATGCGGACGCTGCCGCCGGTGCTGCAGGCGTCGACATAGCCGATCGCACCGGCGGTGTCGCCGACCAGGCGCAGCATCGCCGCGTCGGAAGCGACCACGTACGGCGGGCGCACGCCGTGGAAGTACTGCTCGTTCCAGTAGCCGTCGAGCGCGGCCGGCGG
Source organism: uncultured Solimonas sp. (assembly GCA_946478985.1). Next base: position 978 of record CAMLDZ010000138.1, read on the forward strand.
GGCCTTGAACACGGCGCGCGAGAAGCGCAGCCGCAGCGGATGCTCGGCGGCGAGATTGATCGGCTGGATGCGCCGGCCGTCCGGCCAGAACTGGCGTTTGCGCTCGTAGATCAGTGCCAGCTCGTCGAGATCGAGCGGCGTATCGGCCTGGCGTACACCGACGATGACCGCCAGCACGCCGTCGGCCCAGGCCGGCGGAATCGCCAGCACCGCGAGCAGCGCAGCCAGCGGCAGCGCATGGCGCATCAGAACATCACCGCCAGCGAGCCGAGCCAGCCTTCCGGCTCGCGCGTGCCGTTGTCGGTGGCGTGGCGGTATTCCAGCTTGCCGACCCAGCCCGGCCGGAAGCGCCAGGCCAGCCCGCCGATGTAGAGGTTCAGGCCAGCGCCCGGGCCGGCGGTGTCGAAGGTCTCGTAGCGCAGCACGCCGTACAGCGGCGCGTGCAGCGGCAGCACCGCCTGCAGATAGCCACCGTGCTCGTCGGCGTCCTCGGCATCGCGCCGCCGCGTGCGGAACGCCCACTCGCCACTGACCTCGAAGCCGCGGTGCTGCCACAGCAGGTCGATGCCGTACAGCGTCTTCTTGTTCGGCGAGTCTTCGTGCTCGCGGCGGAAGTCGACCAGCGAGAAGCCGAGCTGGAAATCGAAGCCGAACTCGTAGTTGAGGCGCAGGCCATAGGCTTCCTGGAACGGATCGCTGTCGTCGGCCGGCGCCAGCTCCTCGCCGGGCGAGGCGTAGACCGCCCATTCCAGCGGTTTGCCGCCGAGGGCGAGCACGCCGCGCAGCATCGCGCCGGTGGCATTGGTCGGGAAGGTGTCGACGGTGATCAGCGGACGCGAGCTGGTCCAGGTCAACGGCGCGGCGTGGATGACGTTCCAGCGGCCGACCGGCGTCAGAAACTTGCCGATACGCAGCTGCACGGCGTCGGACCAGGCGTAGTCGAGATGCAGGCGCTCCAGCACCACTTCGATGTCGTTGTCGTCCTCGTCGGAGCTGTTGATGCGTGCCAGATTCTCAGCCTCCAGCTCGCCGAACAGGCTCAGCCGGCTGCCGCTGTCCCACCACAGCATCAGACTCAGCCGGCGCAGTGCAGCGGCGGCGTCCGTCCCCCGATAGTCGCTTGCCTCGGCCAGGCCGTAGCCGCCGACCGTGACGCCGCTATCGCCGAGCGTGTGGCCGAGGCCGCCGGCGGTGGACAGCGGCAGCGGCGGCAGGATGAGCGGCGCCTCCACGACTTCGCTGTCCGCGAGTTCCGAGGCGATCGCCCGCAGCGGCGCGGCGACGAGCAGCAGTAGCAGCCAGAACAAGCAGGGCGCGAGCTTCATGCGGTTTGATCGACGGTGCTTGCCGGCCGGACGCGGTAGCGAATAATGACGCGGATTCTCGCACTCCATGCCATCCCAGACGAAGCCCCGGTGACGATCCAGTGACGATTCGCAGCACTTTGCTGGTGGCGTTCCTCGGTGTCGGCCTGGTGCCGGCGATCCTGCTGGTGGCGCTGTCGTTCACGCGCACCCAGGCGGCGATGCGCGGCGAGATCGAGCAGAGCCTGCTGACACAGGCGGCCGTGACCGCTGCCGACATCGACAAGCAGATGTTCGAGCGCTTGCAGAACGCCGTCACCTGGGCACATCTGGAAGTGATGCAGGATCTGCATGTTGGCGATGTCGACAAGCGCTTGTCCAACTTCCTGGGCGAGATGAAGCTGCGCTACGGCGGTGTCTACGCGGCGCTGCACGCGCTCGATCGCGAGCGCCGCATCGTCGCCAGCAGCGAGGCGAGTGCGCTCGGCCGCCATGCGGGGGCGACGCCCGAGGGGCAGGCCTTGCCGCTGGCCGCCGATGTCGTCACCTTGTCGCTGGCGCCCACCGCCGCCGCGGCACTGGTGCTGGAGGTGCCGCTGATCTCGCAGTTCACCGGCGAGCGGCTGGGCACCCTGCAGCTGCAGGTGGAGCGCGCACAGCTGCAGCACACCCTCGACGCCGCGGCGCGGCATGGCCGCGTGCTGGCGCTGGTCGATGCCGCCGGCCGGCTGGTCGCAGCGAGTCCGAAGACGCCATCGCTGGCCGCCGGCGTACTGCCTGCCGCCTGGCGCGCACTGCCGCCTGGTGTCGCCGAGCGCGAGGGTGCGCCGCTGGCGACCGGCCGGGTCATCGCCGGCGTCGCGCGCGACGGTTCGCGCGGACGCTCGGGCCTGGGCTGGACGACGCTGGTGCTGCAGACCAGCGATGCCGCGCTGGCCCCGGTGCGGCGCATGGCCCTGAGCTTTGCCGGCCTGCTGCTGGCGGCGGCGCTGGTCATCGCCGGTGTTGCTTACGCGGTGTCGGGCGGCATTGCCCGGCCTATCGTCGAACTCAGCGACTACGCGCGCAGCTTCGCGCGCAAGCAGCGGCTGCCGCCGCCGGCGCCGGGCGGCGGCGAAGTCGGCGAACTCAACCGCAGCTTCGTGCAGATGGTCGACGAACTGGCGGCCTCGCAGCAGACGCTGGTGCGCGCCTCGCAGCTGGCGGCGATCGGCGAATTCGCGGCAATGATGGCGCATGAAATCCGCACGCCGCTGGGCATTCTCAGCTCGTCGGCGCAGATGCTCGAACAGGAAAGTGGGCTCAGCGCCGAAGGCCGCGAGCTGAGCGGACTGGTGGTCGGCGAGACGCGGCGGCTCAACCGGCTGGTCGCGTCGCTGCTGGACCGCTCGCGTGCGCCCGAGCCGCAGCGCGAGCCTTGCGACGTGCAGACGCTGATCGAGCGCTGCCTGACGCTGCTGGGCCCGCAGGCCGGTCGCCAGGGCGTGCAGCTGCGACGGGTGTTCACCGCGCGCGACACCGTCGCCGAAGTCGACGCCGAACAGATCGTCCAGGTGCTGCTGAACCTGCTCAACAACGCCTTGCAGGCGCTGCAGACACGGCCGGCGGGCGAAGGACTCATTACGGTGACAACACGACAGGAGACGACGTCGTTGCTGGTCGAGGTCGCCGATAATGGCCCCGGCATCGCTGCCGCCGATCGGCAGCGCATCTTCGAACCGTTCGTCTATCGTCGTGAGGGAGGTCTGGGCTTGGGACTTGCCGTCGTGAAGCAGATCGTCGCTGCGCATGGCGGCGACATCAGCGTCGATGCGGCCGCCGAGGGCGGCGCCTGCTTCCGTATCCGCCTGCCGCAGGAGCCGATGTCGTGAATGCCTTCGATGTGCTGGTGGTCGATGACGAAGCCGGCATGCGCCGTGTGCTGGAGATCATGCTGGCGCGGATGAACTATCGGACCGCCAGCGCTGCCAATGGCGCCGAGGCCTACGCGCTGCTGCAACAGCGCAGCTTCGATCTGGTGATCAGCGATCTGCGCATGCCGGACATCGACGGTATCGAGCTGCTGCGCAAGCTGCGCGAGGCCGGCCAGACTGTGCCGGTGATCATGATGACGGCACACGGCAGCATCGAATCGGCGATCGAGGCCATGCGCCTGGGCGCCTGCGATTACCTGCTGCGGCCATTCGAAGTGCAGACGCTGGAGCTGGCGATCCGCCGGGTGCTCAGCCAGAACGAGCTATTGCAGCGCAATGCCTTCCTGCGCGAGCAGGTCGATGCCGGCGACAGTGGCTACATCGGCGTCAGCGCGGCAAGCCAGGCAGTGCGGCAACAGATTGCGCAGGTCGCGCCGACCGCGGCGACGGTATTGCTCAGCGGCGAGACCGGTACCGGCAAGGAGGTGGTGGCGCGTGCGATTCATCGCGCCTCGCCGCGTCGCGACGGGCTGTTCGTGCCGATCAACTGTGCGGCGATTCCGGCGGAGATGCTGGAGAGCGAGCTGTTCGGTCATGACAAGGGCGCGTTCACCGGCGCGCTGAAGGACCGCGTCGGCAAGTTCGAGCTGTCCGACGCAGGCACGCTGTTCCTCGACGAGATCACCGAAATGCCGGCGGCCTTGCAGGCCAAGCTGCTGCGCGTGATCCAGGAGAGCAGCATCGAGCGGCTCGGCTCCAACCGCAGCATCCGGCTCGACCTGCGCATCGTTGCAGCCACCAATCGCGATCCGCTTGCGGCGATTCGCGACGGCCGCCTGCGCGAAGATCTCTACTACCGGCTCAACGTCATGCGTATCGATCTGCCGCCGCTGCGCGAGCGGCGCGAGGATATCGAAGTGCTGGTGCGCCATTTCATCGCGGTGCTTGCCGGCCCGGCGCGCGCGGTGCGGCTGACGCCGGCCGCAGTCGCCCAGCTGTGCGCCTATCACTGGCCCGGCAATGTGCGCGAGCTGCGCAACCTGGTCGAGCGCGCGCTGGTCATCGCGCCGACGCCGCTGCTTGGAGTGGAACATTTCGCGCTCGGCGTCGCGAGCGCGGCGGTGACGGACGACGCGGCGATACCCGCCGAGGCGCCGCTCGATCTGGACGGCGCCGTCGAAGCCGTCGAGCGGCGCTACCTGCGCGAGGCGCTGCGGCGCGCTGGCAACAACAAGACACGGGCCGCGGCGCTGCTCGGCATCAGCGAGCGCACGATCTGGAACAAGCTGAAGAAATACGGGCTTGGAGTGAGCGACCTTGATCATTGACCTGCTGATCGCGTTCGCCGTCGGCCTGATCGTCGGGCTCGAACGCGGCTGGCATGCGCGCGATGCCGCCGACGGCGCGCGGCTCGCCGGCCTGCGTACCTTCACGCTGATCGGCCTGTTCGGCGGCGTCTGCGCGCTGCTGGCGGCACAGTTCTCGGCCTGGCTGCTGGCCGCTGCGCTGCTCGGGCTCGGGGTGGTGCTCGCGGTCGGGCACTACCAGGAGAGCGAGGACGACGGCGAGAAAGGCGTGACGACAGTGATCGCGGCGCTGCTGACTTTCGTGCTGGCGGCGCTGGCGGTCAGCGGCTTCCGGCTCGAAGCGGTGGCCGCCACCGCGCTGACCGCGGCGCTGCTGAGCCTGAAGAGCGAGATCCATGGCTGGTTGAAGCGCGTCGAACCCCTGGAGCTGCATACGGCCCTGCAACTGCTGGTGGTCGCTGCCGCAGTGCTGCCGTTCCTGCCGGAGCAGCCGGTCGGGCCCTGGGGCGCGATTGTGCCGCGGCAGATCGGCTGGCTGGTGCTGCTGATTTCGGGGCTGAGCTTTGCCGGCTACCTGGCGGTCAAGCTGATCGGCGCGCGCTACGGCTTGCTGGCGATGGGCGCCTTCGGCGGCATGGCCTCGTCCACGGCGACGGTACTGCACCTGTCGGCGCGCATCCGTCACGCGCCAGCCGGCCGCGGTCTGCTGGCGGCGGCGATGCTGGCGGCGTGCGCGGTGATGGCGCCGCGGGTGTTTGTGCTGACCGGGCTGATCGCGCCGTCGCTGATGCCCTTGCTGGCGCTGCCGGTGGCGGCGATGAGCGCACCCTTGCTGCTGGCGATCGTCTGGCATTTGCGCCGTGCGCAGCCCACGCCGGACGACGCGCAGGTCGCCTTGTCCAATCCGATGTCCCTGCTGCGCTCGGCACAATTCGCGGCGCTGATGGCCGGCGTGATGCTGCTGGTGGCGGCGGCGCGGCACTGGCTCGGCGACGCCGGCATCCTGATTGCAGCGGCGCTCGGCGGCGTGCTCGATGCCGATGCGATTTCCCTGAGTCTGGCCGAGATGAGCGGCGTCGAGCTTGCGCCTCGTCTGCTGGCGCGCGGCGTGCTGATCGCGCTGGTGGTCAACAACACCGTCAAGGCAGCGACGAGCCTTGCGATCGGCGGGCGTGCCGCCCTCGGCGTCGCCGCCGCACTCGGGCTCAGCGGACTGGCCGGCGCGGCGTTCGCCGTGCTGCTGTGAGCGGGGGCGGGCTCAGGACGACAGGCGCCGCGGCCGCGGCGATTCCAGCCAGGACAGGAAGTCCTGCGAGTCGACCACGATCGCAGTCGGAGCGCCGTCCGCGTCGCGGCCGATGCAGATGAACTGTGCCTCGCTGCTCTGCTGCATCAACGCGAGCAGCGCCAGTTCCGGGGTCGTGCGCGCCAGTGCGGCGATGCTCTCTTCCTGCGAGGCGAATCCGGGAATCAGCAGGTCTTCGATCATGGTCATTCCTCGCGTGCGACGCGCTGCAGGCGTCGTGGGCTGAGCCGCGCGGTGCGGGGCGCGCGCGGGTCGTTGCGGCGACGGCGCGGCGCGTGATGCAAGCGGCTGTCGCCTACGGCGGTGCTGACGCCAGGCCGCCGTGTCGGTGCTGCGGCGGCCGCCGGCCCGGCGGTCGCCGCGCGGCTGAACACCTCGCGAAAGAAATTCAGGCCGGTCTCCAGCGCCATGTCGGGCACGTGGGCGAACAGCTGTTCCAGGTATGCGCAGCCGTCGCGCTTCATGGCGTCGACCACAGACATGCCCTTGGACGTCAGCGACAGGACCTTCTCGCGGCCGGAATGCGAGCTTTCCTTTTGCTCGATCAGCTTCAAAGGCTCGCGAGCGAGCTCGCGCAGGATCTTCGAGACCGCGGACGTGCCCACTTGCTGCTGCTCGTGCATCAGGCCGCTCAGGTCCTTCTGCGAGATGTGGCCCTGCGCATCAGCCTCGGCGTCGATCAGCAGCAGCGCAGCGCCTTGTGAGCGGGTCAGCCGTCTGCCGCACATCGTGGCTTCCAGCGCCATGCCGATCTGATAGTGGATCGGGAAGAACAGCTCGATGAAGCCCTCGCTGTAGGCGGCCAGCGGCACGTCCGGACGATCACCGCCCGGTGCCGGGCCGGCTGCGCGCGCTGCTGACTGCATGGCGTTCCTCATGCTGGTGGGCCGGCATTACGCGATCCCCCCTGCGCATCCGCCGATGA
>CAMLDZ010000139.1 GCA_946478985.1 uncultured Solimonas sp.
TTCCAGTCCACCCAGACCTCCTTGGCCGCGATCTCGGTCGGCAGATTGGCGCGCGCGGCGCCGTTGATCTGTACATCCGGCCCCAGGCGTATGCGTTCCTGGCCCGGCGGCACCATGCCTGTCGGCGCGCTCAGATGCCAGTGGCCCTGCTCGCCGCCGACGCGGTCGAGCACCACGGTCTGCATTTCCATCGAGCGGTCCTCGAAGTAGTCGATGTGCGCCGCCTGCGCGCGCATCAGCGGCAGCCCGTCGCTGCCGTAGCGGGTCCACGTGGCCTGTTCGGTGGTGTAGCGCGGCTCGCGCTGCTCGCTGGCGGTACTGTCGCCGGTCTGCTGCGCGCCGTCGCGCAGGCTCAGCCAGACGATGCCGGCGGCAACGCTGATCATCAGGATGAACGGCAGCAGGCTGCGCCAGCGCTTCATGCCAGACCCTGGGAATCGAGAATCAGATCGACCGCCTCGCGCACCGCGCCATGGCCGCCGTTGTAGCGCGACACCCAGTGGGCGGCCGCCAGCGCCTTGATGTGCGCGTCGGCAACCGACAGCGCCAGCCCGGTGCGGCGCATCAGCGGCAGGTCCGGCACGTCGTCGCCCATGTGCGCGCATTGCGCATCGGAGAGGCCCAGCGCGTCGCGGATGCGCAGGTAGGCCGGTTCCTTGTCCTCGGTGTCGAGCGCGATGTGAGCCACGCCCAGCCATTCGAGCCGACGGCGCATCGACTCCGACGGCCGTCCGCTGATCACCGCCACCTGCAATCCGGCCTTGAGCATCATCTTGATACCCAGACCGTCGCGTACGTAATTGGTTTTGACTTCCTCGTTGTTGGGGCCGATGTAGAGCTTGCCGTCGGTCAGCACGCCGTCGATGTCGAGGAACAGGCAGCGGATCTGCCGTGCCCGCGCCAGCACCTCGGAAGCATCAAGCGCAGCCATCAGACCACTCCCGCGCGCAGCAGGTCGTGCATGTGGATGATGCCCTGCAGTTTGTGCTGCTCGTCCTCGACCAGCAGCCCGGTGATCTTGTACTTCTCCATCAGGGCCACGGCTTCGGCCGCCAGCCGCTGCGCACCGATGCGCTTGCCGCCGCGCGTCATCACCTGCTCGACCGTGGTCTTGCGCACGTCGAAGCCCTGATCCAGCACGCGACGCAGATCGCCGTCGGTGAAGACGCCGAGCACGCGGTCGTCGGCATCGACGATCGCCGTCATGCCCAGGCCCTTGCGCGTCATCTCCAGCAGGGCCTCGGTCAGCGGCGCCTCCGGCCGCACGCGCGGCAGCCGCGCGCCGCTTTGCATGACGTCGGAGATCTTCAGCAGCAGGCGGCGGCCGAGCGCGCCGCCGGGATGCGACATCGCGAAATCCTCCGCCGTGAAACCGCGCGCTTCCAGCAAGGCCACGGCCAGCGCATCGCCCATCGCCAGCGTCGCCGTGGTGCTCGCGGTCGGCGCCAGATTGAGCGGGCAGGCTTCGAGCGAGACCGAGACGTCCAGATGCACGTCGGCATTGCTGGCCAGTGTCGAGCCGGGCCTGCCGGTCATCGCGATCACCGGCGCGCCCATGCGCTTGAACAGCGGCAGCAAGGTCACCAGCTCGGCGGTCTCGCCGGAATTGGACATCGCCAGCACCACGTCCTGGCGCGTCACCATGCCCAGATCGCCATGACTGGCCTCGCCCGGGTGCACGAAGAACGCCGGCGTGCCGGTCGATGCCAATGTCGCGGCGATCTTGTTGCCGATATGGCCGGACTTGCCCATGCCGGTGACGACGACGCGGCCGCTGCAGGCCTGCATCAGCTCACAGGCGCGCGCGAAGTCCGCGCCGATCCGCGGGATCAAGGCCGTCAGCGCGTCGCGCTCGATTTCGATGGCGCGTCGTCCCATCGCTTGCAGCTCGGCGGGATTCATGGACATCCAGGCAGAAAGGGGGCGACCAGTATAGCCGGCGGGCCGTTGTGGCCGACGGGCGGCCATGGCCCGGTTCGTCCGCAGTGCCGGGCGATACCGGCGCCGACGGGTCTTGGCGGCGAGATGGTACGCCAGCGAACGACATTGACGATGGTCAAGGTGCTGCCGCGGTGGCGCTGCGCATAGTCCGGCCCACCCAGCCGCGGGTCAGGACGGAGAACAGCAGCATGAGCAGCAGTGCCACAAGCCAATCCTTGATCGTCGACGATCCTGACCGCGGCCTGTTCCAGGTTGCGCGGCGCGCCTTCACCGATCCGCAGATTTACGACGCTGAGTTCGCCGCGGTGTTCGATCGCTGCTGGCTGTATCTCGGCCACGAGTCCGAGGTGCCGAAGAATGGCGACTACCTGCGCCGCGTCGTCGCGCGCCGCTCGCTGATCTTCAACCGTGATCAGACCGGCAAGCTCCATGCGTTCTTCAACACCTGCCCGCACCGCGGTGCGGAGGTGTGTCGCGAGACCAAGGGCAACACCAAGACCTTCGTCTGCTTCTATCACGGCTGGGCCTTCGGCTGCGACGGCAAGCTCAAGAATGCGCCGGGCATGGACCGCTACAGCGCCGACTTCAAGGCGCAGGACCGCGGCAATCTGGTCGCGGTACCGCGCTTCGCCAGCTACCGCGGGCTGTGCTTCGTCAGTTTCGATCCGGACATTGGCTCGCTGGAGGCGTATCTCGGCAACGCGCGCGAGTACCTGGATCTGGTGATCGACCAGTCCGATGCCGGCATGGTGGTCGTCGACGGCATGCAGGAGTACGCGATCCGCGCCAACTGGAAGCTGCTGGTCGAGAACAGCAACGACGGTTACCACGCCGCGACCACGCATGCCAGCTATCTGGATTATCTGGCCACCACGCACGCCAAGGGCGAGACGGTGGCGCTGTCCGGCTATGGCCGCGATCTGGGCAATGGCCACGCCGTCGTCGAGTACAGCTCGCCCTGGGGGCGACCGGTGGCGCGCTGGATTCCCAAGTGGGGCGAGCAGGGCCGCCAGGAGCTGGACGCGATCCGCGCCCGGCTGACGGCCCTGCACGGCGCCGAGAAGGCTGAGCGCATCGCATGTAAGAACCGCAACCTGCTGATTTTTCCGAATCTGGTCGTCAACGACATCATGGCGGTGACGCTGCGCACCTTCTTTCCGCAGTCGCCCGGCTACATGCACGTCAACGGATGGGCGCTGGCGCCGGCGCAGGAATCGGACTGGGCGCGCCAGTACCGGCTCGACAACTTCCTCGAATTCCTTGGCCCCGGCGGCTTTGCGACGCCGGACGACGTCGAGGCGCTGGAGTCCTGCCAGGTCGGCTACCAGAACGCGCTGGAGGCCGGCACCGGCTGGAACGACATTTCCAAGGGCATCGGCCTGGAGCCCCGCTACGACGACGAAGTGCAGATGCGGGCGTTCTGGAAGGAATGGAACCGCCGCGTCGGCGCCGCATTGAACCGCCCGGAGCACTGCGCATGAATCTGCCACCGAACCTGCTGTTGCGTCTGGAAGTCGAAGACTTCCTCCATGCCGAGGCGGCGCTGCTCGACGGCTGGAAGCTCAAGGACTGGCTGCTGCTGTTTACCGAGGACGGCGAGTACCAGGTGCCGTCCACGGATCTGCCGCAGAACGCCGATCCCAAGCGCAGCCTGTTCTACATTGCCGACGACATGGCGCGGCTGGAACAGCGTGTGGTGCGGCTCGGCAAGCGGACCATGTGGTCCGAGTACCCGCGTTCCAAGACCCGCCACATGCTCAGCAATGTCCGCGTGCTGGAGCAGGCCGGTGACGAGATCCATGCCGAGGCGGCGTTCTGCGTGTTCCGCACCAAGTGGGGCAATACCGATCTCTACGTCGGCCGCTACGACTACCGTCTGCGCCGCGTCGGCGGTGCGCTGAAGATCCGTTACAAGCGCTGCACGCTGGACCTCGACGGCCTGCGCCCGCAGGGCCGCGTCAGCATCATTCTCTAGGTGCCGGGATGAAGCCCGCCTTTCGCTACGAGAAACTCGGCTACGCCGCGCTCGACGTCACCGACCTCGATCGCTCGGTACATTTCTACCGCGATCTGGTCGGCCTGGAGTTGGTCGAGCGTGACGAGCGCCGCGCCTATCTGCGCTGCAGCGGCGATCACCACAATCTGCTGCTCTGCGAGGCGCCGCGCGCCGGCCTGCGCCGCGTCGGCCTGCAACTGGCGTCGCCGGCCGAGCTCGATACCGCCGGCGCCAGCTTCGAGGCCGCCGGCCTGCGACCGCAATGGCTGACACCGGCGCACTGCGCGGCGCTGCGACAGGGACCGAGCCTGCGCGTCCGCGAGCCTTGCACCGGCCTGCAGTTCGAGTGCTATGCGCGGATCACGCAAATGGCCCAGCCGTACCGGCCGCTGCTGACGAAGATTGCGCGTATCGGCCATGTGGTCGTCGGCACCGCTGCCTATGAGGCGGCGGTGGCATCGCTGCAGTGGCACTTCAACTTTGCGGTGTCCGATTTTGTCGACGGCAAGTTCTCGTGGCTGCGCTGCTTTCCCAACCCGCTGCACCACAGCTTCGCAATCGGCCGCAGCGAGCGTGAGCATTTGCACCACGTCAATTTCATGGTGACCGACATCGACGACATCGGCTGCGCCGCGACGCGGCTGCGCGAGGCCGGCGTGCCGATCGTATTCGGGCCGGGCCGCCATCTGCCGTCGACCAGCATCTTCCTGTACTTCCTCGATCCCGATGGACTGACGATCGAATTCAGCTTCGGCATGGAACAGATCGACGAGCACGCCGGCCGCGAACCGCGAATGCTGGAACTGCACCCGCGGACGATGGATATCTGGGGCAGTGCGCCGGACCCCCGCTTCGGCCGCGACGGCGTGATCGTGACCGGCTGAAGCCTCAGCCGGCCTTGATCTCGGCGTAGGCGTCCAGCGCGCGCTGGCGTGTCGCGGCGAGGTCGACGATCGGCGCCGGATAGTCCTCGCCGATGCGGAAGCGGGCCGGCGCCAGCTGCGCCGGCTTGGCCAGCCAGGGCGCGTGCGCGGCGGCGGCCGGCAGCTTCGCCAGCTCGGGCACCCAGCGCTGGATATAGGCGGCGTCGGCATCGAACTTCTGTGCCTGCGTCACCGGGTTGAAGACGCGGAAGTACGGCGCGGCGTCGGCGCCACAGCCGGCGGTCCATTGCCAGCCGAGCGTGTTGTTGGCGAGGTCCGCATCGACCAGCGTATCCCAGAACCAGGCCGCGCCTTCCTGCCAGGGAATCAGCAGGTTCTTGGTGAGAAAGCTGGCGACGATCATGCGTACGCGGTTGTGCATCCAGCCGGTCGCCCACAGCTCGCGCATGCCGGCGTCGACGATCGGGATGCCGGTGAGGCCGCGCTGCCAGGCCTGCAGCTCGCGGGCGTAGTCGCGCGGGCGGCGCCAAGGCAGTTTTCCGAACTTGTCGTACAAGGGCTGCGTCGTCGTGTCCGGGAAGGCGAACAGCAGGTGATGCGCGAATTCACGCCAGCCCAGCTCGCGCAGGAAGTGCGCGGCGTCGCCGTCGGCCTCGTTGGCGCCGCGGCGCTGCAGCGCGGCGCGCGCCTGCTGCGGCGAGATCTCGCCGAAGTGCAGGTGCGGCGACAGCCGCGAGGTGCCGCCGACGGCCGGCAGGTCGCGGCGCTGGCCATAGCCGGACAAGGGCTCGTCGACGAAATCGGCCAGCGCCTGCAGCGCACCGGCTTCGCCAGGCTGCCAGTGCTGCGGGAACGCGCGGGCCCAGTCGCGCCCGGGCAGCAGTTCCAGCGCCGCCAGGTCGAGGCTGTGCGGGTGCGGCCGCGGCATCGCGATGTGCGCCGGTGCGGGCTGCAGACGCAGCTCCGGCAGCTGTTGCTGCAGCGTGCGCCAGAACGGCGTGAACACCTTGTATGGCTCGCCGCCGCCGGTCTTGAGCCGGCCGGGTTCGGCCCACAGGCTGGCGTTGAAGCTGTCGACGCCGATGCCGTCCTCGCGCAGCGCGGCCTTGATGCGGCGGTCGCGGGCGATCGCGGCCGGCTCGTAGAGGCGGTTCCAGTAGACGGCACCGGCGCCGGTCTCGCGGATCAGCTTGCGCAACTCGGCAAGGCTGTCGCCGCGGCGGATCACCAGCGCGGCGCCGGCCGCGCGCAGGTCGCGGTCCAGCGCGCCGAGGCTGTGGTGCAGCCACCAGCGCTGCGCGCCGCCCGGCGCCCACGAGCCTTCGGACTCGAAGTCGGCGATGTAGACCGGGATGACGCGCTGGTGACGGCTCAGCGCCGCGCTCAGCGCCGGCTGATCGATCAGGCGCAGGTCGCGGCGGAACCAGACCAGGGCGAGGTCCTTGCCGGACCGGGCAGCGGGGGAGGCGGATGACGAGGGCATGACGGCCGATACGGTAGCCCGGCACGGCTGGATGCGCGCCGAACGCCGAACGCCGCCGCCCCTATAATCGACGCCTCTATGGGTTCCCCCACACCGATCACCGCCGCCCTCGCCATCCGCGAGGTGCGCAAGCGCTATGGCGCCGTCGAAGCGCTGCGCGGCGTCAGCTTCGACATCCAGCGCGGCGAGTTCTTCGCGCTGCTCGGCCCCAATGGCGCCGGCAAGTCGACGCTGATCAGCATCATCGCCGGCCTGGCCAGTGCCGATGCCGGCAGCATCGCCGTGCTCGGCCACGACACCGTGCGGCAGTTCCGGCAGGCACGACGCCTGCTCGGCGTGGTGCCGCAGGAACTGGTGTTCGATCCGTTCTTCAACGTCCGCGACATGCTGCGCATCCAGGCCGGCTACTACGGCTGCGGGCGCGAGAGCTGGCCGTGGATCGACGAGATGCTGGAGCGGCTGGACCTCTCGGCCAAGGCCGGCGCCTCGATGCGCGCGCTGTCCGGCGGCATGAAGCGGCGCGTGCTGATCGCCCAGGCGTTGGTGCACAGGCCGCCGGTGGTGATCCTTGATGAACCCACCGCCGGTGTCGACGTCGAACTGCGCCGCACGCTCTGGGCGTTCATGAGCGATCTGCACCGCCAGGGCACGACCGTGGTGCTGACCACGCATTACCTGGAAGAAGCGCAGGAACTGTGTTCGCGCGTGGCGATCCTCGATCGCGGCGCGGTACGGGTTATCGAGTCGACCCGGCAGCTGCTGGCGCGCCATCCGTTCCGCTTCCTGCAGCTCAAGCTGGCGCCGGGTGTGGCACTGCCGGCAGCACTGCAGCCACTGGTGACCGGCGAGACCGACGGCATGGTGGAGCTGAAGCTCGAAATCAGCCGCAATCCCATCGGCGGCGTGTTCGACGCGCTGCGCAGCGCCGGCGTGGCGATCGAGGACGTGCACACGCGCGAGCCGGATCTGGAAGACATCTTCATCGAACTCACCGGCCATAAGTCCGGAGCCGCCACGTGACGCCCGACCAGCGCGGTTTCGCGACGCTGCTTTACAAGGAAGTGAAGCGCTTCTGGAATGTGCTCGGCCAGACGGTGACGGCGCCGGTGATCACGGCGCTGCTCTACCTGCTGGTGTTCGCGCAGGCGATGTCGGGGCGCGCGCCGGTCTACCCGGGGGTCTCCTACACCGAGTTCCTGGTGCCGGGCCTGATCATGATGACGGTGATCCAGAATGCCTTCGCCAATACCTCGTCGAGCCTCACGCAGTCGAAGATCATGGGCAATCTGGTGT
>CAMLDZ010000140.1 GCA_946478985.1 uncultured Solimonas sp.
ACGCTGAACTGCTCGGCCATCGTCACCACCAGCGGATAGCCCTTCTGCGCGCAGACCATCGCCAGGCCAATGCCAGTGTTGCCGCTGGTGGCCTCGATCACGGTCTGGCCGGGCTTGAGCTGGCCGGAAGCCTCCGCGGCCTCGATGACGCCCAGCGCCAGGCGATCCTTGACCGAGCCGAGCGGATTGAAGGCCTCGATCTTGGCGTAGAGATTCACACCAGCCGGCGCGAGGCGATTGATGCGCACCACCGGCGTGTTGCCGATGGTGCCGAGAATGTTTTCATAACGTGCCATGGTGCTCTCCCCCCGCAAGACCTGATGAGCGGTGGAGCTTAGCGCCGACCGGTCGCGGCGCCGAGGCCCGCGCGCACGGCCGGGGTGCGGCAGGTCTCAGTGCCGCAGTGATGGCAGGGCAGTGCGGGTGGGCAGCGGGTGGTCCACTCCGCGGTGGTCCGGCATAAGATCGGCGGGCTGAAATTCCAGCAACAGCAGCGCTCACACAGACCAGGAGAACATCATGATCCTCTACTACACCACCGGTGCCTGCAGCCTTGCGGCGCGCATCGTCATGCGCGAGGGCGGCATCGATTTCAAGTCGGTACGCGTCGATCTGCAGACGCACAAGACCGAGAGCGGCGAGGACTACTACCAGATCAACCCCAAGGGCTATGTGCCGGCGCTGAAGCTGGACGACGGCGCGCTGCTGACGGAGAACGTCGCGCTGCTCGATTACCTGTCGCAGAAGGTGCCGGCGCTCAAGCCGGCCGACGAGCTGGCGCGCAGCCGCCTGATCGAGATGCAGACTTTTCTGTCGACGGAGATCCACAAGCCGTATTCACGCGTGTTCTTCTCGCCGGACGACGCCGACAAGGCGCGGGCGCGTGAGCAGGTCATCAACCGTTACAACTTCCTGGCGTCGCGCGTGAAGGACGGTGGGTACCTGCTCGGCAAGGACTACTCGGCGGTGGATGCCTTCCTGTTCGTGACGCTGACCTGGGCCGACATGGTCGGCATCACGCCGCCGCCGGCGCTGCAGGAGTTCAAGGCGCGCATCGCACAGCGGCCGGCGGTGCAGGCGGCGCTGCGTGACGAAGGACTGTTGAAGTAAGCGCGCTGTCGTGACGCAGGCCCTGCAGGCGCTCATCCCGCCTGCAGGGCTTTGTGCATCCGCCGGTAGTCGCGGCGGTAGCGCTGTGCCAGGCGGTGCTTCTGCGGCTCGCTGAGAATCTTGCCGGACATCTGGAAGAACTTCTTTTCTTCCTCGTGCAGATGGTGGTGCACCTCATCGCAAAGCTGCTGTGCCGTGGCCAGCCAGCTGCGCGAATGCGGATCGGCGTCCGCCAGCGCCTCGACGAACTCGTCGATCTCATGATGCTCGGCCAGCGCGTGACGCGAGGGCGAAAGGCCGCGGTCGTCCATCAGGATCGGCGCATAGAGAAAACGCTCCTCGGCCGCGGCGTGCGCGGCGAGCTCGATGCGTAGCTCGTTGAGCGCTTCGCGGCGCTGTTCGGTGTCCGGCGGCGTGCGCAGCAGCTTGCGGCAGAGTTTGCGCTGCAGCGTGTGGCTCTCGCGCAGCGCTTCGAAGATCGTTTCTTCCATGGTCGTCGTGCCGGGTGTTCGATCGGGCTTGAAGGCGTTCCGTATTCGGGCAGCGGGATTCAGGCCGCGGACGGCGGCGTCGATTCCACGCCATTGAGCCGCGGCCGCAGCGGCGCGGCGCGCGCGCCGCCCGGCGATTTCACGTCGACCCGGCCGAGCGTGATGTTCTTGCAGGCACGCACTTCGCGGTTGGAGTACGTCCAGATCTCGCCGCTGTCGTTGATGAACACCGTCCACATCAGATCGAACTCCGGCCCGTAGTCGATCAGGAAGTGGGCCAGGCCTTCGCCCTTGGGCGTCAGCATCGGAATCGGCGGATTGAGCTGGAGCATGGGGCACGTCCTTGTGCGCTGGAGACGATGCACCGACTCTCGCAAAGCACGGTGAGCCGGCCCTGAATCGCTCAGGACTTCGGCAGCAGTCGCAGCAGGCGGCCGCCGCTGCCGTCCTCCAGCACCCACAGCGCGCCGTCCGGGCCGCTGGCCACGTCGCGGATGCGTGCGCCCATGTTCCAGCGCTCGGCTTCGTTGGGGCCGTTGCCGTCGAATCGCACGCGCACCAGGCATTGCGCGGCCAGGCCGCCGATGAAGGCGGAGCCGCGCCAGTCCGGGAACAGCTCGCCGCTGTAGAACGTCAGGCCGGCCGGCGCGATCACCGGCGTCCAGTACAGCGGCGGCGCGGTGAACTCCGGGCGCGTGGCGTGATCCGGGATCACCGAGCCGTCGTAGTTGTCGCCGTTGGAGACGATCGGCCAGCCATAGTTGTTGCCGGCCTCGATCAGGTTCAGCTCGTCGCCGCCGCGCGGGCCCATCTCGTGCAGCCACAACTTGCCGTCGGGCGCGAAGGCCAGGCCATAGGGATTACGGTGCCCCGCGCTCCAGGTCTGCGCGCGTACGCCGCCGGCGCGGGCTTGCGGATTGTCGTCCGGCGTGCTGCCGTCGAGGTTCAGGCGCAGCACCTTGCCGAGCGCCTGCTCCGGGTCCTGTGCGGTGTCCGGGCGCATGCGGTCACCAGACGACAGGAACAGATGCCGGCCGTCCGGCGCGAAGGCGATGATGCCGCCGGGCTGGCCGCCGCCGCCCTTGGGCATCTGCCGCCAGATCACCTGCAGGTTCTCCAGGCGCGCGATATTGCTGTCGTCGACGAACCTCGCCCGTGCCAGCGCCAGGCTGCTGCCGCCATCGCCGGGCTCGTTGTAGGTGAGGTAGACAAAGCCGTCGTCGCCGAAGCGCGGCGAGACGGCGACATCGAGCAGGCCGTTCTGGCCGCCGTAGGCGACGTCCGGCACGTTGCCGACGACGCGCTTGTCGCCCTGCGGTGTGACGACGAAGAAGCGGCCCGGCTTTTCCGTCACCAGCATCCGCGCGTCCGGCAGGAAGGCCAGCGCCCAGGGCGCGTCGAAGCGGGCGATCGTCTGCCGCTCGAACGGCAGCTCGTTGCTGGCGGCGTTGCCGCCGGCATTGATGGATTCCGGCGTCGATTCTGGTGGCTCAGCGTTCTTTGAGCTGGAGCAGGCGCTGCCGAGCGCAACGCTCAGGGCAAGACCGGCGAACAGCGCAAGATGCCGCGGTGCGGGCAGGGACATGGCGGACTCCTCAGCGATTTGGCCTCACCTTAGCGTTTGAAAGCGCGCGGCACCTGAACGTCGCTGCGGTTACCCTCAGACATCTTCATGCCCAACAGGAGTCGTCATGAGCCGCAACATCGTCGTCATCGACAGCAGCGCCCGCATCGAGCAATCCGTCAGCCGCGCGCTGACGCAGGAGCTCGCAGCATTGCTGCAGGCGCGTGACGGCACTGCCACGCTGCTGCGGCGCGACCTGGGTGCCGAGCCGGTATCGACGCTGCAGCCCGGTGTTACCGAAGTGATCCGCACCAAGCCCGACCAGCTCGACCCCGCCACGCGGCCGCGCGCGGCGCTGTCGGAGACGCTGATCGCCGAACTGCAGGCCGCAGACACCGTGATCATCGGTGCGCCGATGTACAACTGGGGCGTCAGCGCCAATCTCAAGGCCTGGATCGATCAGGTGGTCCGCATCGGGTTCACCTTCACCTACGGTGCCGCGGGGCCCGAGCCGCTGCTGAAGGACAAGCGCTGCGTGGTCATCATCACGCGCGGCGGCGTCTACAGCGCGCCGGAGCGCGCGGCGCTGGATTTCCAGCTGCCGTATCTCAGGCACGTGCTCGGCGTCATCGGCCTGACGCCGCGCTTCGTCATCTGCGAAGGCACGCTCGGCAAGCCGGAGGCGGTGGAGGCGGCGCTGGCCAAGGCGCGTGCCGAACTTTCGGCGGTGGCCGAGGACTTCGCCTGAACGGATAAGCTGGGCACAAAGCGAACCATTACGGCAGCGAGGAGAACCATGGGACCTTTGCACGGCGTCCGCGTCATCGAGATCGCGGGCCTGGGAGCGGCGCCGTACGGCTGCATGATGCTGGCCGACATGGGTGCGGAGGTGGTGCGCATCGACCGCATCGGCGGCCGTGCCGATACCTCGGAGCAGCAGCCGCTGTTGCGCAATCGCCGCTCGATGACGCTGGATCTCAAGAATGCGGCCGGCCGCGACGTGGTGCTGGCGATGTGCGAGAAGGCCGATGTCATCGTTGAAGCCTTCCGCCCCGGTGTCGCCGAGCGGCTCGGCATCGGCCCGGACGCCTGCCTCGCGCGCAACCCGCGGATCATCTACGCACGGATGACCGGCTGGGGTCAGACCGGCCCGCTCGCGCAGCAGGCGGGTCATGACATCAACTACATCGGCCTCACCGGCCTGCTGCATCAGGTCGGCCTCGCCGGCAAGCCGGTGCCGCCGCTCAACATCGTCGGCGACTTCGGCGGCGGCGGCCTGCTGATGGCCTACGGCATCGTCTGTGCGCTGCTGGAGACGCGGCAATCGGGCAAGGGGCAGGTGGTCGACGCGGCGATGCTGGACGGCGCGCTGTCGTTCATGGCGATGTTCTTCGGCGATCGCGTCGACGGCCGCTTCAACGACCGCACCGGCCAGCACATGCTCGCCGGCGCCGCGCCGTACTACGACACCTACGAATGCGCGGACGGTCACTATCTCAGCGTCGGCCCGCTGGAACGGCAGTTCCTGCAGATCATGGTCGAGCGCCTGCAGCTGGATCCGGCGCGCTGGCTGGAATCGACCTTCCCGGATCTGAAAGACGACGATCTGGACGAGCGCTGGCCGCGCCTCAAGCGTGAGCTGACCGAGGTTTTTCGCAGCCAGCCGCGCGCGCACTGGCTGGAGCTGTTCGACGGCAGCGACGCCTGCATCGCGCCGGTGCTGACGCTGGCGGAAGCCGCTACGCATCCGCACAACGTCGCGCGGCAGAGCTTCATCGAGGTCGGCGGCGTCCAGCAGCAGGCGCCGGCACCGCGCTTCTCGCGGACCGTGCCGGCACATCCGCAGGCGCCGCCGAAGACGGGTGCAGACACCGAATCCGTGCTGAAGGCCTGGTGCATCGATCCGGATCTGTGTGCGGCTGCCAAGGCGGTGCGCGCCTTGTAAGGCGTGCGGCCGGCGGCGGGCTGGCGTCAGGGCCAGCATCTTGCGATTGGCACGGAGGGCGCAGCCTTGGCCCGTGCCGCTATCGTGGGCGGGGCGCTCTACTCCTAGCATCGAGCATCACAACACTCGGTTTTTGCGGGTGTTGTCATGAACTAGAACAGGCAGGAGAGCCGCAATGAATTTCGACTCCGGTGCATCGGAAGCCGGTCCGCGTTCGGCGGCGGGTGGAGTGATCGATGTCCACTGAGCACAAGGTGGCGCAGCGCTCGCAGCTCGATGAGAAGCGGCATCTGGCGGTGAAGATCGATGACAAGGAGCTCGCCGTGTTCCTGGTCGGCGGCGAAGTGCTGGCGACCGCCGGCCGTTGTCCGCATGCCAATGGCATGCTGGCGCGCGGCAGCGTCTGCGAGGGCAAGGTGACCTGTCCCTGGCACGGCTGGACCTGGGATCTGCGCTCCGGCGACTGCGAGGAAAGCGACGAACTCAAGCTGCAGCGCTATGAAGTCCGGGTGCGTGACGACGACGTGTTCGTCGTCGTTTGAGGCCGATGAGCGCCGTCGTGCCGCTGCGGTTGCACGGCTATGCCGTCAGCAACTATTTCAACACGGCGCGCGCCGCGCTGATCGAGAAGCAGGCGGCGTTCGAGATCGTGCGCGTGCGTGCCTGCCGTGACGAGGAATTTCTCGCGCTGAGCCCGATGGGCAAGATCCCGTACCTCGAAACGCCGCACGGCACGTTCAGCGAGACGGTGCCGATGCTCGAATACTTCGAGGAAAACCTCGGCGGCCCGCGGCTCCTGCCGGTGGAACCGTTGCCGCGTGCCCGCGTGCGGCAGACGATGAACATCGTCCAGCTGTATCTGGACATGCCGATGCGCCGGCTCTATCCGGGCACGGTGATGGGCAGCGAGCACGTACCGGGCGCGGTCGAGGCGGTGGCGACGCAGCTGGCGATCACGCTCGAGGCGCTGCGCCGCCTGTTCGTGTTCCGGCCGTTTCTGCTCGGCGAGACGCTGAGCTGCGCCGATCTGCTGGCGCTGTATTGCATCGACGTCGGCGACCGCGTCAGCCGCCAGGTCTACGGCTGGTCGCTGATCGAGCGCATCGACGGCCTGGCCGACTGGGCGCGGCTGATGAATGAGCGCGCCAGTACCGCCGTCGTCGCCGCCGAATTTCTTCAGACCTTTGCCTTGTATCTAGCCGACAAGCGGGCGGCCTACCGCCTCGATCACGGCGGCGGCGTGTTCGCCGCGCCGCGCGTGGACAGCCAGACGGAAGTGAAACCATGAATGTTGCCCTGCGTCCCGACACGCTGCGTGCGGTCGAACTCGACGACAAGTACACCGCCGAACGCGGCACGGTGATGATCTCCGGCACGCAGGCGCTGGTGCGTCTGCCGATGATCCAGCGCGAGCACGATCGCCGCGCCGGGCTCAACACCGCCGGCTACATTTCCGGCTATCGCGGCTCGCCGATCGGCGGCTACGACCAGGAGCTGTGGCGCGCGAAGAAGCACCTGGAAGCACACGCCATTCACTTCCAGCCGGGCCTGAACGAGGATCTCGCCGCCACTGCGATCTGGGGTGCGCAAACCTTGCAGCATGTGCCCGATCCGACTGTCGACGGCGTGTTCGGCATCTGGTACGGCAAGGGTCCGGGCGTCGACCGCTCCTGCGACGCGTTCCGCCACGGCAACATCGCCGGCGTGCATCCCCACGGCGGCGTGCTGGTGGTGGCGGGTGACGATCATTCCGGCAAGTCGTCGACGCTGGCGCACCAGAGCGAGACGGCGCTGATCCACTGCAGCATGCCGGTGTTCGCCTGTGCCACCGCCGAGGACGTGCTCGATCTCGGTCTGCTCGGCTTTGCGCTGTCGCGCTACTGCGGCATGTGGGTGGGCTTCACCACCACCAACGAAGTGCTCGAACAGACGATGACCGTCAGTCTCGATGCGCTGGAGCGCGAGATCGTGCGGCCGGACAAGGGCGAGCTGCCGCCGGAAGGCATCCACAACATGCCGACACACGTCGACCGCGAACGCTCCGGCATCGTCCACACGCGCTATCGCTGGCCGCTGGTCGAGAGGTTCATCGACGCCAATCCGGTCAATCGTGTGCTGATCGACGCGGCGCAGCGCCGCTTCGGCATCGTCGCCGCCGGCAAGGCGACGCAGGACGCGGTGCAGGCGCTGCGCCTGCTCGGCCTCGACGATGCCGCGGCCGCGCGGCTCGGCATCTCCTTGTACAAGCTCGGCTGCGTGTTCCCGGTTTCGACCCAGGGGCTGCGTGCGTTCGCGCAGCAGCAGGACGAACTGCTGTTTGTCGAGGAGAAGGAGCCGATCTGCGAGAACCAGGGCAAGGCGATTCTCTACGGCCAGCCGCAGGCGCCGCGCGTGATCGGCAAGCGCGACGAGCAGAACCAGCCGCTGCTGCCGTCCGA
>CAMLDZ010000141.1 GCA_946478985.1 uncultured Solimonas sp.
TCCACGAGCGTCCCATGCCGAGCGCAGTCGACACGCTGTCCGTGGTCATTCCGCTGTACAACGAGCAGGACAATGTTGCGCCGCTGCTCGTGCGCCTGCACGAGGCGCTGGCGAACTATCCCGCACGCTGCGAGTTCATCGTCGTCGACGACGGCTCCACCGACGCCACGCACCTGCAGCTGTGCAAGGCCGCGCAGCACTACGGAGGCCACCTGCGGGTGCTGCGGCTGCCACGCAACAGCGGTCAGACGGCAGCGATGCAGGCCGGCATCGACGCCGCGCGCGGACGCCTGATCGCAACGCTCGACGGCGATCTGCAGAACGATCCGGCCGACATCCCGCGCATGATCGACGAACTGTTGCTGCGCGATCTGGACCTGCTGGTCGGCCGTCGTGCGCAGCGCCAGGACCATCGCTACAGCCGGCGGTTGCCGTCGCGGCTCGCCAATGCGCTGATCGCCCGCGTCACCGGCGTGCGCATCCGCGACTACGGCTGCAGCCTGAAGATCTACCGCGCGGCGATGATCAAGCAGGTGCGCCTGTACGGCGAGATGCATCGCTTCATCCCGGTGTGGGCGGCGATGGTGACGGCGCCGTCGCGGATCGGCGAGACCGACGTGCGCCATCAGCCGCGCCGCTTCGGCCAGTCCAAGTACGGCCTTTCGCGCACCGTGCGCGTGCTGCTGGACCTGCTGACGGCCTTTTTCTTCCTGCGCTTCCAGGCCCGGCCCGGACATTTCTTCGGCGCCATCGGCCTGTTCTTCGGCGTCGCCGGTGGCGCGCTGATGCTGCGCCTGGCCTGGCTCAAGTTCGTGCTCGGCGCCGATATCGGCAGCCGCCCGCTGTTGTTCGTCGCCGTGCTGCTGTGCATGTTCGCGATGCAGTTTCTGACCACCGGCGTGCTGGCCGAACTGCTGGCCCGCCTCTACCACCAGGGCGGCGCGCGGTTGCAGGCGGGCCTGGCGGCACCGATCGCCAGCGATCAGGGCTGGCAGGAGCCGCCGGGCGCGGGCGCACAGCAACGCCATGCCTGAAAACCTGATGTCGCGTGCGTTGCTGCCCTTGCTGTGCGCGCTGTGTTTCGTCGCCGGCAGCTGGCACACGCCCTTGTTCGATCTGGACGAAGGCGCCTTTGCGCAAGCCACGCTGGAGATGCTGCGCGGCGGCGACTGGCTGACGACGCAGCTCGACGGTCTGCCGCGCTACGACAAGCCCATGCTCAGTTACTGGCTGCAGGCGCTGGCGGTGCGCGTGCTCGGTCCGGTCGAGCTGGCCTTCCGTCTGCCGTCGATGCTCGCCGCCGGCCTGTGGTGCGGGGCAACGCTGCGCTTCGTCCGCGAGCAGACGGGCGATGCCGCCGCCGGTCACTTTGCCGCGGCAGCGCTGGCGGGCTCGCTGATGGTCGGCGTGATCGCCCACGCGGCGACCGCGGACGCGCTGCTGAATCTGTTTCTGGCGCTGAGCTTTTTCGAGCTGTGGCGCTGGCTGTCCGCACGTCGGCTTGCCGCCCTGCGGCGCGCCTATCTGTGGATCGGCCTTGGCATGCTGGTCAAGGGCCCGGTCGCGGCGATCCTGCCGCTGCTCGCCGGAATCGCGTTCTGCGCCCGCTATGGTCGCTGGCGCGATGCGCGGCGCGCGCTGCTGGATGCCTACGGGTGGCTGATCCTGCTCGGCGTGCTCGGTCTGTGGCTGCTACCGCTGGCGCTCGCCGGCAAGCTCGACTTCGTCTGGCAGTTCCTGCTGCAGCACAACCTCGGACGCTACCGCCAAGCGGCCGAGAGCCACGGCGGAAGCCCCGCCTATTACCTGCTGTGGTTGCCGCTGGTGCTGCTGCCGTTCAGCGCGCTGCTGCCGGTGGTCGCCCGCCGCGCGCGGCAGTGGCGCGATGACCCGCTGCTCGGCTTCGCGCTGGCCTGGGCGCTGCCCGCATTCCTGGTGTTCTCGCTGGCATCGACCAAGCTGCCGCATTACATCCTCTACGCCTGCACGCCCCTGTTCGTGCTGTTCGGCCGTGAGCACGCGCGGCTGCGCAGCGCCTGGCTGCTGCTGCCGGGCAGCGTGCTGATCGCGCTGCTCGCAGCATTGCCGCTGCTGGCACCGCTGCTGCCATTCCCGAAGCGCGCCTACGATCGCGGCATCGTCGAGCTGGCCCTGCAGCAGTTCGGCTGGAGTTATGCCGCCATCGCCCTGCTGGCGCTGCTGGGCTTGGGCGCGGTCTGGGCGATGCGCACCCGACCGCTGGCGCTGCGCCTGATGCTGCTGGCCGTCGCACAGGCACTGCTGGTGTGGCTTGGCGCCGTGCCGGTTCTGGCCGCCGCGCAACAGCAGCCGGTGCGCGAGGCGGGCCGACTGGCGGCGAGTCTGGCGACGCCGACCGTGGTGTACCGCACGCAGCTGCCAAGCTTCAGCGTCTACCGCGGTGCCGCCACGCCGCATCGCAGCCCGCAGGCCGGCGAGCTGGTGTTCCTGCGCCGCGACCGCATCGACGCGCTGCGCCAGACGCAGCCGGCACTGCAGTTCGAAACCCTGTACGAGAACGGCGGCGTGGCGCTGCTGCGCGCCCAGCCGGTTTCTCAGACGGCCGCTGAGGAAGCACCGCGATGAGCGCGCGCGACGACGCGACACCGGGCGCACTGATGCTGGCCGGCTGCAGCTTGCTGCTGGCCGGCATCGCCGTGCTGCTTGATGCCGTCGGTGGCTATCACGCCGGCTTTGCGACGCTCAACGCCCTGGGCGCGAGCGTGCCGCCGGTGCTGCTGCAATGCCTGACTTACTGCGGCGACAGTCTCTGCGCCTGCGTCGCGGTAGCGGTGCTGGCGCGGCGCTATCCGCAGATGCTGTGGACCTTGCTGCTGTCCGGTCTCGTCGCGCTGCTGCTCAGCCATGCGCTCAAGGAACTGGTGGACAGCGCGCGGCCGCCGGCCGTGCTGCAGCAGTTGTTCGTCGAAGGCCCGCGCTACCGGCGCGGCAGCTTCCCGTCCGGCCATTCGGTGACGGCCTTCTTCGTCGCCGGCAGCGTCGCCGTGCACCTGCGTTCGCCAGCGCTGCGCGTGCTCTTGCTGCTGGTGGCCGGCTGCATTGCCGCAAGCCGCGTGATGGTGGGCGTGCACTGGCCGCTGGACACCGCGGTCGGTGCCGCGCTCGGCTGCGTATCGGTGCTGCTCGGCACGCGTCTCGCCGCGCGCTGGCGCTGGGGCCTGAGCGTACCCGGCCATCTGCTGCTGGTGGCGCTGTTCGGCGCGGCGGCATTGGCGCTGCTTTGCGTGCCGATCCCCTATCCGCGCGCCGAGACGATGGCGCGCAGCATCGCCACGCTGACGCTGCTGGTGACCGCCTCGAACTATCTGCGCGCACCTGTGCTGGCGGCCTTGAAGCGGATGCAGATCGCGACGGATCGGGCCTGACGCACGTATCCCCTCACCCCCAGCCCCTCTCCCGCAAGCGGGAGAGGGGAGCGCACAGCATCCTTCTCCCCGCGCCCGGGAAGGTTCATCAAGGTTTCCTCGCGGCGGGTCCGCCGCTTCCTTCTCCCCGCGCGCGGGGAGAAGGTGCCCGAAGGGCGGATGAGGGGCGCTTCATGAGGCAGGCGCGTCCCGCCCCATGATCGACCGCAGCTAGTTCAAGGCCGCCGCGGGCACCACCGGCACGACCACGCTCGACGGATGCGCGGCATCGCTGTAGATCGTCAGCACGCCGGCCAGCGACTGGAGCAGCGTCGGGATCGGCGGCACGCCCTGCGGCAGATTGCTGGCGCTGACGGCGACGCGCAGCTTGTGACCCGCGGCGATCCGCGCGCTGGTGGGGAAAATCTCCACCGCGACCGGCACTGGCGCGCCGTCCAGCGGCTGCACCGAGGCCTGCGTGTAGGGATGCCAGGGCTGGATCATCTGGCCGTCGAGGAAACGCGAGCGGCTCGCGTCGAGCGCGCGCAGCGATGCGGTCTGGATGCCATTGCTGAGCGACCTGGCGATACCGCGCTCGTCGACATCATCGACACGCACCGACAGCCCGGCATCGGCGGCGGTGGTGGACATCCAGATCTCGGCGAGGATCGGCCCGTTGAGGTAGTAGTCGGCCGCCATCACCGGCGTCTCGTACTTCACCGCCCAGTTCTCCGAGGCATTGCTGTTTTCGAAGCAGGGCAGCGGGATGAAGCCGAGCAGACCGGCCGTCCACTGCGAGGCGCTGATCGAGCACAGGCCCTGGATCGGCAACTGCAGCGCGGTGTTGGATTTCTCGGCGGCTGCCGGCGCCTGCTCGCTGAGCTGCTGGTCGCCGCGCAGGTACCAGCGCTGCGCGCGGGCCTGCGGGTGCGGCCAGTCGCTGGCGGTTGCGTAGCCGTGGCCGCTCACGTACTGCGTGACATTGGGCATCTGGTCGGCGCCCACGTCCATGCCTTTGACGTACTGGTCGAACCAGCGCAGCTGGATGTGGTTAAGTGGCGGCACGCCGTCCGCCGGCAGGCCGTCGCCCATCGCCGCCTGCAGATGTGTCCACGGACCGATCAGCAGCTTGGCCGGCACGCGGTGCTTGAGGCGTTCGTAGCTGATCGGCTCGCTGCGCTGGAACAGATCGTAGAGTCCGCCGACGATGAAGGTCGGCACCTGCACGCCGTCGAGCTGTTCCAAGGGCGAGCGCTGCTGCCAGAACGCGCCGTCGTAGACGGTGTCGGGATCGCCGGCGAACGCGCGCAGCACGGTCGGCACCTGGAAGTTGGCGACGGCGCTGAGCAGATGCTGCAGCACCACCGGCACGCCGATCGCCGGATCGCTCAGCAGCGTCGGATTGGTCAGGCCGAGCACGGATACCAGACCCAGCCAGATCGGGATGAAGGTGGGGTTGACCTGGCCACCGGTGAAGACGATGTCGCGGTAGCCATCGCCGATCGGCACGATCGGAAACGCCGCCTTGACCGCGGCGTGGTTCTGCGCGGCGGTGAGGATGGCGGTGATGCCCAGGTACGAGACGCCGTAGACGCCGATGCGGCCGTCGCTGAACGGCTGCTGCGTCACCCAGTCCACCACCTCCGCGTAATCCGCCTGCTCGGTGGCACCGAAGGCTTCCCAGCCGCCCTGCGACTGGCCGGTGCCGCGCACGTCGACCACCACGCTCGCATAGCCGTGCTGGACGATGTAGGGATCGGCGCCGCCGAGCGCGCTGACGGCATTGCCGACCGCGCCGTTGTACGAGGTCTGCACCAGCACCACCGGCAGCGGCGTCGTCACCGCCTTGCCGTCGGCGTCGGCCGGCAGCGTCACGTACGCGGCCAGCTTCACGCCGTCGCGCAGGGTGATGTACTGCAGGTCCAGCTTCTTGACGCCCGGATACAGCGGCGCCGGGTCGTAGTCGCTCCAGCGGGCATCGGCGTTGTCGGTGATCGCCGCGGCATCGCTGGCCGGTGTGCTGCGCGTGCCCAGCGTGGTCCAGTTTCCGCCGCCGGCGTCCGCGTCGGACGGCGGCGAGTTCGCCGAGCAGGCGGCGAGCACTGCCAGCAAGGCAGTCAGCGCCGCGATCCCCGCGCCGCGCATGCGGCCGATCCGTGCTTCCATGTTCAGGCTCTCTCTTCCATGCGGCCTTCCACCAGGCCGGCACCGTAGCCAGCGGCGGGCTTGCAGACCATGGCTGATGCGCGCGCCGCGAGGTCAGCGCGGCCACGTCAGCGGGCGGCAAGCTTCAGATTTCTAGGCTCACCCGACATTGGGGAGCACCATGATCCACACCATTCTGCCGGCTCGGCCGGACGCACGCTGATGGCCGTCACCCTGCCGCCGCCGCTGCCGCCGGAGCAGGCGCCGCTGGCCGAGATCCAGCAGCAGATTCCGCGCGCGCAGCTGCGCGCCGGCCGCTACCGCGTGCATCTGGTCGGCGAGATCGCCCTCGACATCGAGCGCATCGCCCAGGCGCTCGGCGTGGCCGACAGCGCCGAAACCGTGGCACGCGCCGTGGGCGACGCCTACCGCCAGGCGGGCCGCCTCGGCGCCCAGGTGCATTACGCCGCCGACGGCGACGATCTCTACATCAGCGTCAGCGAGAAGCCTCTGCTCGGCGTCGCCGCCCCGCGCGAACTGGCGCCCTTCTTCCGCGGCGCCGACGAGCTGAGCGCAAGCGAGCTGGAGCCGCGGCGCATGCTCGCCAGCGCCTACGCGGAGCGTGCACGCATCGGCGCCCAGACCTCCCTGCAGCCGGCCAGCGACGGCTACCTGCTCGATATCGAAGCCCAGGCGCTGGACCAGCGGCCCGCCCGCTTCAGCGCCGAGTTCGCCAACCCCGGCAACCGCTTCGCCGGCCGCTACTTCGCCGAGCTGGAAGGCAGCTATGCGGATCGCCACGGCGATCTGCTCACCGGCAGCTGGCGCAGCGCGCTGACGCATCTCAACGACGACGAGTTCGGAGCCGACGACTACAACGAGGGCACGCTGAGTGCCAGCCGCGTCACGCCCATCGGCATCTTCGGCCTCACCGTGCGCGCACTCGACTACTCGCGCGACAAGGGCCTGCGCGTCGACGGCGATGTCGACGAAGCCGAGTTCGCCTGGCTCTATCCGCTGGCGGCGACGCAGCGCAGCGGCCTGATCGGCGAGCTGCGCTATCAGTACTCGGATTATCGCGAGCGCCGCGGCCAAGAGCTGGAAACCAGCCTGCATGAGCGCTATCCGTCCGTGCAGGCCGGTCTGCTCTATCGCCGCGATGGTGTCGCGCCACAAGACTGGGATTTCAGCCTCGGCCTCACCGCGCGCAAGGGCCTGCGCTCCGAACCCGTGGCCGGTGCCGGCGATCTCGACTTCCTGCTGTGGCGCCCCACCGCCAGCCTCAATCGCGACCTCGGCGACAGCCTCGGCCTGGGCTTCAGCGTCTCATCGCAATACAGCGCGTACCGCCTGCCCGCGCAGGCGCAATGGGTACTCGGCGGGCTCGACAATCTGAGCGCGTACCTGCCAGGCGTGGCAATCGGCGACAGCGGCCTGCTTGCCCTGGCGGACCTGCAGATCGACGCCCCTGACCTCTTCGGCCTGCGCGTGCTGCCACGCGTGTTCGCCGAATACGGCCTCGCGCATCTGCAACAGGCGCTTGCGGGTGAGCCGAGCACCGTGGAATTGGCCGACATCGGCGCCGAACTCGGCCTGCGCTGGCGCCCGCACCTGCGCGCCACGCTGAGCGCGGCGCTGCCGGTCTATGACCGTGGCATCGATGAACGGCGCCGGGAAGACAGCGAGGCGAAGCTGCTGTTTTCGGTCAAGGCCTTGTTCTGAGGCGAATAGCGCTGAGTGGCATCGCCGAAAGGTTGAATATCTCGTAACGCC
>CAMLDZ010000142.1 GCA_946478985.1 uncultured Solimonas sp.
CGGCGCAGCCGCGAGTTTCAGCGACGGCCGACGCGGCGAGCACCGCAGGGAACCGCTGCGCAGCAGCGGCGCAGAGCACAGGGGTGTCCGCTCGATTGGTTTCTTTTCTTTGGACAAGCAAAGAAAAGAAACTCGGCCCACAGGCCGAAAGGCAAGCCACGCAAAACAATCAACCCAAGGCGCGTTGTAACCCAACCCAACCGCTGATCACCGACAAACGGATTCAACCCACGCGTCGAACTTCCGACAGCAGCTTCGGGAACAGAAGTTGCCTCGCTGCCTGCAAACCGTCACCGCCACGGGTGCAGTCCCCATGAACGAAATGGATGTCAGCAGCGTGCTCGCACAGATCCGCAGCCTGCAATCGCAGGCCACCGGCACGCCGCGCGCACCGCAGATCGCCAATGCGCAGGCACAGCCCGCGCAAAGCAGCTTTGCGACGATGCTCAAGAGCGCCGTAGATGAAGTGTCGAAGGCGCAGGGCGATGCCGCCCAGCTGCAGCAGGCGTTCGCGCTCGGCGACCGCAATACCGAACTGTCCAGCGTGATGCTCGCCGGTGCCAAGGCGCAGGTGCAGTTCAAGGCGATGACCGAGGTGCGCAACCGCCTGGTGGCGGCGTACCAGGACATCATGAACATGCCGCTGTGATGCGCCAGAGGAACTGACCAGACATGGCCATCATGCATCTCCCCGATACCCGCGCCCTCAAGGACGTGCCGGCGCTGCGCCAGTTCGCCGTGCTGATCGGCATCGCCGTCGCGGTGGCGGCTGGCATCGGCATCTGGTCGTGGTCGCAGCGGCCCGGCTACGTGCCGGTGTTCGCCAACCTGTCCGATCGCGACGCCGGCGAGCTGGCCGAGGCGCTGCGCAGCGCCGGTATCCCTTACCGCCTGGATTCCGCCAGCGGTGCCGTCACCGTGCCGCAGGAACAGCTCTACGACGCGCGCCTCAAGCTGGCTGCGCAGGGCCTGCCGCACGAAGGCGGGCAGGGCTTCGAGCTGATTCAGCAGGAGCAGGGTTTCGGCACCAGCCAGTTCATCGAGAACGCGCGCTACCAGCATGCGATGGAGACCGAGCTGGCGCGGACCATCGGCAATCTGCGGCCGGTGCGCGCCGCGCGCGTGCACCTGGCCGTGCCCAAGCCGAGTGCCTTCGCACGCAAGAGCGATGCGCCGAGCGCTTCGGTGTTCGTCGAGCTGCACAACGGCCGCACGCTGGAGCAGGACCAGGTCGCCTCCATCGTGCATCTGGTGGCTTCGAGCGTCGCCGGCCTGCAGCCGCAGGCGGTGACGGTGATCGACCAGTACGGCCATCTGCTGTCGAACGCCAACCCCGACAGCGCGATGGCGCGCACCGCCGAGCAGTTCGACTACACGCGACGCGTCGAGTCCGAATACCAGCGCCGCATCGAGCAACTGCTGCTGCCGATGGTCGGCGCTGGCCGCGTTTCGGCGCAGGTGTCGGCCGACATCGATTTCGCCGAGATCGAGGAAGCCCGCGAGCAGTACACGCCGGACGCCGGCAAGCTGCGCAGCGAGCAGATCGCCGAGGACGTGACGCGCGGCGGCGCCAGGCCGCCGGCCGGCATCCCGGGCGCAACCAGCAACCAGCCCGCCGCGGCCAACGCCAGTCCGCCACTGAACAATCCGGCGGCGCTGGCCGCGGCCGGTGTCGATCCGGCGACGGCTGCGGCCGATGGCGCCGACAGTCCGATCCAGACGCAGAGCAAGCAGGCCACGCGCACCTACGAGCTGGATCGCACCGTCAGTCACACACGGCAGTCGGTCGGTCGGCTCAAGCGACTGTCGATCGCCGTGCTGGTCGACCATCTGCCGAAGACCGAAGGCGAGGGCGAGCAGCAGAAGACGGTGATCAAGGCGCTGAGCAGCGAGGAGCTGGCCAAGGTCGAATCGCTGGTCAAGGAAGCTGTCGGCTTCGATGCCGCGCGCGGCGACAGCGTCGCGGTGCAGAACTCCGCCTTCGTCGGCACCGAGCTGCCGCAGCTTGATCCCCTGCCGCTGTGGAAGCAGCCGCAGACGATGCGCATCGCCCAGCAGGCTGGCGGCGTGCTGGTCGTCCTGGCGCTGATCCTCTTCATCCTGCGGCCGGCGCTGCGCCAGTTGCTGGCGACGCCGGTGGCGGCGCAGGCGCCGGTGCCGATGGCGCAGGCCGATCTGTCCGGCAACGAACGTGTCGACATGACGACGCTGGCGGAGGATCAGGTGACCTTGATCGGCAAGGCGCCGGAGTCCGCCTACGAGCAGAAGCTGCAGCTGGCGCGGACCGCGGTGACACAGGATCCCAAGCGCGTCGCGCAGGTGGTCAAGACCTGGATCGGCCAAGAGGCAACATGAACGATGCAGCGCCCAGCGGCGTCGAACGCGCCGCGATTCTCCTGATGTCGCTCGGCGAGACCGAGGCGGCGGAAGTGCTCAAGCACATGAGCGCCAAGGATGTGCAGAAAGTCGGCGCGGCGATGGCGACGCTGAGCAACGTCAGCCGCGACCGCGCCACCGAGGTGATGGACCGCTTCGTCCTGGAACTGGACGACCAGACCTCGCTCGGCGTCGGCGCCGACGACTACGTGCGCCGCGTGCTGGTCAACGCCCTGGGCGCCGACAAGGCCGGCAGCGTGATCGACCGCATCCTGCTCGGCCGCAACAGCAAGGGTCTGGAAGCGCTGAAGTGGATGGAGACGCGCGCGGTGGCCGACATCGTCCGCAACGAACATCCGCAGATCGTCGCCATCGTGCTCGCCTATCTGGATCCGGATCAGGCCGCCGATGTCGTCACGCAGCTGCCGGAGCGCATGCGCGGCGACGTGCTGATGCGCATCGCCCGGCTCGACGGCATCCAGCCGCAGGCGCTGCGCGAACTCGACGAGATCATGGAGAAGCAGTTCTCCGGCGGCAACAATCTCAAGGCCTCGAGTGTCGGCGGCGTCAAGGTCGCCGCGACCATCCTCAACCTGATGGATTCGACGCAGGAGCAGGCCATCGTCAGCAAGATCGGCGAGGCCGACCAGGATCTGGCGCAGAAGATCCAGGATCTGATGTTCGTGTTCGACGATCTGGCCAGCGTCGACGACCGTGGCGTGCAGGCGCTGCTGCGCGACATCGCCGGCGAGACGCTGGGCATGGCGCTCAAGGGCGCCGATCCGCGCGTCAAGGACAAGATCCTCAAGAACATGTCCAAGCGCGCGGCCGAGATGCTGGTGGAGGACATGGAGGCCAAGGGGCCGGCGCGGCTCGCCGATGTCGAGGCGGCGCAGAAGGAGATTCTGGTCGTCGCGCGGCGGCTGGCCGAGAACGGCACCATCGTGCTCGGCGGCAAGGGCGAGGCCTTCGTCTGATGGACAAGCATCCGAGCGGCGGCGACGACGAAGCGCTGGCCAGCGTCATCACTGATGCCACACAGCGCTACACGCGCTGGCATCTGCCCAGCTTCGACAGCGGCGTTGACGTCGCGTCTGCCGAGCCGCTGACGGCGCAGCAGCTCGAGGAGATCGAGGCGGCAGCCTACCAGGAGGGTCGCGCCCGCGGCTACGAGGACGGCCTTTGCGCCGGCCGCGAGGAAATGCAGAAGCAGGCCGCGCGGCTGCGCGCACTGATCGAGCAGATCGCACGGCCGCTGGCGCAGCTTGATGACGAAGTCGAGCGCGCGCTGGTCGACCTCTCCTGCGCGGTGGCACGGCGTCTGCTCGGCGACGAGCTGCGCGCGGCGCCGGAGCGCGTGCTGGCGCTGGCGCAGCAGGCGCTGGCGGCGCTGCCAGCCGATCTGCGCGAGCTGCGCCTGTTCCTGCATCCCGAGGACGCGGCGCTGGTGCGCGGCCAGCTGCTGCCGCCGCCGGAAGTCGCCGAGTTCCGCGTGCTCGACGATCCGGCGCTGGCGCGGGGCGATTGCCGCGTGCACAGCGAATCCGCCTATCTGGATGCCCGCCTCGACACGCGGCTGGCCCTGCTGGCCGGCGTGCTGGGTGAGCACGAAGGATGAACACCGCCAACGAATGGAAGCGCGCCAGCAGCCAGCGCCTGACCGGCCGCCTGCTGCGGCAGAGCGCGCTGGCCAGCGTGGCCACCAGCCTGCGTCCGGAGGGCCGCCTGCAGCGTGTCGTCGGCCTGACCCTGGAGGCGATCGGTTGCCGCCTGCCGATCGGCGCCCGCGCCAGCGTCGAGACCGGCGAGGGCAGCTGCGAGGCCGAAGTCGTCGGCTTCTCCGGCGAACGCACCTATCTGATGCCGACCGGCGAAATGCGCGGCCTGATGCCGCAGGCGCGGGTGCGGCCGATCGTCGACGGCAGCGGCATCGCCGTCGGCGATGCCCTGCTCGGGCGCGTGCTCGATGCCGAAGGCCTGCCGATCGACGGCGCCGGCCGCCTGCAGACCGATGCTCACGCGACGCTGGCCGGCGTGCCGATCAATCCGATGCTGCGTGCGCCGGTGGAGATGCCGCTCGACGTCGGCGTGCGCGCGATCAACTCGCTGCTCACCGTCGGCCGCGGCCAGCGCCTCGGCCTGTTCGCCGGCACCGGCGTCGGCAAGTCGACGCTGCTGGGCATGATGACGCGCTACACCCGCGCCGATGTCGTCGTCGTCGGCCTGATCGGCGAGCGCTCGCGCGAAGTGCGCGAGTTTCTCGACAAGAGCCTGGGCGCCGAAGGTCGCCGCCGCGCGGTGGTCGTCGCCACGCCGGCCGACCGCTCGCCGCTGCTGCGCATGCGCGCTGCCTATACCGCCACCGCGATCGCCGAGCATTTCCGCGATCGCGGCAAGCACGTGTTGCTGCTGATGGACTCGCTGACGCGCTTCGCGCAGGCCTGCCGCGAGATCGGCCTGGCGATCGGCGAGCCGCCGACCACGCGCGGCTATCCGCCGTCGGTGTTCGCCAAGCTGCCGGGCCTGGTCGAGCGCGCCGGCAACGGCCGCGAAGGGCAGGGCTCGATCACCGCCTTCTACACCGTGCTGACCGAGGGCGACGATCTGCAGGAGCCGATCGCCGACGCCGCGCGCGGCATCCTCGACGGCCATATCGTGCTGTCGCGCGCGATCGCCGATGCCGGCCTGTATCCGGCAGTCGACATCGAAGGCTCGATCTCGCGCGTGATGCACGACATCGTCGACGAGCGCCATCTCAAGCAGGCGCGGGAGCTGAAATCGCTGTTCTCCGCCTACCAGCGCAATCGCGACCTGATCGCGATCGGCGCCTACCAGCGCGGCGCCGACCCCAAGGTCGACGCGGCGCTGCAGCGCTGGCCGCAGATCGAGGACTTCCTGCGCCAGCGCGTCGACCAGGCTTCGCCGCTTGCCGACAGCCGCCAGGCGCTCGATGAGCTGCTGCGCTGATGAGCACCACGTTGACGGATCTGGAGCATTGAAATGGGGGAGCATTGAAATGGGCATGCAGATGAGTTCGCGCCGCATGGAGCCGCTGCAGCAGATCGCCGACCTGCGCGAGGACGAGGCGGCGCGCGCGCTGCTCGACGCGCAGCGCCTGCTCGCGGACCGCGAGCAACGGCTGCTGGAGCTGCAGAACTACCGCGCCGAGTACGAGCGTGCGCCGGTACTGCCGCTGCCGCCGCTGCTGCGCAATCGCCATCAGTTTCTCGAACGCCTGCGCGAGGCCGAGCGCTTCCAGTGCGCGCTGGTCGAGCAGGCGCAGCGCGGCGTCGACCAGCAGCGCGCCAGCTGGCTGCTGCAGAAGCGCGAGTGCAAAACCATCGCGCAGCTGACCGAGTCCTATGTGCGCCGCGAGCGCCGCGAGGAGGAGCGTCGCGACCAGAAGCAGCTCGACGAGCTGGCGACGCAGCGTCATTTCCGCATGCGCAACGCCGACTGAGGCGGCCCGGGAGTCATGGCCGCCATTGCCAGTCCATCGCCGCTTGCGGCCGGCCAGATGCCGGCCGCCGCGACAGCCGCACCGCGTGCCGCTGCGGCTGCAGCCGATGGCGGCGAGGCCGTGGATTTCGCGGCGCTGCTCGGCGGCGGCGCGGCGCCCGATCTGCCCGGTGCGCCAGCTGCGGGCGCTGAAGCGGCCGCCCCGGCGTCCGCCGACGACGGCAAGGCCGCCACGCCCACGCACGACGATCCGCCGCCGTTCGACTGGCTTGCCGCGATTCGTCAGGCCGCGCAGCTGGCGACTGCGGATACGACTGCCGGCGATGTGTCGCCCGCGGTCATCGACACCCCGTCAGGCGAGCGGCGCGACGGCCAGTCCGGCGACTCATCCGGGGGGCCATCCGGTGACGATCCGGCCGCGGCTGCGACTGCGGCCGCGGCCGCGGCTGCGGCTGCAACCATTGATGACGCCGTGCTCGTCGCCGCGATGCCGGCACCAGCGCAGGCACCGGCGGTAGCCACGGTCGCTCCGGCCGCGCCGCCTGCGTTGACCGCATCGCCGGCCGCGCCGCAGGGCAAGGTCGCCACGCGACCGGCGGCGGACGCGAGTCCTGCCGCACCGGCACCGGCACTGACGCCGACCGAGGCGGCGCTCGCCGAGGCGGTGGCTGGCGATCGGCACTTCGCCGCCGCGCTCGCCGATGCCGCCGCGTCCTCCGATCCGGGCGCGCTGCCGGCCGTCGCCGTCACGGCCGATCCGGCGGTCGCGGCGATCGCCCCGGATGCCGCGGCTCCGCGCGCCGACACGCTGGCCGCACTCCCGGTCTTGCCGCTCGCTGAGCCCTCTTCATCGCGCATGCCGACGCCGGCGCCGAGCGCGCTGCCGATGAATGTGCCGCCGGAACATCCGGAGTTCGCCGAGGCGCTCGGCGAGCGCATCGTCTGGGCGGCCGATGCCGGTCTGGACAGTGCGCGGATCGAGCTGGCACCGGCCGAGCTGGGCGCGATGAGCGTGCAGGTGCAGATGCGCGGCAGCGAGGCGCAGGTGGCGTTCACGGCCGACAATCCGGCGACGCGCCTGATGCTGCAGCAGGCCATGCCGCAGTTGCGCGAGCTGTTCGCAGGGCAGGGGCTGCAGCTGTTGCGGACACAGATCGAGCAGCGCGCCGCGGGTGGCGGCGGTGACGGTGCTCGCGGCGAGTCCGGGGCGTCGGGTGGCCTGGGTGAGCGTCGTGCTGCGGGCGTGGTGCGGCGGGTCAGCAGGCTGCGGCTGGTGGATGCTTACGTCTGAAAACTGACGCCGGGTTTGTGGTGAGGTGGTGTCGGTTTTTTGTCGTGCCGGCCGGGTGGGTTCCAACTTGCCGTTGTTACCTGTTTTGTGTCGCTTGCCTTTCGCCCTGTGAGGCGACCTTCTTTTCTTTGCT
>CAMLDZ010000143.1 GCA_946478985.1 uncultured Solimonas sp.
CGCAGCACCTGATTCATCGCCCAGACCAATTGGCTCCAGGTTTCCATCGTATGGAAGCTGCGGTCGTCGATCGATGCGTCCAGTGCGGCGCGGTCCAGATGCATCGTCCGCTCCGGCGCCGGCGCCTCGTCCAGCGATCCGTCGAGCAGGCGGCGGCATAGATCG
Organism: uncultured Solimonas sp.; assembly: GCA_946478985.1. The sequence continues at coordinate 166 of CAMLDZ010000143.1, forward strand.
GGCATCACGCACATCGGTCTACCGAGGCCGATGACATCGAGCTCGTCGCCGGCAAGCGCGCTGGCCATCAGCGCACGCGCGCGAAATCCCCCGGTGATCATCAACGGCATCCGGCTGATCGGGCGCACCTTGGCCGCGTAGTCGAGAAAATACGCCTCGCGCCGCAAGGTGCTTTCACGCTTGTCGCGCGCCGGCTCCCGCGGCGCGCGGCCTGCCATTTCATCGATTCGATCGTAGTTGCCGCCGGAGATTTCCAGCAGATCCACGCTCGCCTCTTCCAGCCAGCGGACCACCTGCATCGACTCGAAGTGGTCGAAGCCCCCCTTCTGGAAATCGGCAGAGTTGAGCTTGACCGAGACCGGGAAGTCCGGCCCGACCGCACGCCGGACCGCGCGCACGGTTTCCAGCAGCGCGCGCGCGCGATTCTCTAGAGAGCCGCCCCAGCCGTCGTCCCGCTGGTTTGTCAGCGGGCTGAGGAACTGCGACAGCAGATAGCCGTGCGCTGCGTGAATCTGCACCCCGGTGAACCCGGTCTCACGCGCGACCCGCGCCGCAGCGGCGAAACGCGCGACGACGTCGACGATCTGCGCTTCCGACATCGCCAGCGGTTGCCCGCAACCCAGCGCCGCATCAAGTCCGATCGCCGAGGGCGCCAACGGCTGCGGATTGAAGCGGGCCGAAGTCTGCCTGCCCGTGTGGTTGAGCTGCATCCACAGATGATTGCTGCCGACCGTGCCGGCGCGCGCCAGCGCGCGCAACTCGGCGATGCCGCCGTTGCCATCGATGACCAGATTACCGGCGCGCTCCAGATGGCTCCGGTCGACCTGGACATTGCCCGTGATTAGCAGGCCCGCACCTCCTTCTGACCAGCGGCGATACAGCGTCAAGTGGCGCGGCGTGGCGCGGTTGAAGCTATCCGCAACGCCCTCGGTCAGCGCCGCCTTGGCGAGACGGTTGGATAGCTCCGCCCCGCAGGGCAGACGCAGGCTACGAGATAACTGCGTCGACGAATTCGGCACGCTGATGGCCACGGGCTTCTCCTCATTCTGTCGCGCCCCGGCGATGCGAGGCGCGCGCTTTTTCCCAAGCGCGGCAACACTTGGTTCTGAGGAGATCGTAGAAGGCGCGAGGCACCGCGGACTCGCCTCTACCTGCCAGTCGGGCTGTTCTTTTCATGCCACCCGCCGACGCCGGCGTGCGCGACACCATGCCACTGTTCATCGCGCCGAGCGCAAGGCCCTGGCCAGAATGTCGACGCGAGCGTTGAGCCGGCGCGCCTGAGCGAAGTCATCGCGGGCGCCGTTGCGATCGCCAAGCTTGGCCCGGACGGTGGCGCGGCCTAGCCAAGCGGTGGGGTTCTTCGGTCGCAGGCCGACCACCTGCTCGAAGCCCTGCCGGGCATCGGCCATATTGCCGAGCCGGTAGGCGATCCAGGCGCGTGCCTCCAGCGCCGACGGATTGTCTGGGGCACGCTGCAACGCCACGGCGCAGTCGCCGGATGCCGCACGCAGACGGCTGGCGACCAGCTGCACCCAGCAGCGGGCGATGAAGCCGGCAGCGCCGTCAGGATCGAGCTGCACCGCCTTGTCGGCGTCGGCCAGCGCCGCGTCGAGACGTTCGCCAAACGCCAGCGCGACCGCGCGATTGCGCAGTGCCACAACATTGGCCGGCTCCAGCATTAGCGCCTGATCGTAGTCGCGAGCGGCACCGGCGAAGTCACCCTTGCCACCGCGAGCGATGCCACGCTCGATGAATGCGGGCACGAAGTCCGGCGCGCGGCGCAGTGCCTCATCGAGATCGGCGATCGCCAGATCCTGCATTTCGTCGTCGTTGTGCAACACGCCACGCCAGTACAGCGCCAGCGGGCTGCTGGGCGCCAAGCCGACAGCGCGGTTCAGATCTTCCATCGCGCGCCTGGCATCGCCACTCTCATGTGCAGCGATCGCGCGGCCGATCAGCGGCATCGCATCCTGCGGATTGAGACTGCTCGACATGGTGAAGTCGCGGCTCGCCTGCTCCGGCTGCCCCGCCTCCAGGTAGAGGAAGCCCCGAGTCCGCATCGCTGACGCCAGTTCGAGCGGATCACCCATGCCCGACTGGATCAGTTCACCGCAGGCGGTGATCCGCGTTGTCGTCGCGGCGGAATCCCGGCCGGCACAAACCTCGCGCAGATGCTGGCGCGGCGACGCCGCCGGCCACGCCGACATCGCGCACAAGCACAGCGTCACCGCGCCTGCGGCGACGTAAGCCGTAGATCTGGGATTCACGAGACGGCTGGTGCCTGCTTGGCGAGCTGATCCCGCAGCGCGCGTTTCATGACCTTGCCGCTGGGTGTCATCGGCAAGGCGTCGACGAGTACCAGCTGTTTGGGCAGTTTGTAGCCGGCGATGCGGGCGCGGCAGTGCGCCACCACCGTATCCAGGTCGAGCCTGGCGCCGGTGCCGGCGACGACAGCCGCAACCACCCGCTCGCCCCACTTGGGATCGGGGAGACCGATCACCGCGCACTGCATGACTCCCGGCAGGCTCAGCAGCGCCTGCTCGACTTCGGTGGAGTACACGTTCTCGCCACCGCTGATGATCATGTCCTTGACGCGATCAACGATGGTCAGCAGCCCGCGTGCGTCGCGGAAGCCCGCGTCTCCGGAGCGGTACCAGCCGCCGGCAAACGCCGATGCCGTCAGCTCCGGGTGTCCGTAGTAGCCGGTGCTCAGCGACGGCGAGCGGATCCAGAACTCGCCGACGCTGCCTTCCGGCACTTCGTGACCCTCTGCATCCACCACCTTGATCTCGATCAGCGGCAGCGGACTGCCGCATGAGGCCAGCGCTGCCGCGTCGTCCAGCTGATGCTGCGCCGGCCGCAGGAACGTCACTCCGCTCGCCGTCTCGGTGGCGCCATAAAACTGGATGAACTCGCAGTCGATCTCGCGCAGCGAACGCTCCAGCAGATGACGGCCGATGCCGGCACCGGCATAGATGATCACGCGCACCGAGCTGTAGTCGGCGCTGCCGGCCTGCGGATGGTCGAGCAGCATCTGGATGACCGTCGGCACCAGCGGCAGGACGGTGGGCTTCAGCTGCGAGATCAGCTTGATCAACTGCCCCGGATCGGGCATCGCAAACACCGCGACCGTGACACCGCTGTACAGGGCCTGCAGCGACAGGCTCAACCCCATCGCATGAAACAGCGGCATCACCGTCAGCATCGTGTCGCTGTCGGTGTAGCGGAACGAAGGCTCCAGGTGCTCGCACAGCCGCAGAAAGAGCTGGCCCTGGTGCGAGAGCTGTACGCCCTTGGGCTTGCCGGTGGTGCCCGAGGTGTACATCAAGATCGAGGTGTGCCACGGATTGACGTCCACCTCCGGCGGTTCGGCGACGGCCTGCTCGCAGGCGCGCTTCCACTCGCTGTCCGCGCCGGCGTCCTGCGCGTCGAACAGCACGACGCGACAGGCGGTGCCGCTGGCCTGCACGGCTGCCTGCGCGATCTGCGCGTACTCGCGCTCCGCAATCAGCAGCCGCGGATCGGCGTCCTCGATGATCGCCGCCAGCTCGGGCACCGCCAGGCGCCAGTTGAGCGGCAGCAGCGCGGCGTCGAGCCGGTTGGCGCCAAACAGAATTTCGAACTGACGCGCGGTGTTTTTCGACAGGAACGCCACGCGATCGAGGGCCTGCACGCCCAGCCCGTGCAGCGCCTGTGCGGCGTGGTCGGACGCCGCATCGAGCTGCGCAAAGCTCAATGTGGTGCCGGCATCGATCAGCGCCGCACGCTCAGGCGTGCGGCGCGCGTAGTACCGCGGGATGTCACCAATCGTACGGATCTCGGAACTCAACCACATGTCGTGGACTCCGGGTTCTTGCCAGGTGAGGAACAGGCCATCTTCAGCAGCCGACCGTGCTGGCGCGTCCGGCTTGCTCTCCGGCCTCGCCAATCCAGTCCGGCCAGCCGGCGCGGCGGTTCTGCTCGCGCGCCAGTGCGCGCTCGTCTGCCGTGGCGTACTCGAGATCCCAGCGCCGCAGCGCGGGAATGGCGATGCGCTGATGCCACAGCGGTGGAATGAGCGAGGCGAAGAAGCACACGAACAGGCTCGGCATCGGGATCGACTGGCGATGCGGCACCAGCTCGTAATAGCGCTTGTATGAGTTGAGGTGGTGATCGGCGTGATTGGTGATGTCGAACGACAGCACGCGCGACAGCCAGCTCAGGTGATTCCACAGATGACGACGACCGATCGGCGCACCTTCCACGCGCACCAGTCCGTAATGCTGGAAGTAGTTGAATGCCTCCGCCCATAGCCGCGTCAGCAGCATGGCCGTGGTCGTCACCGCCACGGCAATCCAGCCGCCGATCACGTAGACCATGCCCTGGAACAGCAACTGCACGGCTAGCGAGCGCCAGGCGCGATGACGCCAGTTCCATGCCGACAAACCACGATTGCGCAGCGCGCGGTTCTCGGCACTGACGTCCCAGACGGTTTGCTCCCAGACAGCCTTGATGACGAAGGCGTACAGCGTGGTGCCGCGCGGCGCGGTATCGCCATCCTTGGGCGTGGCGACATCGAGGTGATGGCCAACGACATGGGCGATGTCGCGCATGGAGTCGAACTGGCAGAGCTGGGCATAGTGACCGACGGTGCGGCTGAAGGGATTGCGCTTGTGATAGAGCTCATGCGCGGCCGGCGCCAGCGGCACGATCGAGGTCCATGCCAGACTCAGCAGTGCACCCGTCAACTGCAATCCATCACCATAGACCCCGTCCGCATACCGCCAGGCGAACACCAGATACAGCAGCAGCGGCCCCAAGCAGCAGACATACAGCGGCAGATCGGCCAGCCATTCGCGGCGTATCTGTCGCGGTGCGTAGTCGCGCGGCAGCAGCGAGTCCAGCACGGCCAGCAGCGGAAACATCAGGAAGCCCGCCCAGACCCACGGCCCGCCGACGAGCATGCCGGCATAGGCGATCGCCAGCACGCCAACACCGGTCCAGTACTTCAGATAGTCGTTCATCGTCTCTCCTCCTCGGGCGCTGCTCTGCGGCGCTGCCCGGCTTACAGAACCTGCATCAGTTCACGGGACATCCTTGGTTTGTGCTCAGGGCTGTGGCCCTGTTGATCGGCATCCGGCTCATGCGCCTCAGCGACCTTTGAATCGCGGCTTGCGCTTCTCGGCGAATGCCGTCAGCCCTTCGCGGGCGTCCTGGCTCGACGCGATGCGCGCCAGCACCTGCGCCTCGTCTTCGATCTGCGACTCGAACCCGTTGGCAAACACGCGCGAGAACAGTTGCCGCAACTGGCCGTAGGCCTGCGTCGGGCCCTGTGCAAGCCGCTGTGCCAGCGCCTCGCTTTCGGCCGCGATAGCATCGTCGTCGAACACTTCATCGACCAGACCGGCTTTCTGTGCCGCCTCCGCCGTCAGCGTCTCGCCCAGCATCAGGAAGCGCATCGCGCGGTTGACGCCCATCCGTGACGCCAGCCCGACCGTCGCGCCCAGATCGCAGGTGAAGCCGACATGGATATAGGCCGCGCCGAGCTTGGCCGAGCGCGCCGCGTAGACGAAGTCGCAATTGGAGATGACTGCAACGGCCCCGCCGCTGGCGGGGCCGTGCACGCACGCCACCAGCGGCGCATCGAGCCGGCGCAGCCGCGCGATGCCGTGATGCAGTCCGGCGGTGCCGCGGCGCACCGCCTCGGCCGAACGGTCGAGATCGCGCGTGAACATGCTCAGATCGCCGCCGACGCTGAAGAAACGTCCGCGCGCCGAAAGCAGAACCGCACGCACGTCGCTGCGCGACGCCAGCTCGTCGGCCACCAGGCCGAACTCCTCGCAGCCACGCTCGGTGAACGCATTGCCGACATCCGGGCGGTTCAGCACCAGCCGCGCCAGCCCATCGGTCACGCTCAGCTCGAAGTTTTCGTACGTCATCACGCCACCGAGATGCCGCCGTTGATGCTGATGGCCTGCCCGGTCATGCGCTGCGCCGCCGGGCTGGCGAGATAGAGAATCATCGCCGCCTGATCGGCGGCATCGGCGACGCCGAGATGCGCCATCGACGAAGCCTTTTCGAACATCTTGGCGCTGAACGGCTCATTGAAGATCAGCTCTGCGCCGGGTGTGCCGGCAATCAGGGACGGCGTCAGCAGGTTGATACGCACGTTCTCGCGCTTGCACTCCAGCGCGGCGGTCTTGCAATAGATGAGGATGGCGCCCATCGCCGAGCCCACCATGGTCTCGCCTGGTGTCGGAATCTTGCCGGCGTCCGATGCGATCACCACGATCGAGCCACTGCGCTGTTTGCGCATCGCCGGCAGCGCCGCATGCACCAGATGCAGCGGCGGCAGCATGATCTCCTCGATCCGCTGCTTGAGATCGTCGATCGGGATGTTGTGCATCAGCCGCGGCGGCGCGCTGGGGCCGGTGGTGCTGACCAGTACGTCGATGCCGCCGAGCCGCTCGCGGCACTCGGCCTCGGCACGCACCGCTTCCGCGGCGATCGTCGCATCGGCGCGGACGAAGCCGATCTCTGCGGCCGGCACGCGTTCACGCAGGCGCGCACAGGCGGCCGCTCCGCGTTCGTCATTGCGACCGATGATCAGAACGCGGGCGCCGGCCTCGGCGAACTGCGCCGCGGCTTCCCAACCCACGCCTGCAGTGCCGCCGAGTACTACGACACCGCTGCCGGCGATCGGCTTGACAATCGCGGATGAAGTCGAATCGCTCATGGGGCTTCCTGGTCCAGATTGGAGACGGGCTGCAAGGCTCGCGCCTGCATCCAGGCGCGCAGCTCTGGTGTCAGCGCAGACGCACGGCGCGTCTGCGTGTCGATCAGCACCAGCATCGATTCGGCGACAGCAACGCAGCGATCACCATCGAACAGCGCCTGCGCGATCACGCAGGAGCTGTTGCCGATGTGCGCAACGCCGTTGCCGACATCGATCGTCGCCGGCCAGTGCATCTCGCCGAGGAAACGCAGCTTCAGCTCGGCGATCACCAG
>CAMLDZ010000144.1 GCA_946478985.1 uncultured Solimonas sp.
GGCAGATGAAAACTGAATGGAGCGGCCGCCGGCCCGGCGCAGCCAGCAGTCGGCCATCTCAGCTCAGCCGTGCAGGCCCAATGCCTTGAGCCGCCGGTAGAGCGTGCGTTCGCTCATGCCCAGGTGACGGGCCAGCTCGCTGCGACTGCCGTCGAAGACGGCCAGGGCGTGGGCCAGGCGCGCCTTGTCGTCGCGGTGGCGGCGCTCGCCGCGCGGCATCGCGCCGGCGGCCGCGGCCGCCGGTGTGCGGAGGTCCGGCGGCAGGTCGCGGGCGCGGATCAGGCCGTCGTCGGCAAACAGGCGCGCGCGTTCCAGCACGTTGCGCAGTTCGCGGACATTGCCTGGAAAATCGTAGCGGCGCAGCAGCTGCAGGGCCTCGTCGTCGATGCGCAGCCGCTGGCCGGCGCCGATGCGCTGCAGCAGGCTTTCCACCAGCAGCGGCAGATCGTCGCGGCGCTCGCGCAGCGCCGGCAGATGTACCGGGAAGGCGCTGATCCGGTAGTAGAGGTCCTGGCGGAAGCTCTGGTCCTCCACCATCTGCTTCAACGGCTTGTGCGTGGCAGCGACGAGGCGGAAGTCAGCGCGCAGCGTCTCGACGCCGCCGACGCGGCGGAAGGTGCCGGACTCGATCAGGCGCAGCAGCTTGACCTGCATTGCCAGCGGCACGTCGCCGATTTCGTCGAGGAACAGGGTGCCGCCATGGGCGGTTTCGACGAGGCCGGTCTTGCGCTGCATCGCGCCGGTGAAGGCGCCGCGTTCGTGGCCGAACAGTTCGCTTTCGAACAGGGTCTCGCTCAGGCCCGTGCAGTCGACGACCACCAGCGGGCCGCGCGCCCGCGGACTGGCATCGTGCAGGGCGCGCGCGAACAGCTCCTTGCCGGTTCCGGATTCGCCCTGCAGCAGCACCGGGATCGGCGAGGGTGCGGCGCGCTGCAGCGCCGACAGCGCCGCGGTGAAGGCCTCGGAGCGGCCGACCAGGCCGCTGCTGCTGGCTTGCGGCGAGGCGCTGTGCACGCTGTTGAGCCGTTCGACGTAGGCGATGACCTCGCCGCGCTCGTCGAGGATCGGGCGCAGCTCCACGTCGACATGCTCGGGCCCGCGCGGCGTGTGGTGGACATGCAGCACGCGGTCGGGCGCGCGCGTCGCCAGCGCTTGCTTCATCGGGCAATGCTCGCCGGCCTGATCGCAGGGCAGGCTGTACTGGTGGGAGACGCGGTAGCACTTCTGGCCGCGCACGCTGTGGCGCGGGCTGGCGAACTGGCGCTGGTAGGCCGTGTTCGAGGCCAGGATGTTGTACTCGGTGTCGAGCACGATCATCGGCACGGCCTCGTGCTCCAGATACGAAATCAGGGCCTGCACCGGTGCCGGATCGCTCGCCATCTGCCTTGCTCCTTCTCCGTGCCCTGCTGCCGGATGCCTGCAGGCGCAGCCTAGCAACACTGCCAGCTGGCTGCCAATGACTGCCAGTATTCTGTCAGTGTGCTTCGTGTTCTGGCAGGAAAATCACAAACTCCGGTGTGTATGGTTTAATTATTATATTTAAAACAGTAAATTGCATTATGTAATGAAACCCCTATGGGAATGGCACGCGGCTTGGTTGAAATCCTGCATCCGCCCGTCCGTGCAGGAGCAATGACATGAACCGCAACGCCAGCCTCAGCGTCGAGGGCTACTTCGACGAAGCCACGTCCACCATCAGCTACATCGTCCTGGACCGCAGTACGCAGCAATGCGCGGTCGTCGACAGCGTGCTCGACTACGACCCCAAGTCCGGCCGCACCTCGACGCGCTCGGCAGACGCCCTGGCGGCGCGCGTCCGGGAAATCGGCGCCACCGTGCAGTGGCATCTGGAGACGCACGTGCACGCCGACCATCTGTCGGCGGCGGCCTATCTGCGCGATCAGCTTGGCGGCCGGATCGCCATCGGCGACCAGATCCGCACCGTGCAGAAAGTGTTCGGCGCACTGTTCAACGTCGACGACTCGTTCAAGCGCGACGGCAGCCAGTTCGACCAGCTGCTGCATGACGACGACAGTTTCGAGATCGGCACGCTCAAAGTGCGCGTGATGCATACGCCGGGTCATACGCCCGCCTGTCTGAGCTACGTGGTGACCGATGGCACCGAGTCGGTGGCCTTCGTCGGCGACACCCTGTTCATGCCGGACTACGGCACGGCGCGCTGCGACTTCCCCGGCGGCGATGCGCGCACCCTGTATCGCTCGATCAACCGCCTGCTGAGCCTGCCGCCGCAGACCAAGCTGTACATGTGCCATGACTACCGGCCGGACGGCCGCGAGCTGCGCTACGTGACGACGGTGGCCGAGGAGCGCGCGCACAACATCCACGTGCGCGACGGCATCAGCGAGGAGGCTTTCGTGACGATGCGCAGCGCACGCGACGCGACACTGGAGATGCCGGTACTGATCCTGCCCTCGGTGCAGGTGAACATGCGTGCCGGCCGCCTGCCTGAGCCGGAGGCCAATGGCACGCGCTATCTCAAGATTCCGCTGGACGTGCTGTGATGAACGGCGGGCTCACGCAGGCTTCCGCGCCGGCGGCCGAGGGGGCGGCAGCGCTGTCGATCCGCAGCCTCGCGCCGGGGCTTTCGGTCGGCCCGCAGCTGGGCGTTCAAAGCCTCGCCGCCGTGGCGGCAATGGGCTTCCGTACCGTGATCTGCAACCGGCCGGACGGCGAGGGCGCCGACCAGCCCACGCACCAGGAACTGGCGGCGCACGCCGCCGCGGCGGGTATGCAGTTGCACTACCTGCCGGTGGTGGCCGGGCAGATCGACGCGGCGGCGGCAGCCCGCTTCGGCGCGCTGCTGGAAGCCGCCGACAAGCCGGTTCTGGCGTTCTGTCGCAGCGGCATGCGCTCCACGACCCTGTGGGCGCTGTCGCAGGCGGGGAAACAGCCGGCCGAAGCCTTGCTCGAACAGGCACGCGCTGCCGGCTACGAGCTCGGCGCGATCGCGCAGCGCCTCGCGCAGCAAGCGATCAGCGGCGCCGTCGGCGACAGCGCCGCGCACACGGTGCTGATCGTCGGCGGCGGCGCTGCCGGCATCGCCACCGCTGCCAGCCTGCGGGCGCGCGATCCGACGCTGGACATCGCCATCGTCGATCCGGCGGATAGCCATTACTACCAGCCGGGCTGGACCCTGGTGGGCGCCGGCGTGTTCAAGCCGCAGACCACGCGTCGCCAGATGGCGCGATTGATCCCGCGCGGCGTGCACTGGATCAAGGCCGCGGTCGCCAGCTTCGAGCCGGAAAACCGCGCTGTGATCCTCGAAGGCTGCCGCGTCTTGCGCTACCGCATGCTGGTGGTCTGCCCGGGCCTGAAGCTGAACTGGGAGGCGATTCCCGGATTGGCCGAAACGCTCGGCCAGAACGGCGTCAGCTCCAACTACCGCTACGATCTGGCGCCCTACACCTGGCAGCAGGTGCAGGCCTTGCGCCGCGGCCGCGCCCTGTTCACGCAGCCGCCGATGCCGATCAAATGCGCCGGCGCGCCGCAGAAGGCCATGTACCTGGCCTGCGATCACTGGCGGCGGCAAGGCCGCCAGAGCCAGATCCGCGCCGAGTTCCATAGCGCGGGTGCCGTGCTGTTCGGCGTGGCGGACTACGTGCCGGCGCTGATGGAATATGTGAAGCGCTACGACATCTCGCTCAATTTTGCGCACACCCTGAGCGCCGTCGATGGTCGCCGCCGGCTGGCCAGCTTCACGCGTCTGGACGCCGACGGTCGGCGGCAGACGATCGAACGCGAATTCGACTTTCTGCATGCGGTGCCGCCGCAGACGGCGCCGGACTTCATCCGCAACAGTCCGCTGGCCGATGCTGCCGGCTGGGTGGATGTCGATGCCGGCACGCTGCAGCACCGCCGCTACGGCAACATCTTCGGCCTGGGCGATGCCGCCAGCACGAGCAACGCCAAGACCGCGGCGGCGGCGCGCAAGCAGGCGCCCGTGGTGGCGCACAACCTCGTCCGCGCCCTGCGCGGCGAGCCGCTGGATGGCCGTTATGACGGCTACGGCTCCTGTCCGCTGACCGTCGAGCGCGGCAAGATCGTGCTCGCCGAGTTCGGCTATGGCGGCACGCTCAAGCCGAGCTTCCCGCGCTGGCTGCTGGACGGGCGCAAGCCGACGCGCGCCGCCTGGCTGCTCAAGGAGCGCATCCTGCCGCCGCTGTACTGGCAGGCCATGCTCAAGGGGCGCGAGTGGATGGCCGAGCCGGAGCTGGTTGGATGATGACTCTGCCGGAGCTGATCCCCCTGCTGCTCGGCGCCGTCGTCGGCCTGATCCTGGCCCTGACCGGAGCCGGCGGCGGCATCCTTGCCGTGCCGATGTTGCTGTTCGGCCTGCATCTGACGATGCAGGAAGCGGCGCCGGTCGGCCTGCTGGCGGTCGGCCTGGCGGCGGCGATCGGCGCGCTGCTGGCCTGGCGCGAGGGGCGTCTGCGCTACCGCGCGGCGGGCCTGATCGGCGGCGCCGGCATGCTCAGCGCGCCGGCTGGCGTGTGGATCGCGCATCACCTGCCATCGACGCCGCTGACGCTCGGCTTCGCGCTGGTGCTGGTCTATGCCTCGCTGCGGATGATCCGCCAGAAGGCCGGCGAGCAAGGGCTGCCGGCCACCGACAAGCTGCCTTGCGTCACCCGGCCGGACAGCGGCCGCTTGCGCTGGACCTCGCCTTGCTTTGCGGCGCTGTTTTCGACCGGCTTGCTGTCGGGGCTGCTCAGCGGCGCGCTCGGGGTCGGTGGTGGCTTCGTCATCGTGCCGGCGCTCAGCCGCTTCACCAATCTGGACCAGCGCAGCATCGTCGCCACCTCGCTGGGGGTGATCGCCGTGGTCTCGGTCGGTGGCGTGGCGGCGGCGGCCGCCGCCGGCAGTTTCGACTGGGCGCTGGCGCTGCCGTTCGCTGGCGGCGCCGTCGCCGGGCTGCTGCTCGGGCGCCGCTGGTCGCGGCGTCTGTCGGGGCCGCGGCTGCAGCAGCTTTTCGGCCTCGTCGGCCTGCTCGTCGCGGCCTTGCTGGTCTGGCGGCTGAGTGTCTGAAGCGGTCCCGGCGCTGACAGGCTCTAAGCGCGCCGCACCGCCAGCACGCCGTCGCCGCTCGGCTGCGTGCCGAAGCCGGCGCGCTGCAGGCGCTGCGCCACTTCGCGCGGCACATCGCGACGGCTGGTCAGCTTGTTCGGCGTGCCGGTGTAGTGGAACAGACGGCCGCCGGCCTTGAGCACGCGCGCGAGCTGGTCGTAGAACGCCTGCGAGTACAGCTCGCCGGCGATGCCGAAGCGCGGCGGATCGTGCAGCGCGGCGTCGAAGCTGGCGTCGGGCAGCTCGCGGATCGCCGTGGCGATGTCGCCGTGCTCGAGCGACAAGGCGCCCGTCGCCGCCGGCGACCACGGATTGAGGCCGCGCAGCCAGATCACGTCGGCATTCTTCTCGTACGACTGGATGTGCTGCGCGCCGCCGCGCAGGCACCAGCTGGCGAAGTAGCCGAGCCCGCCGCAACAGTCGAGGATGCGCTTGCCGGCGGGGCGGATCAGCTCGACCTTGCGCCGCGCGTCCTCGTACGGCGACAGCTGCGCCGTCGGCAGCATCTTGATGCCGTCGATCTCGAAAGTCGGCGGGCCCCAGTCGGTCGGCACCAGCTTGATCAGCGAGCCGCCGAAGCGCGCGACCGCCGAGAAGCCTTCGCCGTCCCAGTGGTAGATCGTGCGCGCCTTGCAGACATCGGCATACGGGTAGTCGCGACCGTGCCAGTGCCAGCCATCGGTACGCACTTCGACCGTGGTCATCGAGACGCTGAGGTCCAGCGAGCATTCGATCTGCACGTTGCCACGCTGGCGCGCGGCCAGCAGCGCTTCATGGACCGGCAGCGTCAGCAGCGGTCCCGGGGTATCACTCACGGTGTCGTCATCGCAACAAGGGGGTGGGTCGCTCGCCGGCGCCGCTGCTGGCGGCGCCGGCGATCGTCGAGAAGCGCTCAGGCTGGACTCAGGCCTTGCGGAACTGCAATCGCTGCCCCTGCGGCTGTGGCGCGACCACGCCGTTCTCGTAAACCAGCGCGCCGTTGACCCAGGTGCCGAGGATCTTCGCCGGGAACGTCCGGCCTTCGACCGGCGACCAACCGCACTTGTAGAGCACGTCCTTCTTCTCGACCGTGGTCGTCGCATGCGGGTCGACCAGCACGAGGTCGGCCCAGTAGCCTTCGCGAATGTAGCCGCGGTCCGGAATGCCGAAGCGCTCGGCGACGGCGTGGCTGGTCTTGTTGACGACGGTGCGCAGGTTCATCTCGCCGCGCTTGACCAGGTCCAGCAGCATCAGCAGCGAGTGCTGCACCAGCGGCAGGCCGGACGGCGCCTTGAAGTAGCTGTTGGCCTTCTCTTCGCTGGTATGTGGCGCGTGGTCGGTGGCGATCACGTCGATGCGGTCCTCCATCACCGCGCGCACCAGCGCATGGCGGTCCTCGGCGGTCTTGATCGCCGGATTGCACTTGATCAGGTTGCCCAGCGTGGCGTAGTCCGCCTCGCTGAAGTACAGGTGGTGCACGCAGGCTTCGACGGTGATCTTCTTGCCCTTGATCGGGCCCGGCGTGAAGAAGCCCAGCTCGCGCGCCGTGGTCAGGTGCAGTACGTGCAGGTCGGCGTTGTATTTCTTCGCCAGGCCGACGGCGAGCTCGGTGGACTTGTAGCAGGCCTCGGCCGAGCGGATGTACGGATGCTGCGACACCGGCACGTCCTCGCCATACTTCTCGCGTGCGGCGGCTTCGGCGGCGAGGATCATCGGCGTGTCCTCGCAGTGCGTGACCACCATCAGCGGTGCGCGGCGGAAGATGCCGTCCAGCGTCTTGGGGTCGTCGACCAGCATGTTGCCGGTCGAGGCGCCCATGAAGACCTTGATCGCGC
>CAMLDZ010000145.1 GCA_946478985.1 uncultured Solimonas sp.
CTAGGCCGCTGCCGGCAGCGGGTCGGGGTTGAGCGCGGTGATGCGCAGGCTCAACTGCTGCTGCAGGCCAAGCAGGGCCTCGGCGCCGATGTCGGCCGGCACCTGCAATGGCGCACCGCAGTAGACGCGGATCCGGGCGAACGGCTTGGGCAGCCGGAACGCATCCCAGGTCTTGAACGTCCAGTAACGACTGGCGATCGCCGCGTACGGAATGATCGGCACCTGCGTCTTGGCAGCGATGTCGATGACGCCTGGCTTGGCCTGGCGCGCCGGGCCGCGCGGGCCGTCGACGGTGATCGCGCCGGGAATGCCCTGGCGCAGGGCGCGCATCATCTGCGTGCTGGCTCTCCCGCCGCCCTTGTCGACGCCCCCCTTGCCCGAACTGCCGCGCACCACCAGATGGCCGAGCCGCGTGCAGGCATCGCTGAGCGCATCGGCATGCCGCGAGCGCGAGATCATCACCACGTGGCGACGATCGCTCTGCGCGAGGATGCCGGCGAACAGGTTCTGGTGCCAGGTCGCGAAGATGAAGGCGCCCTTGCAGGCGGCCAGATGCTGCTGGCCGTGATATTCGAAGCGGTAGCTGAGTTGCAGCAGGCGCATCACCGCATAGGCGGCATGGGAAAGCAGCGACATGAGGACAGGGCGCCTTGGCGCGACCGGGCGGGACCCCGGTACTGGAGATCGGGCTGCAGGGCAGCACCGATGGAGAGTGAGACCAGCCAGGCATGCGAGCGCAGATCCCGGTCTGAGCATCCCGCGGGTGAAGGAACCCTGCCTTCAAGAGCGTCGCGCCGCAGCAGTGTGCGCCCCGCCCGCGTGACTGGCAATTCGGCGAGCCGGCGTCGCAGCCCCGGGACACTGAACCGCCGATAAAGGAAAAGGCCCGCTGGGCGGGCCTTTTCCTTGCGATCGAGACCTCAGCGGGCAGCGTTGGTGCGCTTGGCGCCGGTGGCGCGGCGGCGGCCGCGCGCTGTGGCAGCGGTCTTCTGCGCCTTGCTCGCCGTCTTGCGGGCGCCTGCAGCCGCGCCGCCCTGCGTCGCTGCCGGCACCGCGACGGTGGCGCCGCTGCTGCGGCCGGGCTTGAGCTGTTTCATCAGCCGCTGCTTGAGCGCCTGCATCTGCGTGCCCAAGGCCTCAAGGTCGAGCGAAGTCTTGTCGACCTGCGGAAAGTATTCACTCTCCTCCTCCTTGACGTGATGCTGGATGTATTCCTTGAGCACCGTTGCGTGGGCCTTGAACAGCGGATGCGTGGCACGCATGCCGCGCAGCGCATTCATCAGGTCCTTGAGGCTGGCATGTTCGACGATGGCTTCGTCCACCATGTCTTCCTGATCCTGCTTGAGCACCTTGCGCGACTGCGGATAGAACAGCTGTTCTTCGATCTGCGTATGCACGGTGAGCGCGAGGCAGATCTCGGAGAGCAGGCTGAGCTGCCGTGCCTTGTCGCTGCTGGCTTCGAATTCCTGGAACAGCGCTTCGACTTCGCGATGGTCGTTCATCAGCAGCTTGATGGCGTGCGTATCCGAACGGGCGATCAAGTTCTTGGCTGTCTCGAGGGCTTTCATGGATGCCTCCTGGATGGCTAAGGGTTCGAGCCTTCACGCTAGAGCGCCGCGGCTGAATCAAAGCCGACTCGGCCAGGCACCGGAAATGCTCCCTGCCCGCCGCGGCGCGGCGCGGGCGCAACGCGAGCCCGCGCGCCGCCATGCCGGGGCGTCAGGGGGCGTCAGCGATCGCGCGTCGCTGCAGCGTCGTCGTCGACGCCCTGCCAGCCGCCGCCGATCGCCTGGATCAAGGCCACGGCGGTGGTCTGACGATCCAGCGCGGCCTGGCTCAGGGTGCGTCGCGCACTCAGCGCCGAAGCCGAGGCGGTGACGACTTCGACAAACGCGATCTTGCCGGCACGGTACTGGTTGAGAATCAGGCGCTCGTTCTCGTCGGCGATCGCCGAGGCCTGCTGGCGCAGTTCGTACTGGCGCTCCAGCACGCGCGTGGCGCTGAGGTTGTCCTCGACGTCCTGGAAGGCGGTCAGCGTCGTCTGCCGGTAGTTGGCGAGCGCCTGACGATAGCTCGCGCGCGCCTGCTCGACCTGCGCCTTGCGCGCGCCGAAGTCGAGCAGGGTCTGCGCGGCCGATGCGCCCAGCGACCACACCGTCGCCGAGGTTTCGAACAGATCGCCGAGCGTTTGTGAGTTGGCGCCGTACGACCCCGACAAGCTGAACGACGGAAACCAGGCGGCCTTGGCAATGCCGATGCTGGCATTGGCCGCCGCCATCTGCCGCTCGGCGCTGGCGATGTCCGGGCGTCGCTGCAGCAGCGCCGACGGCAGGCCGACCGGCACCTGCGGCACCTGGGGATTCCACTCGGCAGGCAGCAGACTGAACTGCGCCGGCACCTTGCCGAGCAGCACGGCCACCGCATGTTCCAGCGTCGCGCGCGTGCGGTGGAGTCCCTCCAGCTCGGCCTGCGTGTTGTAGAACTGCGTCTGTGCGCTCAGCACGTCAGTCTTCGGCGCCACGCCGACCTTGTAGCGGTTGTTGGCGATCTCCAGCGCGCGCGCATAGCCGTCCAGCGTCTGCTGCAGCAGCGCGATCTCGGCGTCGGCCTGGCGCAGCGACAGATAGTTGGTGGCCAGCTCGCCCTGTGCCGACAGCCGCGCCAAGGCCAGGTCGGCGGCGCTGGCCTGCGCGCCGGCTTCGGCGTTCTCGACGTTGCGGCGCAACCGTCCCCAGATGTCCGGCTCCCAGCTGGCGCCGATACTGGTCTGATAGTTGTTGCGGATGCGGTTGTTGCTGCTGCTGACGGTGCCGCCGGTGACGACGTTGTTGCGCGACGAGCCGCTACCGGTGCGGGTGACGCCGAAGCTGAGATCGACGCTGGGAAACAGCGAGGCGCGCTGCTGGCGCACCAGCGCGCGCGACTGGTCGTAGGCGGCGACGGCGGCAGCGATGTTCTGGTTGGAGACGTCCAGCTGCGCCATCAGCGCGTCCAGCTGCGGATCGGCGAACAGCTGCCACCACTGGCCGCGCTCGATCGCCTCGGCCGGCGTCGCCGGCACCCAGTCGCCGGCCTCCTTGAAGCTGCCGCCGATGTCGATCGGCGGGCGTTCGTAGTCGGGGCCGACCGCGCAGCCGGCCAGCAGCAGCGGCACAGCCAGCAGCAGCGCCGGCAGCACCGCCTGGGCGATCGGCGGGCGCGTCGGCGAGGAGAGAGAGGTGAGCATCAGTGCACTCCGGACTCGGGCTGCAGCTTGCGGCTGAGCAGGTGCTCATCGCCGCGACGGCGGCGCAGCTTGTCCATGTAGATGTAGACGACCGGCGTCGTCAGCAGGGTCAGCATCTGGCTGGCGATCAGACCGCCGATGATCGCCACGCCCAGCGGCTGGCGCAGCTCCGAGCCTTCGCCGAAGCCGATCGCCAGCGGCAACGCGCCGAGCGCGGCCGCCAGCGTGGTCATCAGGATCGGCCGGAAACGCAGCAGACAGGCCTCGCGCACCGCCTCGACCGCCGACAGGCCGCGCGCGCGCTCGGCATCGAGGGCGAAATCGATGATCAGGATGGCGTTCTTCTTGACGATGCCGATCAGCAGGAACACCGCGATCAGCGCGATCAGCGAGAACTCCATGCGAAAGATCAGCAGCGCCAGTACCGCGCCGACGCCGGCCGACGGCAGCGTCGACAGCACCGTCACCGGATGCACATAACTCTCGTAGAGCACGCCGAGGACGATGTAGATGACGATGATCGCCAGTGCGATCAGGAAGGGCTGCTGGTTCTGAGATTTCTGGTAGGTCGATGCAGAGCCGGCGAACGAACCGGCGATCGCGATCGGCATGCCGATCTGCGCCTCGGCGCGCTTCACCGCTGCCTGTGCCTGCGACAGCGGCACGCCTTCGTCGAGATTGAAGGAGATCGTGGTCGACAGCGAGGCGTCCTGGTGGCGCACCGAGGCCGCGGCGGCGCGCTCGCTGAAGCGCGCGATCGCCGCCAGCGGCACCATCGCGCTCTCGGCGGTGTTGAGCGCCGCACCGGTGGACGGATCGCGCAGCGAGGGATTGGCGGACTCCGAAGCGGCCGTACGCGTGGCATTGGCCGGCACGAACACGTCCTTGAGCGCCTCCGGCCCCTGCGTGTAGCGCGGCGCGGTTTCGAGGATGACGCTGTACTGGTTCAACTCTTCGTAGATCGTCGAGGCCGAACGCTGACCGAAGGCGTTGTACAAGGCATTGTCGATGTCGCGCGCCGTGATGCCGAAACGCGCCGCCGCATCATGGTCGATGGTTACGAAAGCCTCGACGCCGTTGTCCTGCTGGTCGGTATTGACGTCGGACAGCTCCGGCTGCTGCGACATCGCATCGGCGAGCTTGTTGGCCCAGAGCTTGAGCTGCGCGGCGTCCTCGGACTTGAGCGTGTACTGGTAGCTGGCGAACGAGGAGCGCGCGCCGCCGCGCAGATCCTGCACCGGCATCAGAAAGGCGTTGACGCCGATCATCGACGACAGCGCCGGCCGCAGCCGCGTGATCACCTCCAGCCCGGTTTCCTTGCGCTGGCTTTTCGGCTTGAGCGTCACCATCAGAAAGCCGCCGCCGGCGCGCGAGCCGCCGGTGAAGCCGACCACGTTGGCCACCGCCGGATCGGCGCGGATGGTGTCGACGATGGTCTGCAGCTTCTGCGCCATCGCCTGGAACGAAATGCTCTGGTCGGCGCGCAGTTGGCCCATCAGCTGGCCGGTGTCCTGCTGCGGAAAGAATCCCTTCGGCGAAGCGACGTAGAGATAGACGTTGAGCGCGACGACCGCGACCAGCAGCAGCATGACGAAGCGGCGCATCGACAGCGCCCAGTCGAGCTGGCGCTCGTAGACGCGTAGCGTCCAGCCGAAACCGGCTTCGGCCCAGCGCGCCAGGCGGCCCGGCGTCTTGCCGGCTGCATGCGGCTTGAGCAGCCAGGCGCACAGCGCCGGCGTGGTGGTCAGCGAGATCACCAGCGAGATCATCACCGCGGCGGACAAGGTGATCGCGAACTCGCGGAACAGCCGGCCGGCCTGGCCGCCGAGGAACAGCAGCGGAATGAACACCGCGACCAGCGACAAACTGATCGACAGCACCGTGAAGCCGACCTCGCGCGCACCGAGCAGCGCGGCGTCGAACCGGCGCATGCCGGCCTCGATGTGACGGCTGGTGTTCTCCAGCACGACGATGGCGTCGTCGATGACGAAGCCGGTGGCGATGGTGATCGCCATCAGCGACAGGTTGTTGAGCGAGAAGCCCAGCAGGTACATCACGCCGAAGGTGCCGAGCAGCGACACCACCGTGGCGACCGCCGGGATGACGGTCGCACGCAGATTGCGCAGGAACAGCGACACCACCAGCACCACCAGCACCACCGACACCAGCAGCGTCACCTCGATCTCGTGCAGCGAGGCGCGGATCGTCGTGGTGCTGTCGGAGGCAACCTGCATCCTGATGTCGGTCGGCAGCTCCTGCTGCAGCACCGGCACCAGCGCACGCACCGCGTCGACGGTCCGGATGACGTTGGCGCCCGGTTTCTTGCGCGCCAGCACGATCACCGCCGGCTTGCCGTTGAACAGGCCCAGCGTGCGCGCGTTCTCGGGGCCGTCGCTGATTTCGGCGACGTCGCCGAGCCGCACCGGTGCATTGTTGCGCCAGGCGACGACCAGCCGTCTGTACTCGTCGGTATTGCGACCGGTCAGCGCGGTGTAGATCTGGAAGTGCTCGCCCTCGCCTTCCAGCGCACCTTTGGGGCGATTGGCATTGGCGGCCTCGATCGCCGCGCGGATGTCTTCCAGGCTGATGCCGTAGCGGCTGAGCTGGAACGGCAAGAGGTCGATGCGGATCGCCGGCAGCGAGCCGCCGCCGATCTCGACGTCACCGACGCCTTCGACCTGCGCGAGCCGCTGCTGCACGAGGTTGGAAACCGACTCATAGATCTGCTGCGGCGTCTTGGAGTCCGACTGCAGCGCCAGCACGATCATCGGCGCGTCGGCCGGGTTGGCCTTGCGGTAGGTCGGATTGCTGCGCAGCGTTGCGGGCAGATCGGCGCGCGAGGCATTGATCGCCGCCTGCACCTCGCGCGCGGCGGAATCGATGTTGCGGTCGAGATCGAACTGCAGGTTGATCTCGGTGGAGCCGCTGGAGCTGCGCGAGGTCAGCTCGTTGACGCCGGAGATGACGCCGAGCCGCCGCTCCAGCGGCGTCGCCACGCTGGTCGCCATCGTCTCGGGGCTGGCGCCGGCCAGGCTGGCGCGCACCGAGATCACCGGGAAATCCACCTGCGGCAACGGCGCCACCGGCAGCGCGAAGAAGCCGCCGATGCCGGCCAGGGCGATGCCGATGGTCAGCAGGATGGTGCCGATCGGACGACGGACGAAGATCGCCGAGAGGTTCATGGCGACGCGCCCGGCGCGCAGCACATTCCCCTCTCCCCCGTCGCGCAGCGATGGGGGAGAGGGTCAGGGTGAGGGGGTGCCCGCTCGCCGCGGTGCCCGATCTGACAACCCCTCACCCCAACCCTCTCCCCTCCGCGAGGGGAGAGGGGGTGGTTCGCCGCGCGATCGCCAGCGAGGGCTGACAGGTTCTGCCTCATGCCTGACCCGGCTCCGCATCGCCGTTGGCGTCGCGCGGCACCGGCTGATCCTCGCGATGACCGGCGAGCTTCTCGAAGGCCAGGTAGATCACCGGCGTGGTGAACAGCGTCAGCAGCTGGCTGACGATCAGGCCGCCGAAGATCGACAGGCCCAGCGGCCGGCGTAGTTCGGAGCCCTCGCCGAAGCCGAGCATCAGCGGCACCGCGGCAAACAGCGCCGCCAGCGTCGTCATCAGGATCGGCCGGAAGCGCAGCAGCGCCGCCTGGTGGATCGCC
>CAMLDZ010000146.1 GCA_946478985.1 uncultured Solimonas sp.
GGATCGTCCGGGTCCTGCGCGGCAACGTATTCCTTGGCGACGAGGTTCATGCCGTCGCGCAGTGGCGTCACCAGGCCGACGCGGCTCATGCGGTAGATGCCGGCCAGCTGGCGGCGCGTGATGGCGCGATTGATGTAGCGCAGCGGCGTCCAGTCGAGCTGCGCGAAGCGGCCGTTGATGTGGCCGGCAAGCCCCTCCAGCTCGTTGCGGATGTTGATGTACTCGGGCACGTCGCCGCGCGAGGTCGGCGCGATCTGCAGGAAACTGACGCGGCCGTGCGTGTCCGGATAATCCTCCAGCAGGCGCTCGTAGGCGGCAAAGCGCTCCGGCAGGCCCTTGGTGTAGTCGAGGCGGTCGACGCCGACGATCTGCACGCGATCGAAGATCGCCGCGCGCAGCCGCTTGGCCTCGCGCTGCGCCTCTTCGGTGCCCGCCATCTCGGCGAACTGCGCGGTGTCGATGCCGATCGGAAATGCCCGCGCCACCAGCTTGCGGCCGTAGGCTTGGTAGGTGTCGCCATCGACGTGGCCGCCGGCCTCGCGCTCCACGTAGTCGCGGAAGCAGGACAGATCGCTTTCTGTCTGGAAGCCGATCAGGTCATACGCGAACAGCGCCTTGACCAGCCGGTCGTGGCGCGGCAAGGCGGTGAAGACCTCGCGCACCGGAAACGGGATGTGCAGGAAGAAACCCATCTTCTGCTGCGCCCCGGTGTCGCGCAGCGTCTCGCCGAACGGCAGCAGATGGTAGTCGTGCACCCAGACCACATCGTCGTCGCGCAGCAGCGGCGCCAGCGCCTGCGCAAAGCGACGATTCACGCGGTGGTAGCTGTCGTAGTAACGCCGGTCGAAGGCCGTGAGGTCGAGGCGGTAGTGAAACAGCGGCCACAGGCAGCGATTGGCGAAGCCGTTGTAGTAGTCCTCATGCTCGGCAGCGGTGAGATCGGTGGTGGCGCGGGTGACGCCGCCGACGGTCTGCGTCTGGATGCGGTCCTGCGCCTGCTCCGACACCTCGCCGCTCCAGCCGAACCACAGGCCGCGGCGCTTCTGCAGGGCGTCGGCCAGCGCCACCGCCAGGCCGCCGGCGCGCGTGGTGCCGCGCAAGGGGCCGACGCGGTTGGAGACAGCGACCAGACGGCTCATCCCCTGCGCTCCGAAGGCGGGCCCAGCACGGCCTCGGCACTGTCGCCGAGCCAGCGATGCACGTCGGCGACCGTATCGAGCCGGTATCGGGCGCAGCTCTGGCCCGCACCGACCTTGACCCCGTAGCCGCCGAGCGCCTGCACCCGCGCGAAGCCATCCTCGTCCGTGGTGTCGTCGCCGACGAACACCGGCTGGCGCGCCGAGAACAGCGGCCGAGCGAGCAGCGTCGTCACCGCCACGCCCTTGTTCTGGCCGCGCGGCCGCAACTCCACCACCATCTTGCCGAGCATCAGGTCGAGCCGATGTTGTTGGGCCAGCTCGCGCATCGCCGCCACGCACTCGTCCTCCCGCTGCGGCGCAGCGCGGTAGTGCAGCGCCACCGCCGCACCCTTGTCTTCGAGAATCAGCTCCGGATCGCCGGCAAAGCGCTTGGTGAGCTGCGCCGCTGCCTGCGCCACCTCCGGCCAGCTGCGACGCCGCGCCGTCTCGTTGCCCCGCACGCGCAACTCGGCGCCGTGCTGGCCTGCGCCGGGCAGTTGCAGCGGCATCAGATAGGCATCGATTTCGCGCAAGGGCCGGCCCGTGACGACGGCGACCGCGCCGCCGAGCAGATGGCGGACGCGCTCCAGCAAGGCGAGCAACGAGGATTCTATGTACA
Organism: uncultured Solimonas sp.; assembly: GCA_946478985.1. The sequence goes on from CAMLDZ010000146.1 coordinate 1,798, forward strand.
CCTGATCGGGACGGGCGGCGATCTCCGTCAAGGTCCCGTCAAAATCAAGAAATAGAGCATCGCGCGACGCAAGAAGCGGAGGCGGCGCGGTTTTGTCTTCGCGAGGCGTTGGCATTGCGCTCAATTCTGACCCATGAAGCGAGCATCGCCAAGCAGTTTATCTTTGCGGAATTCAGCGTTTATTCATGCCAGGAAAGATTTTGCCCGCTTGTAGAAATTATCCGACGTCGAGCTTTCGCCACATGCGTCGCGACGCGGGGATTCCGGCAGCAGCGACGCTGAAGCGCCGCAGCCCCGCCGAACGAAATCCCAGCCGCGCGTAGAGCTGGCATGCCGGCAGATTGTTGTCGGCCACGTCGAGCACGCAGCTGCGCTTGTCGTATCGACGCGCCAGCTGCGTTCCGTACTCCAGCAGCTGCGCGGCGATGCCGCGGCTGCGGTAGGCGGGATCGACGCTGAGATGGGCGATGTACCACTCGTCCAGGCGCGGTACCGGCTGCATGTCGCCGAGCAGGCCGGCGCGGTGCATCGCCTGCAGCGCCTGCCACGGCGGGTAGAAGCGGAAGAACTGGCGCAGCGTGGCGATGGACAGCGCGCGCACCTCGACACCGCTGTAGAAGGCGGCGCTACCCACCACGCGCCCTCCCAGCACGGCGACGTGGTGATTGCGCCAGCCGATCAGGCCGCGGCCGTCGGCGAGTGCGAACTGCAGGAAATCAGCCGCGCGATGGCGGCCGTGGGCCAGGATGTAGTCGAAGGCGGCACTGCCGGCGCCGTAGATCAGCGGCACCAGCGCCCGCGCATCTTCCGCGCGAGCCGGCCGCAACTGCAGGACGGTGTCGATCGGCATGGCGTCGCCGACACCGGGCTGCGATCAGTTGCGCCGCGACATGAAGGCGACACGCTCGAACAGATGCATGTCCGCCTCGTTTTTCAGCAGCGCGCCGTACAGCGGCGGCAGCGACTTCTTGGCGCTGGACTCGCGCAGCACCTCCGGATCGATGTCCTCGGCCATCAGCAGCTTGAGCCAGTCGAGCAGTTCGGACGTCGACGGCTTCTTCTTCAGCCCCGGCAGTTCGCGCAGGCCGAAGAACACTTCCATCGCATCCCTGACCAGATTCTTCTTCAGCTCCGGAAAGTGGACATCGACGATCTTCTGCATCGTGTCCTTGTCCGGGAAGCGGATGTAGTGGAAGAAGCAGCGGCGCAGGAAGGCGTCCGGCAGCTCCTTCTCGTTGTTGGAGGTGATGATGATGATCGGGCGGTTGCGTGCCTTGACCGTCTGCCGCGTCTCGTAGACGTAGAACTCCATCTGGTCGAGTTCACGCAGCAGGTCGTTGGGGAACTCGATGTCGGCCTTGTCGATCTCGTCGATCAGCAGCACCGGCTGCGAATCGGACTCGAAGGCCTCCCAGAGCTTGCCCTTGATGATGTAGTTACCGATGTCCCGGACCTTCTCGTCGCCAAGCTGCGAATCGCGCAGGCGCGACACCGCGTCGTACTCGTAGAGGCCATGCTGCGCCTTGGTGGTCGACTTGATCGCCCAGTCCAGGAATGGACGGTTCAGGGCGCGGGCGATCTCGCGCGCCAGCTGCGTCTTGCCGGTACCCGGTTCGCCCTTGACCAGCAGCGGGCGCGCCAGCGTCACGGCGGCGTTGACGGCCATCGTCAGATCATCGGTGGCGACGTAGTTCTCGGTACCTTCGAAACGCACGGGAAATCCTCGGAGCAGACCAGATCGGCGCAGTCTACAGAAGCACCGGCGCATCCGGCAGCTCATCGCCATGGTCCGGCCGTGCCGGCGGATGGCGGCCCAGCACGTCCGCGCAGGCGCCGATGCCGGCGATCAAGCCCTGTTCGAAGCGACCGGCGCGAAACTCTGCCTCGATCAAGCGACAGCAGTCCTGCCACTGCGCCGCCGGCACCCGCGCATCGCCGACGCCGCGGTCGGCGACGATCTCGACATCGCGATCGGCCAGCAGCACGTAGATCAGCACGCCGTTGTTGTGCTCGGTGTCCCAGACGCCGAGATCGGCAAAAACCTGATGCGCGCGCTGGCGCGGCGTCTGCCCGCGCAGCACGGCGGCGAGCGAGAGCGCGCCTTCGATGGCGACACGGATCTCGCCGGCGTGCCGGCGTTCGCATTCGGCGACGGCACGCTCGATCGCCTTGAGCGTGGCGTCCGGAAACCGCCGCCGCTGCCGCCACGGCGTCATCGCCAGGTGCCGCAGGATTCGTGGGAGATCCATCACCATCTCCCCGATGCACCGCCGCCGCCGAAGCCGCCGCCACCACCGCCAAAGCCGCCACCGCCGCGATAGCCACCGCCACCACCGCCACCACCGCCACCGGAATGCCAGCCGCCGAGGAATGGCGCGACCCCGAACAGGGTCAACACCACGGCGATCGCGCCGAAGAACAGCGCCACCAGCAGTGTGCCGGAGACCAGCCAGACCAGCGCGAAGATGCCGCCGCCGGCGAGCAGCGCCCCGAGGCCGGAGCCGAAGACGCGGCGCAGCAGTTGCGAGACCCCAAGGCCGACGAACAACAGCGGCCATAACAGTTGCATGCGATCGTTCTGCGCGCGCGCCGCGCGCTGCGGCGGTGGCAGCGGCTCGCCGTTGATGAGGCCGATCAACTGCTCGATGCCGGCATCGATGCCGGCGTAGTAATCGCCCCGGCGCAGATGCGGCACGATGGTCTCGTCGATCACGCGGTTGGCGATCGCGTCCGGCACCACGCCTTCCAGCCCGTAACCCACCTCGATACGCAGGGCGCGGTCATTGCGCGCGACGATCAGCAGCAGGCCGTCGTCGACGCTCTTGCGACCGAGCTTCCACTGCTCGGCGACGCGGATCGAGTACTGCTCGATCGTTTCCGGTTGCGTCGTCGGCACGATCAGCACGGCGATCTGGCTGCCCTTGGCCTGCTCGAACGCGGCGAGCTTGCGCTCCAGCGCCTGCCGCTGCGGCGCGTCCAGCGTGCCGGTGAGATCGGTGACGCGGGACTGCAGCGGCGGCACGGCAATCTCAGCCCAGGCATGCGCCGCAAATAGCAGAAAGAACAGCGCTGCCAGCACCGCCAGAAGCGACGTGACCCCGGTCGAGGCGCCTCCCTCTGCCCGCTCGCGGGGAGAGGGCTGGGGTGAGGGGCGCGTCGATAGCGCCTCTGACAAGAGCGGCCCCTCATCCGGCCCTTCGGGGCACCTTCTCCCCGCGCGCGGGGAGAAGGAAAACTGCAGCGCCGCCGCAGGCATTAACACCCGCGTTCTACTTGCCACCACCAAAATCGACCTTCGGCGCTTCCGAGATCGCCTTCTCGTTCTCGACGGTGAAACTGGGCTTCACCTTGGCCCCGGTCACCATCGCCGTCAGATTGGTCGGGAACGAACGCACCGTGGTGTTGTACTGCTGCACTGCCTGGATGTAGCGGTTGCGCGCCACGGTGATGCGGTTCTCGGTGCCTTCCAGTTGCGCCTGCAGGTCGCGGAACAGCGCATCGGCCTTGAGGTTGGGATAGTTCTCGCTGACCACCAGCAGCCGCGACAAGGCCGAGCTCAGCTCGCCCTGCGCCTGCGCGAAGTTCTTCAGCGCCGCCTCGTCGTCAACGCTGTCGGCACCGACGTTGACCTGGCCCACCTTGGCACGCGCATTGGTGACTTCGGTCAGCACCTGCTCCTCGTGCGAGGCGTAGCCCTTCACGGTATTGACCAGATTGGGCACCAGATCGGCGCGCCGCTGGTACTGGTTCAGCACCTCGGCCCAGGACGCCTTGATCTGTTCGTCCTGGCTCTGCAGTGCGTTGTAGCCGCAGCCGGACAGCAGCAGCGCCAGGCCCACCGAAAACAGCGCAAAGAGCTTTTTCATGAAGCAGTCTCCCTTGAGATCCAAACCAATGTGGGGCGGCCCGGTGTCCGCTTCAAGACGGCTCGCGGCGCAGGAGCTTGAACGCATGCGCCCACTCGCCACGCGCCAGCCCCGGAATGCACCACAGCATGCACAGCGGCTCGATCGCCCGCGCCGCCTCGACCGCGCCCATGTCGGCAGCTTCCCAGCCAAGCTGGCGGACCAGCTCGCCCACCGTGGCCTTGGCCTGCGCGTCGTTGCCGCAGATGAACATCGTCGGCGGACCTCCGGGCAGTTGCGGGTCGACCATCATGCCGGCACCGACCGAGTTGAAAGCCTTGACGAAGCGCGCGGTGGAAAACTCGCGCTGCAGGCGTTCCATCAGCGAGTCGTCGGTGCCGGTAAAAAAGCGCAGCACGCCGTTGACGGGCGTGCCTTCGGCCACCGGATTGCAGGCATCGATGACGATCTTGCCGGCGAGATTCGGCGTGCCGGCCAGCCGCAGCGCACGATTGGCGACCGAGCCCTTCACCGCCAGCACGATGACGTCGCCGAAGTTGGCGGCCTCGGCGAAGCCGGCGAGACTGGCGCGGTGATGCTGGCGCACCCAGCCGCCGAGCTTGGCGGTATCACGCGTGCCGACCAGCACCTCGTGTCCATGCTTGAGAAACCCCGCCGCCAGCGTCTGCGCCACCACGCCGGACCCCAGCACGCCGATCCGCATCCGCATCTCCCCGTTCTTCTTCGCCGCACATGAAAAAGGCGGGGCCGCTCACGCAGCCCCGCCTGCACCTTACCGCAAAGCTTTTGCCTTAGTTCCGGGCGCGCGACTCCAGCATCGCCACCGCCGGCAGCTTCTTGCCTTCGAGGAATTCGAGGAAGGCGCCGCCGCCGGTGGAGATGTAGCCGATCTTGTCGGCGACGTGGAACTTGTCGATCGCCGCCAGGGTGTCGCCGCCGCCGGCCAGCGAGAAGCCCGTGCTCTGCGCGATGGCTTCGGCCAACGCCTTGGTGCCGCCGGCGAAGGCGTCGTACTCGAACACGCCTACGGGACCGTTCCAGACGATGGTGCCGGCGTTTCGGAGCTGCGCGGCGAGCTTGGC
>CAMLDZ010000147.1 GCA_946478985.1 uncultured Solimonas sp.
CTGCGCGGCGCCCTGCGCTTGCTGGGTCTGCCGCGCCAGCCGCGCCAGCTGCTCGATGCGGCCGGCGCCGTGGCGGTGATCGCGCGCCAGCTGCGCGGCCAGCGACGTGGCGCAGGGTGCGTCACCGAGCGCCTGCCGCCACAGCGTCTCGCGCTCGGCGCGGTCCGGCGCCGGCAGCCGCCATTCCGGCCAGGCCTGCTGCGGCGGCGCGACGCTGCCGTCGATGCCGCAGATCGCCAGTGCCGGACCGCGGTAGTACTTCAGCGCCGGCAGCCGCCGGCATTCGCCCGGTGCCGGGTCGGCGACGAATACCGGCAGCAGGCCGCGCAGCAGCAGCCAGGGTTCGAAGCCCGGCGGCGGCGCGCCGTCGATGAACACCGCGCGCAGGTCCAGCGCGGCGGCGATCTGCCGCGCCACCGCCCGCGCCTCCTGCGGCGCCGCGCTGCGCAGCAGCAGACCGGCGGCCGGCGCCGCGGCCAGCGCGGCGGCGTGACGCCGTGCCTGCGCCAGCACGCGCGCCGGCAATAGCGGGCCCGGCCCGCCGTCGATGTCGAGCGGCGCGTTGGCCCACACCGCGTCGCCGCCGCCGAGCGCGCGCAGCAGCGGCAGCGGAATCGCCAGCGCGCGCTCCGGCAGCGGCTGCGACTCCTGCAGCAGGTTCAGCAGGCCGCTGGCGACCGCGACACCGCCGGCCAGCGTGGCGATGTCGCCGCCGCCGAGCAGCGGCAGCAGGGTGCTGCCGAGCAGGCCCAGCGTCGGCCGCGCGGCGCCGACCGGCGCCTGCAGCCAGGCCAGCGTGCGGCCGCTGAGCGCATCGGTCTCGACCGCGGCGGCGAGCGCGACGGCCAGCAGCTCGACCGGCTGCAGCGGCAGCTGCCGTGCCAGGCGCAGCAGCGGCTGGTCGGCCGCGCAGGGCGCGGCGAGCGCCAGATCCAGCGCCGCGCGCCACTGCGCGGCGTCGCGCCAGCGCAGCTGCTGCGCCAGATGCAGGGCCTCGGCGTTCTTGCCGCCGGCACCGGTCTGCAGCGCCACCGCGCCCAGCGCCAGCGCCGCCAGTGCCGGCGCGGACTCCGCGCTGTCGGCGCGCGCGGCGGCGGCGGTATCGAAAGGGCTCATCGCGCAAGCTCCTCGTAATGGAAGCCGACGATGTAGCCGAGCCAGGGCAGCCAGCCGGGATCGAGATCGAGGCCGCTGCGGCGCACGCGCAGATCGAGCTCGGCCAGCGGCAGCTCGATGTCCAGGTGCGTGTCGCTGCTGCGCACGCGGCCGCGACGGCGCAGCAGCTCGCGCAGGCCGAGCCCCGCGCTACGGCGCAGATAGCGCTGCAGTACCAGCCGCCAGGCCAGTAGCAGGGCGCGCAGATCGCCGCGCGCGGCCAGCCGCTCCGCCAGCGCCGGCGACAGCAGCGGCCGCGCGCCGGCCAGCCAGGCCGCCGGCAGCGACCACGGCGGCAAGGCCGCCGGCGCCGCATCAATGCCGGCGGCGAAAGCAGCGCGCAGCGGATCGTCGTCTGCCACCGCGTGGCCTGCGCAGAGGTCCAGCAGCAGCAGTTGCGCGAACTGCGCCTCGGCCAGTGCCGGCTCGCGCTGCAGCCAGGCTTCGATGCCCAGCCGGGCGAGCGCGTTGAGCGCAAAGCCCAGGCCGGCGTGTTCGCTGCGCAAGCCGTCGATGCCCGCGGCGGGCGGCGCCGACGGCGCGAACGGCAACGTCACCGGCGCAGGTTCACGCGTCGTGGGCGACGTCACCGGCGAAGCCTCAATAGCTACCGACAGCTCCGGGCGCCAAGCACGCATCGGCGCGTGCCCCAGAGCCACATCCGCCGGCGCCTGCCTTGTGGCCAGCCGGTCCGCTTGCTCCGAACGCACCGTGCTCGCCTGCTGCAGCAGCGCCGCCGCCTGCGCCGGCACGCGCGGATCGCCGAGGCGCGCGCTGCGCTCGGCGACCAGCAGCAGCGCAACGATGAAACGGCGCGACGCCACGCTGGACGGCGGCGCAGCCTGCAACTGCTGCAAGGCCGCCTGCAGCATCGGCGTCGGCGTCGGCGTCGGCGGCTCGACCGTCGTCGCCTCGGCGTCGAGCGACCAGCGGCATTGCATCGCGAGCTGCGCGGCGCTGCCGGCGTCGAGCCGCGCGACGACCGCCTGCAGATGCTGCTGCGCGGCGAGCTCGCGCAGCCAGCGCGCTGCCGCGACGACACCGCCGGGCTCACGCAACAGCGCCGCCCATACCGCCACGAATGCCGCCGCCGGCGTCTGCGCCGGCACGAACGCCGGCACCGCGCGCGTCCAGAACCAGTCGCGTGGCAGGCGGCCCTGCAGCAGCTGCGACAGCAGCTGCAGATGCGCCTGCAGCGGCGTCGCGAACCACACGGCCGGCGCCTGCGCGGCATCTGCGGCATGTGCCGGCAATGCTCGCTGCTGCGCCTGTCGCAGCGCCTGCTCGACGCGCAGCGCGACGCTGGCGGCACTGGCTTGCGGGTCCAGGCGCGGCAGCTGGATGCGGCGGATCAGCAGCAGGCGGCCGGCGTCGCCGAGCGAGGCCGTGCGCAAAGCGTCCTCGATCAGCCAGCGGCCGCGCTGCGCCGCCGCGTCCTGCGGCGCGCGGATGTGCAGGCGACGGACCTGGCGCATCGCCGTCACCGCGCCAGCACCGCGCTGTTGCTGAACTGCACGCGCATCGTCGTGGTCAGCTGCACGCTGGCCTGCGCGGTCTCGGTGATGCGCGCGCGGGCGACGCCGCCGGCCAGATCCTCGACCACGCCGCGCGCGACGATGCGCGCGTCGTCACCGTGCACCAGCACCGGCATGCCGATGCGCAGTCGCGACAGATCGACCTGCACGTCGAGGCGCACGCCGGGCCGCGCCAGCACCGGCGCCGGCAGATGGCCGGCAATGATCTGTGCGACCGGCGCATGCGCGGCGAGCAGCAGACAGACGCGGACCAGATCGGCCACCAGATCGAGCGCCTGCGGATCGCCGTTGTCGACACGGCCGTAGAGCCAGTCGACCAGCGCCTGCGCGTCGCGGCGCAGGCCGAAGGCCAGCTCGCCCCAGCGCGGCAGGCTGGCGAGATTGCGCAGCGGCGGCGGTTCGTCGTACGCGGACAGCTGCTCGGCCCACAGCAGGCGCAGCGCCGGCGGTGTCTCGCCGAAGCGCGCGTACAGGCAGGCGGCGACCTGGGCGATGTCGTCGAGCGCCTGCGCGAGCCGCCGCGACAGCTCGGCGCGGCCATGCGCGGCGTCGAGCAGGTCGCCGATCGCCAGCAGCGCCGGCGCCTGCACGCGCAGCTGGCTCCAGCTGCTGGCGGCGAGCGCGGCGGTGTCGATCTGCGCGCTGACGACACGCTGCAGGCTGACGGTCTGCACCTGCTGCGCGGTGAACTGGGCGACCGCCAGCGCCAGCCTCGGGCCGCTCGCCGGCTGCCGCGCCGGCGCTGCCGCCAGCCGCTGCGCGGCGCGGGTCTTGGCGTAAGCGAACACGCCGGCCAGCGTGTCGACGCGATCGAGCTGGTCGAGCAGTGGAACCAGCGGCGGCAGCCAGCGCAGCGGCACGTCGCGGAACTGCGCGACCAGTTCGCGCAGCTCCTCGGGCACGCCATCGTGACCGTTCAGGCAGGCCGGCACCGGGCTCGGCTGTGCGCCCGGATGCAGCGGCCGCTGCGGCACGGCCAGCAGGGCGTCGGCGAAGCGCGGGCGGCGGAACACCACGCAGTTGACGTGTTCGTCGAGGATGCGGCGGCGACGCGCGTTGATCGCATCGATGCGCAGCTGCTCCTCTGCGCGCAGCGCCTGCGCCAGCGCCAGATCGTGGCGCGCCTCGGCCAGCTCGCCGGCGACGCTGCGCAGCCGCTGCTGCAGGCCCGCGGCCAGCTTGCCGATCTCGGCGCGCGTGCGCGTGCAGTCGTCGATGGCGTTGCGATAGGTCTGCACGCGGCCTTCGAGCAGGCGCAGCAGCGCGATGGTGTTGTCGATCAGCCGCACACCGGCCGAGAAATACGCGGCCTCGTGCTTTTCCGCCGGCTCGTCGGCATCGTCGTGACGCAGGCCGGCGAGGTTCAGATCGGCCAGCGTCGCCGGCTGGCGCGGCGCGCTGGCCGAGCTGCCGGGCTTGCTGTAGCCGGGCAGCACGATGTCGTCGACCTTGATGCCGGTGCCGCCGACGAAGCGGCTGATCTCGGTGACGGCGGCGAGCTTGCCTTCGAGCGCGAAGTTGCGCGCCTCGACCGGTGCCGGCTCCTGCAGGCGCTCGGCCACCGTCACCGTGTTCTGCGCGACGCCGATCAGCGGCGCGGCGGCGAGCACCTCGGTCTCGTCGAAGCGCGCGGCGCCGCCGAGCAGGGTCGCATCGAACGCCGCCTGCCGGATCTGCTTCTGCGCGAGCGGCGTGCCGCCCAGATAGCGGGCCGCGAACACGCCGTCGCTGTAGACCGGCTCGGCCGCCAGCGGCTTGGCGCTGAGGCTGGAGGCGCCGCTGAGCCGGGTCTCGCTCATCAGCATCATCGGCTGCATCGGCAGCACCGGACCACTGCCGCCCTGCGGGGCCTCGCCGGTGACCACCTGCTTCTGCTGCACATAGTCGGCGAGCTGCTTCTGCGAGGCCAAGGCGGTCTCGCCGCGCGTGGCGATCTCGGCCAGCGCCGGCGAGGTCGCCAGCCGCGTCGCCTGGCTGGCGCCGAGCACCTGCTGGCGCACGCGGTAGATGTCGGTGCGCGCGCGCAGGAAGCTGAACTCGATGCGGTCGTCGGCGCGCGCGATTTTTTCGCGCAGCCGCGCGATCAGGCCGTCGAGCCCCAGATCCGGCAGCAGGCGGAAATCCTCGGCGACCACGCTGTTCTGCCAGCGCGCCACCAGCGCATCGCGCAGCGCCACCGAGCGGCGCACGCCGTCGGACACCGTGCCGTAATCGTCCTCGGCGATCGCCGCCAGCTCGGCGGCCGGCAGCTGCCAGTCCCAGGCCTCCTCGAAGCCGCGCACGGGATTCGGCTGCGCGCCGACCGGCAAGGCGTCGCTGAGCCACACGGTGTCGCCGCCCAGGCCGGCCTTGCCGGCCCAGCCCCAGTCGGCGGCGCCGTCGAACAGCGAGAACGCCAGGCCGCCGGCGGCCGTGCCGCCGAGCCCGAGCGCCTCGACCGGCACCTCCAGCCGCGTCCACACGCCGGGCTTGGGCAGGCCGCCGATGCGCAGCCGGCTGGCGCTGCCGTCGCTACCGAACTCGATGCGGTTGGCGCCCCAGTAGGCGCGATGCTCCCAGCTGGCGACCGGCGCGCCGCTGGCGTCCGGCGTCCTGGCGTGGACCTGCAGCATCAGCGTCTGCGGCGGCGCCGCCGGATCGAGCCGCACCCAGACCACCAGCCGCTCGCCGGCGGCCAGCGTCAGCGGCGCGCTGGCGCCGACGAAGTAGTGCTGGTGCACGCCGTCGCGCACGGCGCTGCGATGCACGCGCGTGCTGGCGAACGGCAGGCCGGCCAGCGTCTCGTCGCCGAGCGCTTCGGGATCGGGCTCGGCCTGTACCGGCAGGCGGCCGCTGACGGTCTCGTCGAGCAGTTCGGCGCGGCGGCGCAGCAGCTCGCGGCGCCACAGCCACTCGCGGCGCCGTGTGGTGAACTCCTCTATCTTCTGGTCGAACAGGCCGTCGACGTGCTCGGTGGCCAGTAGCCGCGGCTCGTAGACGGCCTGCGGCACCGGCACCAGCAGCTCGATCTCGTCGGCCTGCGTCAGGTCGATCGGCAGCAGCGACTGGCTGTCGGTGAACGCTGCCTGCAACTGCTCGACCGGCAGCGGCCGCGCCTCGACGCGGAAGCCGGACGGGAAGAAGCGCTGGCGCGCCTGTGCCAGATCCATCACCTCGCGCGGCAGCACGCCGATCGGCGGCAGGTAGCGCAGGCTGCTGTCCAGCGGCAGCAGGCCCTGCAGCGGCGGCGCCAGCAGATTGCGGCCAGCCGCCAGCTGCTCGCCGAGCTGCTCGCTGAACTGCGCGATGCGCGCCTGCCACAGCAGCGCGTCGCCGCTGTCGGCCACCAGCCGCGTGCGCCGCTTCGGCCGTCCGCCGTCGCGGACCACGGCGTGGCGATCGGCGAACAGCGGCGCCCATTGCGCGTCGAAGCCGAGCAGCGCGATCGGCACGCCGTAGTCCTGCCACGGCAGCGTGGCGTCGGTGGCCAGGTTTTTCTCGACGCCGAAGACCTTGTACGCCAGCTCGTTGCGCAGGCTCGCCGCGCCGTTGGCCCAGCCGAGCCACTCGCGCGGCCACAGGTACAGCAGCAGGCGCGCGGCATCGGTGCGGCGCCAGTCCTCGTAGGCCAGATCGCGGACGTCGAGCTCGCACTGCTCGTCGGCATCGAGCCCGCCCACCGTCTCGACCACCGCCGGCTGCAGCAGCAGGATGCCGGCGCGCGGAAACGCCGCGGCCTTGCCGTCGTCGATCAGCTCGCCCAGCGTCGGCCCGAGGCGGCGCGCCAAGGGCGTGCCCTGCTGCTGATCCGGCAGCGGCGTGCCATCGAGCAGTGCCGACGGCGCGCAGACCGGCAGATCGCGCACGCGCACGCGGCGTGCCAGCGGCACCGTCACGTCCTCGCCCTGCGCGTCGATGCCGCGGCCGGCGCCGACGCGCAGCGCCGACTCGGCGCCCTGCTCGATCAGCACTTCCAGCCCTTCGCTGACGCCGGCGGCGCGCATCTGCCCGCGCA
>CAMLDZ010000148.1 GCA_946478985.1 uncultured Solimonas sp.
CTGATCCTGCCGCTGCGGCCGCGCAAGCTTGCCCATGCCTACGCAGCGATCTGGACCCCGCAGGGCTCGCCGCTGCTGGCGATCAGCCGTGCCCAGCAGGCCGGCCTGCAGCGGCGGCTCGGTGACGAGATTCCGGTGGCGCTGGGCATGCGCTACGGTAATCCGAGCATTGCCGCCGCGCTCGACGAGCTGCGCGAGCGCGGCGCGCGGCGCATTCTCGTGCTGCCGCTGTATCCGCAATACTCGGCGACCACCACCGCTGCAGTCTTCGACGAAGTGTTCGCGCAACTGCGACCGCTGCGCTGGTGGCCCGAGCTGCGGCTGATCAACGGCTATCACGATCTGCCGGCCTACATCGACGCGCTGGCCGACTCGGTGCGCGCCCACTGGCAGGCGCAGGGCGGGCCGCGGCACCTGCTGATGTCGTTTCATTCGATTCCCCTGCAGTGCCTGGAACGCGGCGATCCGTACTACTGCTTCTGCCAGAAGACGGCACGGCTGCTGGCGAACGCGCTGCAACTGGCGCCGGACCGCTGGTCGCTGAGCTTCCAGTCGCGGCTGGGCCGCGCCAAGTGGCTGACGCCATACACCGACCGCACCATCGACAGGCTGGCGCGCGAAGGCGTCGGTGAACTTGACGTGATCTGTCCCGGTTTCCCGGCGGACTGTCTGGAAACGCTGGAAGAGGTGTCTCTGCGTTACGGGGAGCAGTTCCGCGCCGCCGGCGGCAAGGCGCTGCGCTATGTGCCGGCGCTCAACGACGGCGCCGGGCATCTGCAGATGCTGGAAACGCTGGCCCGCCAGCATCTGGCCGGCTGGCCGCTGGCCGTAACGCCGGACCCGGCGGCGGCCGCGCCGGCACGCGTCGAAACGCTGCATCAGCTGATGCGCTGAACCCTGCCGGCGCCAACCAGGCGCCTGATTCCCAACCGAGAAGCGTGTATTCCAGGTGCCGCCCCGCATGGCCTGCATCGCGGGCGGCGTGCGGGCGCAATTCGGCGTGTGGAATGCCGGCCATAAAAAAACCGCCGCAGGTTCGCACCTGCGGCGGTTTTTCAAAGCTTGCGGCTGATCAATCGACGACGTGGAGTTCCACGCGACGGTTGTTCTCACGACCCGCGTCGGTCTCGTTGGAGTCGATCGGGCGGGTTTCGCCGTAGCCCACCGGCGTCATCCGCTTGGCGACCACGCCCTGACCGGTCAGGAAGGTCTTGACGGCGATCGAACGGCGCTCCGACAGACCCAGGTTGTAGGAGTCCGAACCGATCGAGTCGGTGTGGCCTTCCACTTCCACGCTGATGTTCGGGTACGCGTTCAGCGTCTGGCCGACCTGGATCAGGATGCGCTTGGCTTCTTCCGTCAGGCGATCCGAGTCGAACTCGAACTTGACGCCCTTGAGGATGAAGTTCTTGTCGACCGCGCAGCCATTGGCATCGACCTGCTCACCCGGACGCGGCTTGCGGCAGTCGCCGACCAGCGCGCAACCGTTCGGCAGCACCTTGGCACCCGGCGGCGTGCGCGGGCACTCGTCGAGGTAATCCGGCACGCCGTCACCGTCGCTGTCGAGCGGGCAGCCATCGGGGCCAACCGGAACGCCCTTGGGCGTATTCGGGCAGCGGTCGAGATCGTCCGGAATGCCATCGCCATCCGAGTCGGTGCTCGAGCAGCCATCGGCATTCACGCGCGTTCCCGGCGGGGTGCCCGGGCACTTGTCGAGGTAATCCGGCACGCCGTCGCCGTCGCTGTCGAGCGGGCAGCCATTGGCATCGACCTGCACGCCACGCGGCGTGTTCGGGCAGCGGTCGCGCGCATCCGGCACGCCGTCGCCGTCGGAGTCGAGCTCGCAGCCATCCGGGCCGACCTGCGTACCCTTCGGCGTGTTCGGGCACTTGTCGAGGTAATCCGGCACGCCGTCGCCGTCGCTGTCGATCGGGCAGCCGTTGGCGTCGACCTTCACGCCCTTGGGCGTATCCGGGCACTTGTCACGCGAGTTCGGCACGCCATCGCCGTCGTCATCGTTCGGGTCGGCGCCGAACTTCCAGCGCACGCCGGCGCCGATCGTCCAGACATAGAAGGTGTCTTCCTGGACCGGGCCCTTCTCCTGAATGAAGTCCAGGTTGTAACGGGCTTCAAGACGCAGGTCGACGCTCTGCGAGAGGTTGAAGAAGGTACCGAGGCCCGCACCGACGCCGCCACCGCCGAGATTCTCCTGCAGGAACTCAATGTAGTGACCATTGAGGTTGCCGATCAGGTAGGGGCGAACCGAAGCGTTTTCGGAGGCCAGGTACTGGATCAGGTTCACGCCGAGCACGGCGCGCGAGTAGTCGTTCTTCGACTTGAGGTCGGCGACGTCGAGGTGGCTGTAGCCGCCTTCGATTTCGATGCCGAGCCATGGTGCGATCGAGCGACCGAAGGCAAGCGAGCCGGCGGGGCCGGTGTCGCCGTCAGCGAACACCACGCCAACGGATGGCGAGATGTACCAACGTCCGTCGTACTCCACGCCTTCGGCAGCCGCGGCGCCGGACCACAGCGCGCCTGCCAAAAGAAGCCATCCGAGTTTCCGCATTCCCTTGTCTCCCATCTTATTTGGGCCCCGCGCGGCGATATGCCCTTAGTGACCGAACCGAAATACTCCCTTTCAATTCGGGCGACCTTGAGAGAGGTCTGAGCACCGACTCAAACTCATCTCTCAATTTGCGAAGCATCTGGATTATGATTGCTCAAGACGTCGCCGTAAATATCGAGTTTCATTGAGCTTGCAACAGACCGCAGGGAAGCCTGTCAGAAGAGGGGAGTTTGGGATGAAGGGAGTACGCTTTCTGTTCGCGCTATGCGCGGCAATGGTGCTCGGAGGCTGCGGCGACAGTATCAAGAGCCCCGCTTTCAGCGAGCAGTTGCTGAGTCTGGAACTGAGCACCACCGAGGCCGCCGTGCCGCTCGGCACCACACAGCAGCTCGTGCTCGACGGCGAGTTCTCGCAACAGCCGGGCGTATCTCCTGTGACTCGTCCGGTCGCCGAGGCCAGCTACACCGTGGTGCCGGCGAGCGTTGCCACGGTCGACAGCAGCGGCTTGCTGACGGCGACCGAGCAGGGCACCGCCACCGTCACCGCCAGCGTCGACGGCGTCACCAGCAACAGCCTGACGATCACCGTCGGCCCCGCCAAGCTCACGTCCATCGTGGTGCGCACCGTGGCGCCGGATGGCACGGTCGGCAGCTCGGGCGACGTGTCGCGCCCGGCCGGCAGCATTCAGACTTTCAAGGCGCTCGGCATCTACACCGACAGCGCAGAGCCGCAGGAGCTGGGCGGCGATGTGTCGGTGGTCTGGGAGAGCAGCAAGCCGGAAGTCGCGTCGCTGAGCACGGCCTCGGGCGTGCAGACCACGGCGCGCGCGCTGGACCTGGGCTTCTCGGACATCAAGGCGACCGCCACGTCGAGCACCGTAGGCCCGTTCGAAGCGGTCGGCCGGCTGACGGTCAGCACTTCGGCGCTGGTCGAGCTGGTCCGCCTGGAGCCGAGCCCGCCGCCGGCCGCGGTCGCCGCCGGTCAGTCCAAGCAGTTCATCGTCATCGGCCGCTTTGCCGACAACAGCACCGGCCCGATCGATACCGCGCTGTACCCGGTCGACTGGAGCTCGGCTGACCAGGCCATCGCCACCGTGGACGCCACCGGCCTGGCCACCGGCGTCGCCTTCGGCAATACCACGATCACCGCCACGCTCAAGCCGGAGGTGTCGATCAGCGGCACCACGCGCTCGGTCAGCGCCACGCTGTCGGTGGGTAATGCCGCCTGCACCAGCCCGCTGCTGCAGGCCAACGGTGCCAAGGTCGAAGTCGAAGCGACGCCGCTTTGCGTCGGCTGCACCTTCCGCAATGCCGGTCGCGTGATCGACAACGATCTGACCAACTCCGCCAATCTCGACGTCCTGGTCAGCCTGCTGAGCGCCAATGTCTCGCTGACGGTCAGCGCTGCCGAGGGCACCACCTTCGACGCTTCGACGGCGAGCCCGCGCCGCGTCGGCTTCATCATCGGCCGCCATTCGCAGCTGTTGACGCTGGCGCTGCTGCGCGGCTTCGAGGTCAGCACGCTGCTGGACGGCACGGTGAAGGAAACGCGCCTGCCGGAAGGCCGTGATCTGCTCGATCTCGATCTGCTGGGCCTGCTCGGCGGCGAGCAGGTCTCGCTGCTCAGCTTCGAGGCCACGCAACCGTACGACGCGATCCGCCTGACCTACCGTGGCGGCGTGGCAAGCGTGCTGCCGACCGCACTGGTCTTCGGCGGCTGCGCACTGGCGGAACAGCCTGAGTAAGCGTGCATTGCACCGCGGCTGATGGGTAAACAAGAAAGGCGCCTTCGGGCGCCTTTCTTGTTGGGGGATGCCGCGCTTGACGGCGGTCAAGGCGCCCGCGCCGCGCCCATCGACAATGGCGGCAGTTCCGTCACCCGGTGCCTGCCGTGTCCGTTGCACCCTGCTCAGAAGCCGAGCTGATCCGTCGCTACGGCGGCTCGGTGCCGCGCTACACCTCGTATCCGAGCGCGCTGCAATTCGTCGAAGGCTTCGGCCAGAGGCAGCTGCTGGAGGCGCTGCAGCGCGCCGACGCCAGCGTGCCGCCGTCGCTGTACCTGCACGTGCCGTTCTGCACGGCGCCGTGCTTCTACTGCGCCTGCACGCGGATCATCAACCGCCGCGCCGAGCCGCGGGCGCGCTACGTCGAACTGCTGCTGAGCGAGATCCGCCGCAGCGCCGGACACTGGCCGGGCCGGACGCGCGGAGTCACGCAGCTGCACTTCGGCGGCGGCACGCCGACCTCGCTGGACGATGCACAACTGGCGGCGCTGATGACCGCGCTGGACCAGCACTTCGGCCTCAGCGCCGAGGCTACGCGCGAGTACTCGATCGAGGTCGACCCGCGCACCGTCGATGCCGAGCGGCTGCGCGTGCTGGCCGGCCTGGGCCTCAACCGCATCAGTCTCGGCGTCCAGGATCTGGACCCGGCCGTGCAGCAGGCGATTAATCGCGAGCAGCCGCTATCGCTGGTCGCCACGACGATCGCGGCGGCGCGCGGCGCAGGCTTTCGCTCGATCGCCACCGACCTGATCTACGGCCTGCCGCGGCAGACGCCGGCCTCCTTCGCGCGGACGCTGGACGCGGTGGCGGCGCTGCGGCCGGATCGCATCGCCATCTACGCCTACGCGCACCTGCCGCAGCAGTTCGCGGCGCAGCGGCAGATCCGCGCCGGGGAGTTGCCGGACGCGGCCACGCGACTGGCGCTGCTGCAGCTGGGCGTCGAGCGCCTCGGCGCTGCCGGCTACCGGCGCATCGGCATGGACCACTTCGCACTGGTCGACGACGAGCTGGCGCGCGCCGATGCCGCCGGTACGCTGCAGCGCAATTTTCAGGGCTATTCGACGCAGGCCGGGCATGAGCTGCTCGGCTTCGGCCTCAGCGCCATCAGCCGCGTCGCCGACGTCTACGCGCAGAACGCCAAGCAGCTGGCCGATTACGCGCAGCGGATCGAGCAGGGGCAGTTGCCGGTGCGCCGCGGGCTGCGCCTGGACGCCGACGACCTGCTGCGTCGCGATGTCATCGAACAGATCATGTGCGCGGCGGAGGTCGATTTCGCGGCGATCGCCAAGGCCCATGGCGTCACCGCTGACTATCCGTTTCATGGCCGCCACGAGGAACTGCAGGCGCTTCTGGCGGACGGCCTGATCGAACTCGAAGGCAGCCACCTGCGTGTGCTGCCGCGCGGCCGGCCGCTGGTCCGCAACATCGCGCGGGTGTTCGATCGCTATGCGCCGGCGGCGCCGGCCGAGCGGCATTCCGCAGCGATCTGAAGCGCGCCGATTGACTGCCGTCAATGCCGCGCCGGCCGTGTCGCCCGACACTGCCACCGTCCGCAATCAGGCGGCCGACGGAAGAAGAATCCAATGACCACGTACGCTGCACCGGCACCGGTCTACCACGACAAAGTGGTGCGCCAGTTCGCCGTGATGACCGTCGTCTGGGGGCTGGTGGGGATGGCGGTCGGCGTGTTGCTCGCCGCCCAGCTGCTCTGGCCTGCGCTCAATTTCGACACGCCCTGGCTGACCTACAGCCGTCTGCGCCCGCTGCACACCAATGCGGTGATCTTCGCGTTCGGTGGCTGCGGCCTGTTCGCGACCTCCTACTGGGTGGTGCAGCGCACCTGCCGTGCCGCGCTGTTCTTACCGAAGCTGGCGGCCTTTACATTCTGGGGATGGCAGGCGGTGATCGTCGCCGCGGCGATCACGCTGCCGATGGGCATGACCCAGGGCAAGGAATACGCCGAGCTGGAATGGCCGATCGATCTGCTGATCGCCGCCGTCTGGGTGGCCTACGCGGTGGTCTTCTTCGGCACCATCGCGCTGCGCAAGGTCGAGCATATCTATGTCGCCAACTGGTTCTATGGCGCCTTCATCATCGCCGTGGCGGTGCTGCACATCGTCAACAGCGCGGCGGTGCCGATCAGCCTCACCAAGTCGTATTCGGCCTACGGCGGCGCCGTCGATGCAATGGTGCAGTGGTGGTACGGCCACAACGCGGTCGGCTTCTTCCTGACCGCCGGCTTCCTGGGGATGATGTACTACTTCGTGCCCAAGCAGGCCGGCCGGCCGATCTAC